>CAJOQX010000190.1 GCA_905236865.1 Candidatus Rifleibacteriota bacterium
AAATAAACCATAAAATTGCTCCCCTTTTAAGGGGAGAAGTCAGCGTTAGCTGACATAAGGCACAGGAAGTGCCTATGCAAGCGAGCGCCAGGATGGCTAGCGAGTCGCAGAGAGGTTTTTTATAATTATTAAAAATCCCCCTGTCAGGCTAAAAGCCTGACATCCCCCTTTACGAAAGGGGGCATTATTACGATTCTGTATATGTTTTATAAATAACAATAATTGTTTTTTCATCTAAGAAAATGTAACTAATTATTTAACTTCTACAATTACGAGCATACAAAGTATGCGTCGTTACGTGGCAAACCACAAATTTTCGTTATTTAGACACCGAAGTAATAGTTTTAAGTAATTATTTAATAAAAATAAGTGTAATACTAAAACAGTTTAATAATCGCTTCTAATCCAATTTTTAACATTCGCTTTTTGCCTTCAGCAACTTTTGTACCGTGTGGGTCATAGTTTCCTTCATTCCATTTTAAAGGATTGCCGTCTACTGTAGCTATTGCTCCTGCTTTGATACCATTCAAAGAGGCAATGACTAATAAAGTAGCCACTTCCATTTCAGCACCTAAAACACCAGCTCTTTGATATGTTGCTAGAGATGATTCCATTACTTTTGAAGGATAGAACAAGTCACTAGTTAGAACTAAGCCTCTCTTATAAGGAGCATCAACTTCATCGCAGGCTTTAACTATCGCATCGCAAACTTCGTTATCTGCTATAGCAGGATAACCTAATGGAACCATTAGTGGAGAAACGCCATCTTCACGAACAGCACCACTAACTACAATATGGTCGCCTTGACCTAAGCCGTCTTGAATACCACCGCAGGTCCCCATTCTAATTATTATTTTTGCACCAAGATTGATTAGCTCTTGAAAACAAATTGCGGCACCAGCTGAACCAACACCATGAGATGTAATTGTAATTTTTTTGCCTTTGTATGTTCCAACTAAAGTGCGATATTCACGATTATAAGAGATTTCTTCGTAAGATTCGCATAATTTAGCAATTTCTAATGCTCTTGCAGGATCGCCACAAACAAGAACATAAGGAGCTATTTTATCAGATGTGGTTTTTACATGAGGTGCTTCGTAAGCCATTTTTTATCCTTTCATGAAAGAAAAACTCAAGAGTTACTGCAAGAGCAACAACTCTTAGGGTAATTATAGTATTTATGCCGTAAAAACAAAACTCAGCACAATTAAGATAACACTATACGGAATAAAAGTAAAATAAAAACTAAAACTTTTTCTTGCAAACGTGTTCAACAAACACATCGGCAGGTATGCCTTTCATTAAGCTTACTGCATGAAGGGCTTTTCGTCTGTCATCGAAGAGTCCAAATATTGCGGGACCACTACCAGACATAAGAACTACACTATCATCTATACTAGATAATAGTTCTTTTATGCGTTGAAGAATAGGAAAACGCTGTAATGTAACTGATTCTAAATCGTTGAAGATTACTCTGTTTAATTTTGCGAAATCACAATTTTGAAAAGCCTCTAAAATCATGGAGAAGCTTCTTCCTTTGAATTCGTTTTCACTTGGAGTATAATTGTCGTAACACCATTTAGTAGAGACAGACACATCGTGAGGCATTACAACTACCACAAAAATTGGGTTTTTGGGCATATCATAATATTCTAGAATTTCTCCACGACCAGAACCTTTAGCCAAACCGCCTTTTATAAGGAAAGGAACATCAGAACCTAAGAATGCGGCCATTTCCATAAATTCAGACAAAGAAGTTGTTCGTTCGTAAAGTCTTGCCAAACCTGTTAAAACAGCAGCTGCATCGCTACTTCCTCCAGCTAATCCTGCAGCCATAGGAATTCTTTTTTCTATATGTATGTTTAATGCAGGCTCGATGCCAAATTTTTCTAGAAAAATCTTAGCGGCTTTGAATACAATATTGTCAGCTCCAGAGGGTACTCTTGAATTGTTGCAAGTTACTCTTATTCCTTCATTAAAACTTTGGTGAAGAGTTACGTTATCCATAAGTGAAATTGTTTGAAAGTATGTTTCTAGTTCATGATAACCATCTTGACGTTTATTTTTTACCCATAAACCTAAATTAATTTTTGCAGGAGCTTGGACAATCAGTGTCTTCTTCATCATTAATTCCTTTTGCTAAATAAGAATTCAGCTATTTCTAAATCTTCGTTAGTTGTAATTTTAGCAATTTTTTCAGAACCTAGAATTATATGGATTTTATAACCTATTTTTCTTACCAAAGTTGCTTCATCAGTGCCTATAATATTTTCATTTTTTGCTTTTTCCAAAGCCTTAAATAAAATATCATATCTGAAAATTTGAGGTGTCTGTATTCTGAAAATAACATTTCTATCTATATTGTCAATAATTTCGTTATCAATTACTTTAGCTAAAGTATCATAAGAAGGTACGGCAAATATTGCGTTGCCATTTTGCTCTGCCATTTCAAAACCATTATTTATTTGTTCTGGAGTAATACCTGGTCTCGCAGCATCGTGTACAGCAACAAAATCAAAACTTTCGCCGACCATTTCCAAACCGTTTCTGACTGAATCCTGTCTTAATTTTCCTCCTTTAGTTATTAAAAATTCTTTTTGAGTTTTAAAACTTGAAATGTATCTTTTTCCGTCTTCTATCCAATCTTCTGGAAGAACAAGAACTATTTTTTTTACTGTTTCTGATTGGTTAAAACTTTCAAGACTCCATTGAACAACTGGTTTCCCTCCCAAATTCATAAACTGTTTTGGGAGTGCGGAGTTCATTCTATGACCTAAGCCACCAGCAACAATTATAGCCGCATTTTTCATTATGATTTTCTGTTCAACAAATAAAAAGCAAGAGCTTTTAAGTCAGAAAGACGATTACCAAAAGGTTCTAATGAAATAATAGCTTCTTGGTAAGTTTTCTTTGCATAGTCTTTAGCACCGTCAAGACCCAATAAAGCTGGATAGGTAGACTTACCTAGAGCGGAATCTCGCCCTACGTTCTTTCCTAGAGTAGCAGTATCGCTTTCTATATCAAGAATATCATCTATGATTTGAAATAATAATCCTATTTTTTGGGAATAAGTTTTTAGACTATCCAATTCTTTATCAGTTGCATCTGCTAATATAGCACCTGTAAGTATTGGAGCACGGAGAAGAGCGGCGGTTTTCCCTAAATGAATTGATTCTAGGGTTTTCTGATCTATCTTTTTGTTTTCATAAAGCAAATCAAGCATTTGACCACCAATTACTCCTCTATATGTAAATGCTTCATTGGCTATTCTTATTATTTTTGCTATTTTTTCGGAAGAAATGCCATATTCAGAAAGTCTGGCAAACCATTCATAAGGCATAAGCATTAGACAATCACCAGCCAATACAGCTGTTGCTTCTCCAAAGACTTTGTGATTTGTTGGTTTGCCTCTTCTCAAATCATCATCATCCATACAAGGTAAATCATCGTGAATCAAGCTTGCCGAATGATAAAGCTCATAAGCACAGCCAGCTCTATAATTGGCTTCATTCTTATAACCTAAACCTTCTGCTACAAGAACGGTTAAAGCTGGTCTGATACGTTTTCCGCCAGCCATAACGCTATATCTCATTGCTTCATTTAAATTTGCAGAATATTCTTCTTCTTTTTGTGGAAGCCAATTATCTAAATATTTATTAACATTTTCTGCTATAGTAGAAAGTTTAGACAAAAAAATATCTGATTTTATTTGTTCCATAAAGCCTATCTACCTTCTTTTTCTGGGTCGAAAGGTATTTCTGACGGATTTTGAACAGTTCCTAAAAGTTGTAACATTTTTTCTTCTGCACTATCTAAAGCGGCACTGCATTTTTTCGAAAGTGCTGTGCCTACGGAATATAGTTTTAAACCATATTCTAAAGAAGTTCCTTCTTCTTCAAGAGCATCAACAGCTATTTCTAATTTTGCCATTGCTGTTTCATAGTCTAATTTGTCTATATCTTCCTGAGTCATCGCTATTAATTTTTCAACATCTTTTTCAGAATATTTAGCCATTTTCTTCTCCTTCTGAAACTATAACATTATCAACTGTTACGCCTGCGTATCCATCAGCAAAACCTAGTTTCAATGCCAGCCCCTTTTTGAGCATTGCAACAGAAGTAACTACTTTACCCTTTTCATCTGTAGCCATAATGTAGCCACGCTTTAAAAGAACTATTGGGTCTAACGAAATAAATCTTGCATTTAGCAGTTCAAATTTATGTTTCAAATTATCTATAAATGTTTTGAATCCAATATCTAGCTCCCTAGACAGATTCATTACATTGTTTCTGCGTTCAGCAACAAGCAAAGATGGTTTAATAAGAAATCTACATTGGGCACATTTTTCATATCTTTGTTTTTGAATAGTAAAAATGCTCTTAATAATTCTGTTTAAACGTTGTTTTTTTTGCTTTATAAGTTCTATTAAATCATCTTTCACAGGTACAACCAACTCACCAGCTACAGATGGAGTGGCAGCACGTTTATCGGCTACCAAATCTGCTATTGTTGTATCTGTTTCATGACCTACAGCGGAAATTATAGGTTTTTTTGAATCGCTTATCGCTCTAGCAACAGGTTCTTCGTTAAACGCCCATAAATCTTCGAGACTGCCACCACCTCTTGCTACAATTATAACATCTACTCTTGAATCTGCATTTAATCTTTCAATGCCAGTTACTATTTCTTTTGCTGCTCCATCACCCTGAACTTTTACTGGAACAAGATAAATAGGCATATTTTTAAAACGTCGTCTTATAACTCTGTAAATATCTTTTATTACAGCACCTGTTGATGAAGTTACAACTCCTACACCTTTAGGCAAGAAGGGTAGGGGAAGTTTTCTTTCTTGATCAAAAAGTCCTTCGGCTTGCAATTTGTTTTTCAGCTTTTCATAAGCTTCATAAAGTGCACCAATACCAGCAGGTCTTAAATCAGTAACTACAATTTGATATTCACCTCTTGGGGCATAGAGGGAGAGCCCACCGTAAATCATTACCAAATCACCATTTTTGAAATTGGTGGTTATATATTTTCTGTTCCCAGCCCATAAGCAGGCTTTTATTACAGCTTTATCATCTTTTAATGTAAAGTAACAATGACCAGAGGCAGCTTTTACAAGATTCGATATTTCACCTTGAACCCAGACAGAAGATAGCAAACTGTCGTTTTCAACAATATCTTTAATATATTTTGTCAGAGATTCTACTGATAAAACTTTTGCAGGAAAAGGAATCGCTGGTTTTATTATTGCCATTAAATGATTAACCTTTCTTTTTGGCAGCTATTTTAATTTTGTTGAGGTAGTCATCATAATGCTTTTCTACGAACGCCGTAGAAAAATTACCACGATAGAAATCTCGATTGTTTAAAATATATTTATGGAAACTGATTGTATTTGCAACACCTTCTATTTCAAACTCATCTAGTGCTACTAACATTCTAGATATCGCTTCATCACGGTTATTGCCCCAAGCTATAAGCTTTCCAATCATGGTATCATAACACCATGGAATTTTGTAACCAGCATAAACAGCAGTATCAAGCCTAATATTTAACCCGCCAGGAGCTATAAATTTATCTATAGTTCCTGGAGAAGGAACAAAAGCAGAAGTTGGGTCTTCTGCATTGATACGACATTCTATTGCCCAACCATGAGTGTCAAGAATTTCGTTTTCTAAAGGAAGTGGTTCTTCTTTCATTGCATCAGCGATTTGGAGAGCCACTAAATCATAACCTCCACAAGTCATTTCTGTAACTGGATGTTCAACTTGCAGTCTGGTATTCATTTCCATAAAGAAGAAATGACCGTCTTCGTCCAGCAAAAATTCGACTGTTCCCAGATTATGATAAATAACTCCATCTTTTCCATTGTTTATTGTTCTAACAACCTTTAGAGCTGTTTCTGCAATTTGTTTACGTAGCTCTGGAGTCAAAGCAACAGAAGAAGACTCTTCTAAAAGTTTTTGATGTCTTCGTTGAATAGAACATTCACGAACACCTAATGCAAAGACTCTGCCCCATTGGTCAGCAACTATCTGAACTTCAATGTGGCGAGGATTTATCATGTATTTTTCAACATAAACTCTGTCATCACCAAAAGCACTTGCGGCTTCAGACTGAGCTATCTGACAAAGTTTTATAAAATCATCAGGTTTTTCTACTAATCTCATGCCTTTACCACCACCACCAGATGTTGCTTTGATAAGAACAGGATAACCGATTTCGTCTGCTATCTTAGCTCCTTCTTCTGGTGAGGAAATACATGATTCTGAGCCAGGCATTACAGGAACACCAGCTTTTTTCATAATGTCACGTGCAACAGATTTTTGCCCTAGTAAACGTATTGCTTTGTAGCTAGGTCCAATAAAAACACAGCCAAACTGTTCTGTTTTTTCTGCAAATTCTGGATTTTCTGATAGAAACCCATAACCAGGATGGATTGCATCACATTCTGTCATCTGAGCTACTGTAAGAATGGCTTCCATATTTAAGTAGGAAAGGTCTGGTCTTGCAGGACCGATACAATAGGCTTCATCAGCCATTTTAACATGAAGAGCGTCTTTATCGGCTTCAGAGTATATTGCAACTGTTCTTATATCAAGGCTTTTACAAGTTCTGATAATTCTAACAGCTATTTCGCCACGGTTTGCAACTAAAATTTTAGAAATCATTAAAATATATCTCCCTGATTAAGCCTTATTTGAAGAATCTTCGATTACAAAAAGAAGATGACCGTAGTCTACTATGTCGTCCTTTTTTACAGATATTTCGCTAATTCGTCCATCTATAGGCGATTTTATTTCTTTGATGGAATTAAGACTGAGAATTTTACCTAATTTTTCACCCATTGCAACTTCATCTCCAACTTTTGGAAAGAAGTTTTCGTCTTCATCCATAAATTGAAATACCCCAACAAGTTCTGAACGTATCTCGGTTTTGTTTGTATCTGTTGAATCTTTTGTTTGAGTTTCATTATGTATTTTTACTTCTGTAGTATTTGCAACGTTTGAAGTTGTAAATTTTTTGTCTGAATTATTATTTGTAGATGAAGAACGTGCCATTTTTATTCTAGTTGTAGGTCCAAGACGTAGTTCTATTTCATCAAAGTCGTTGTCTGTCATTATCTGATAGATTTGTTTTAGCTGACTTGTTTCCATTTTCTTTTCCTATATATTTTTATATAAAAAATATTTTACCACATACTGTGTAATTAGTGCAAATATGTAGAAATATGAAAGAACACACGCAAACCTCGACTCTCAACTCTAAATTCTCAATTCTCAATTTGCTCAAAGTTGTTTACAATGAATTTAGTAATTCTTTCATGTCTGTTTCTAGTTCTACAAGCTTACGATATGGCATTGAATTTGCATACATAACAGTTTCAATATCTTCAGAAAGTCTTTTTGAAGCTTCTTCAATATTCTTTGTTCCAGCGATTTCTCCAATCTTTTTTAGGAGTTCATCATAAGTCATATCTTCGCTTAGGGATTTACTTTTATAGCAACAAGCTTTTTTGAATAATTCAAAACTTTTACGATAAAACTCATTAGATATTTCTTTATGTAACTTTTTTAATGAATCATATCTTGAAGCAAAATCAATCTTTTCTACTTCTTTTTTTTGTATAGGTTCTTCTGACTTTTCTTTTTTGATTATAACAGCATCTTCTATATTGTCTGTGTTTGCTGATAATTTTCTACTTTTTGCTCCAACATAAGAAGCAAAAGCTATAATAGTTCCAATTACGATTAAAATTAAAATCCCAATATATATTAATATATTAAAAAGTAGGCTTTCTTTTTTTGTTTCTGGATTATTGTTTGTAGTTGAGTTAGATGATTCGCTACTACTGGCGGTTGAACTATCTTCATCATCCGATTCTTCAGCAACTTTTTTTACGTTTACTGTTATTGGAGATGAAGAATGTTCTTTTCCATCTTTATCTTTCATAGAAAATGCAGGAATAACTAAAGAGCCTTCTTTTTGAGGAACGAGGGTCAGAACAAGCTGTTTTACGCTTTCGCCGACTCCGTTTACCATTCGAGATTGTGACGATTGTCTTCTACCTGCAATATCAAAGTTGGGAATACTTTCTATATTAAAATCTGTAGTGTCGTCGTCACTAAAAGAACTAAAGCTAGAACTGTTAAAACTAAAAGAAAAACCACCATTACTGAAACTTCTGCTCATAGGCTGATTTTCCATTGGCTTTTTTATTGAAACAGTAAGTTCAATTGTATCACCAAATTCAACTTCTGTTCTATCTACACTAGAAGAAATTGTTATGTCAGCAGCTAATGCCATGCCTGTGAATAGGAATACCATAATGATAGATAATAAAAATTTTCGCATGGGCAAGCCTCCTTGTTATATATGGTTAGACTAATTTTTAATAAAAAAAGTTCCAAAAATAATATTTTTTTGTGTATAATCAAAAAAACTATGAAAACAGAGATTGAAAAGGCTAATATTTCAGAAGTTAAGTCTTATCTTGCTTTAAAAGATAAGGATTTTGCAGAATTTTTCAAAATAGCTCCAGAATTCAATTTAAGGATAAACTCTTTTTCATCTGTTTATCAAGCATTGATAGAGTCTATTATTTATCAACAACTTAGCGGAAAAGCTGCTTATGCAATATTTAGACGGCTTTGTAGTCTTTTTAATAATAATTCTGTTAGACCATTAGATATTATCAGAAGTGAAGATGATGAACTTAGAGCTATTGGTATTGCTAGACCTAAGATTAATTCTATCAGAGATTTAACAGAATTTGAAACAAGTGGTAAACTGCCTAATCTAAAACAGCTACATAAAATGGATAACGATGAAATAATAGATAGGCTAACTAAAATCAAAGGTATTGGACAGTGGACAGTAGAGATGTTGCTTATCTTTAGATTGGGTAGAATAGATGTTATATCAGGTAAGGATTTAGGGCTTAGAAAAGGTTTTGCTATTTTAAAAAGGACTTATCCTAATCTGCCTAGTCCACAAATGATGCTAGAATATGCAGAAAAGCAATGGAAACCTTATCGTTCCATTGCTTCTTGGTATCTTTGGAGAGTCTGTGAAGGTTTATAATTTTATCAACCTTCAGGTGTAGAGAATTTCCATCTACTTAGAATTATACTTTCATCTTGAGATTTTTCTAATATAAAGAAATCCCCCATTGGACCAAAAGCTACATCTCTACGACAAACTTTCTCATTGGTATTTATTTTCCAAAACATTCGTCCGTTGTTACCTATTAGAGACAATGTTCTTACTGTTCCTTCGGTAGCAGAAACTAGTAGTTCACCATCTACACCTTCTGGACCTACTTCTAAATCTGAAGGCTCGAAATATTCACTAAATTTGTAAACTTTTCCCATTAAATTACCAAAACAATCGTGAAGATTTGCTTCCCATTTTTTATCTTTGCCTACATTTAAAGACCATAAAAAACCATTATTTATTGGTAATGGAAAAGGAAAATCTGGTAATTCTATTGTACTTGTAGCATTTTTTGCAATAAAATATGCATTTGTTCCACCAGACAGAACAACTCCTTGATCACAGGCTTCTATTTTGCATACATCATTGTATGTACCCTTGGGCCATTTAGGAAAAGCATAGCCACTCAACTTGCCATTCCCATCAATGAATATTATTTTACCTATAACAACATCAAAGTCTAATACTTTATCTGTTTTTAACTTATGATTGGAAATTACACCAGTTATTAAATCAATGGTTATATAATTGCCATTGGAATTCATTACGTAAGCTTGATCTTTGAATATTCTCATTCCAATCATATTTGAGGCTATATTTGGTGGTATCACAGCTATAACTTCGGTGTTTATTTCCATAGCTTGAACTGGAATAACAAAACTTAATAACAATAAAATAAAAAGTATATAGTTAAATCTTTTGTTCATCTTTATGATTCTTTCGATTTTATTTTGCATCGTTTTTTTGTGATGTTTTCTTTTCCCATTCTAGAGTTTTTACTATGAATCTAGTTTTGGGAGCAGTCTCAAAATCAGCTTCAACTTGATAAATTTTATTATCTTGAACATAAATTTCTCTATTTAGAGTTGATGGTGGTATATATTCAAGTTTTTCTTTTACAAGACCTGTTTTATTTATTTTGTATAATAAAAGAGTTCCTTTGAAACCTTCTTTTGGAATCATGGACAATATTAAATTATTATCTTTATCAACAGATAATAATTTCGCATTTATATTTGCTACAAAACCCAAATGAGTGTTTTGTAATAATTGTCCATTAATTGAGTATGTTCTATGAGAGTAACCAGAACTATCTGAATAATGAAGCAGGTGTAAATTTGAATTTTTATCAACAACAAAACCAGAAGACTGCCAATTGAATTCCCTCAAAAAAGAACCATTAGGATTAAAAATGCTAATTTTGCTTCTAGCAATATCTCCAACATACAATCTACCACTTGAGTCTGATTCAAGCTGTGAAACTTGCAATATTTTACTTGCTTCGTTCCCATTTCCACCAATTTTAGCAAGAACTTTCCCTTTTGATAAAGAAATCTTTCTTATAAGACAATCAGCTGCATTGGCTACCCAAACCACATCAGGATTACTTCCATCGAAAGCGAAATCTTCAAGAAGTTTAAACCCTTCAAGATTTGGAACTATTAAACTTTTTATTTTTTTGCCATTTTTATCGTAACAATTTAATTTACCAGCTACAGAATCTAATAGCCATAATTTATCGCCCAAGACTCGAAATGACATTGGACCGTAAGGAGAATCTTCGGCAAAATCAGGATCATTATTTTGGTTGCAATAGGCTATTTTACCATCTTCTGTTCCGTATTCTAAGCTCCAAGTTTGAGCCTGACAAAGTGAAGTCAGGCTCAAAAGAGTTGTAGCAACACAAATTAGAGAAATTGACTTCATTTAAATCTCATACCTTTCTAAGAACTCTTGATATTGGAGCGATATTGATATTTGAAATTCTAGGGGTTTTCAATTTAGAAGAATTGTTCATTACTTTGTAAGTATTGCCTTCTTTTACTACAATACCTATATGAGTGTCATCGTCTTTTATGCCATCACCAGTATAATCATAAGTTTTCCAAGTGATAACATCACCTTCTTGATATGGTGGAGGAGTAACTTCAACCCAGCCCTTAGCTTTTAGAGCTTTAACAGAATCACGGCAGTTAAGATATACTTTATCTAATGCTCCAGCATTTTTGAGAGCTGTTGTTGCAACCTTAGCACAAGCTTTTGAACCATAATTTACATCAGCTCCTCTGAAATTTGTACTTCCTACAAGATCTCTTGCACAAGAAACAATTCTCTGTTGTAGTGTTCCGTCTTTAGCATTAGTTGCATTTTCGTAATTGGAAGAATTATCGCCATTGTCACCAGCTATCTTAGAATTATAAATATATTTTGCTGAAACATATTGTTTTGTTCCATTATAGTCGATTATATACCAATCGCCTTCTTTGCCAACTACTTTTACTTCTTCACCTTTTTCTAAAGTTCCAACAATTGAACCCCATGGACCAGATCTAACATTTAAGGCACAAGCATTTACATAACCAGTAAAACTTGAGTCATTAGATTTGTTCTCTTTTTTCGGTTCAGAAGATTTACTACCATCTGACGAGTCTATATAGTTTTTATGTACATAAGCTTCATTGCCATTGTATTTGATTTTATACCAATCGCCTACTTGACCAAGTATGTAGACTTGTGAACCACTTTGTAATTGGTCAAGAACATCTCCAGATGGTGTTCTACGAACATTCAGCCAATAACAGTTGCTGACAACACCATATTTAGGTTCAGTTTGACCTTTTTTGTCTTGAGTAGTTACCCAATTTCCATGAATATATCCTGTTTTTCCATTATAACTGATTTTATACCAGTCACCACAGGCTTCGATTATATCAACTTGGTCATTTGATTTTAATGTACCGAGAATATCGCCCCATGGTCCTGAACGAACATTCAATTCACTTGCAGTAATTGTACCCTTTATAGTAACTGTGGAAGAAGCTGTATCTTCTTTTTCCTTTTCTTCAGTTTTATTTTCGGTAGTTGTTACTTTTGCTGTTTCTATTTCTGTTTCTTGATTTGTAGATGTGTCTTTGGAAACAGTAACGTCTACATTTTCATCCCAAGGTGAGTTTGCGAATACAGGCATAACTACCATTAAAGCTATTATAATAATAGCTATTGACGATTGATAAAACCTTTTCATAATTTCCCCCTAAATATGTTGCTTACCATATTACCTTATTTTTAAATAAAAGTTTACTTTTTTTATAAAATAATAAAAAAAAAATAGATTTCTGTCGATTGGACTAGAGTTATTTTCAGTCACTAGAGGTGATTTAATGCTAAAAGAAATATCTATAGCTGTTGTACTAACCCTTGTGCTTTCTTTTGGTGTAGGGGTTTTATTTGTACGTACAATCATGGAAATGATTGAACTTATAATTAATGGAAATATGGATTCTAGTGAAGAGGATTTAAAAGGAGAAAGAATAAGAACCTAATTTTTAAGAATTCCATGTATTGAGCAATTGAACAGACGGCGACCATTTTTATATATTATAGAATATTCGCCGTCTCTTGGACAAACAGGAATCTCATCTAGGGCACCAATTTCAACTAGATTTTCAGCATCAAACTTTGTAACTCGTTTTTTTAGCTTTTTGTCTGCGTAGAGAACACCTAAAATTATTTTTCTCATTCTTGCAAAACATTTTAATTTGTAATCTTTTTCGTGGTCTTCAATTTTCTTTAAAACCTTAGAATAATTATCTAATGCTTTCTTATAGGTTTCAAATACTAGTGCGTCTTTTTTTATATCAACTCTTATTGTATCTTTTGAATTTTTTGCTTTTTCTTTTTCGTTAATCTTTTTTATCACATCTAAATAAGATTTTTGAAATTCCATGTGGACTTTTTGAAAATCTAAAGCTTTGAAAAGGTTTTCTTCTTCAACAGAATCTACTTCAACGTCTTCTATTTGAAGAGGTTTATAAGACTGTTTAACTACTGGTCTTCTGTTTCTTCTATTGGAAATTAATATAAAGATTATACTCAAAAAGGCTAGAAACACCAAGATGATTCCTAGCCATTGAATATTACGCTGTGACAAGAAAGTATTAGATTTCATACCTTACCATTCTATTATGATAATATCTTTATATATTACTGTCAAATATTAAATATGGTAATATAACTTATATTCGTTTTAGTGGTCTGATTGAGTTAGAAGCTAAAAAATTAATGATTTTATCGCAGTCAGAAGAAGAAACTATTATACATCGCAAATTATTCCAACTACTGTTTTTAATTGTAGAGCCAAAAGTAAAACTATACGAAAATTTACGTAAAAGATTGGTTGCTCTTAAAACTTCTGTAGGATTTTTAAAATATAATTCACAACTAGTTGCTATTGGTTTTGATTTTTGATAGACATATTCATTATTTAAGAAGATTTTTTTTACTCCATAGTTTTCATTTGTAAAATCTATTTGTTCATTTGCACTAGTGAAAAAATAACCATCTAGTTCTAAAGCTTTAAAAAATCTTTTTATTAACTTGCATTTTGTTTCTTCGTTAAAGAATATCATTGTATTCCTACAAAATATAATATCATAATTTCTAGGTGGCCAAGTTTCTAAAAGATTTAAATATTCAAAAGTTGTGTTTTTCTTTAAATCATCTTTAATTTTGTAACAACCGTTGTTCTGTTTATCAAAATACTTTTCTAATATGAGAGGATTGGTTTCTTTTAATTCATAACTATTATAAATACCTAATCTAGCTTTTTGAATCGAGTTATATGATATGTCGCTACCCAGTAAATTTATAATGTATTTTGAATCGTCTTTAACAGATTCTTTAAAAGCAATAAGCACCGAGTATAGTTCTGCTCCAATAGAACAACCAGCTGACCAAATGTTAATTGTTTTATCTTTCTTGTTTTTTAAAAGATTAGGGAATATATTCTTTTTTAGAATTTCAAAGTGCTCAGGATGCCTAAAAAACCATGTTTCATTTGTTGTGAGTTCATTAACTATGTCTATTCTTAATTTAATGTCTTGTTTGCTTTTTATAATTAACTCACTTGGATTTGAAATATTATACTTTTCAAGTAATGGATTTAGTTTGTTTAGTATATAAGGGTATCTAGAAGGAGGGAAAAAAAGACCTGTTTCCCTAGAGAGAATAGAACAAAACGAATCTAGATTTTTATCCATAAATAAATTTCTGTAAATAATATTTATATTTTATGCTGTTTTGGCTAAATCAAAGATTTCTTAAACTACGAGGAAAAACTCTTCCTGCTATAACTTGCCAAGTAGGTCTCATGTGTCCTTTTATTTCTTCGGCACATTTATGGCAAACTAAGCGTTCGGTATTCTGATATTTTAAATATTCTTCTTCGGGAATATTATATTCCTTCATTTTTAGACATAGAGGACATCTATCTTCCATATATTATTACCTTTCAAGAGTTTCTATATTATCATAACAAAATATTAATAGCAATTAGATTTGCAAATCTTGATAAAACAAAACTCTATTGTTTGAGGTATTTTTCATAGATATATAAAAAACATTGTATGAAATGCTTGAATTTTATTTTTTAATCTGGATATATTAAAAATTCTGATCTTTTTTGAATAAATTGGGTTAAATTTGGTTGTATAGAAGAATAAATTTGCATTAAAAGCTGATTTGAGGTAATCATCTCCCTTATTGAGGCAGAACCAGCCAAGCAATCTATTGCTTCAGCCGCAGCTTGATTCTTCAAAGGAATTCTATCTGGATATAGTTCATATAAAGATTTTAATATTGCTGCTCCTGTTAAAAAAGGATCAAAGCTTTCTTGATTTTTTATTACTATTTCAATCCCGTTAGTAACTTGTCCAGAGTATAAACCATAATAGGGTTTTTCTTGGACGGGAATGAATCTAACTCCTGGCATATTGTATGTTTCCAATCTTTCAGCTAAGATTTCTCCATCTATCCATGGGGCAAGAACATAATGAAATGGACGATTTGTTCCTACACCAGTTGAGAAAACTCCTATTTCACCAATAAAACCTGTCGTAGCATAGTATATTGGTGTAGTTGGCTCTGGAATAAAATCAGACGGAGGAATCCAATGAAAACCTGTATCTGTATATGTCATTGATCTTTTGTAACCTTCCATCCCAATTACTGTGAGATTAGCACCAAGACCATAGACTTTATTAAAATAAAGAGCTAATTCAGCTATTGTCATACCATACACTAATGGTATAGGATATACTCCAAACCTACTTCTCAAAGCAACTTCAAGAACAGGACCAGAAATTATTTTCCCATTGATTGGATTAGGACGGTCAAGTAAAATCACAGGTAAATCAGCTTCTCTTGCTGCATCAAGTATCTGAGCCAGTAGAGTAACATATTTGTAAAATCTTATTCCAATATCTTGAAAATCAATAACTATAAGATCTACGTTTTCAAATATACTTTGTTCTGGCTTTTTTAGAGGATCTAGTATTTCTACTATTTTTGCATTGGTTAATGCATCGTAATAACCTTCGTTGTTTACTCCAGGAATAGCTTCTCGAAAGAAACGATCGCCAGTTATGATAACTTTTATTTCTGCTGCTTTTGCAAGACGATCGACTGTATGACAAAGATTAGAGTCTAATGCCGCTTTAGATGTCAATACAGCAAGTTTCTTTCCTTTTACCATCATTGGATGTTGCGTTGCTAAAACATCTATCCCTGCTTTTACTGTAGCAAAAGCAACAGAAGAAGATAATGATAAAAACAAAAATAGATAAACTAGTAGACTTTTTATGTAAATTGAGTTTTTCATTGCTTTTCTATTATAAAAAAAAAAAGAAATTCTTTCAATATCAAATTGTTGGAAAGACAGTGAATATATTATCTTTTAGTTTTTTATATGATATTTTTTTATTATTTTTGTGTTGAGAATTCTTTATATATATCTGGGGCTTCAGTAGCTACTTCTGGCCAAAAATATAAGAGAAGATTTTTGTTACCTGATTTTCTTTTAAAACCACCTAGTCTTCCAGAATGACTTCCTTTATTTACTATTGCGTCTAATGCTTCTTTTCCAGAATAGCCTTTCGTTCTAAGATATTTTCCTATAATCGCACCTGTTCTGTCACAACCCCACATACAATGAACGTAACTACCTGAAGCTATCGCTTGCATTAAATAATCTGTTTGCTCTGGACTTGGAACTTGCTCAGCATTCATACGCATTTTTATCAGTTCCATTCTTTCTTTTTTGCAACAAGCTTCCAATCGTGGTGTTAGCGAATCTTTTAGAGGAACATGAAGAAGCATTAGAGAATTTATTCCAAGTTTTTTTAATAAACGAATATAATTACATACTTTTTCATCTGTATTAATCTTGCTAACAGGATTAAAAAGACTTCCTCCTGCCGCAAGACAATTGTCTATTATCCTGAAATTATATGGATATAAACCACTTCCATTCACATCTTCCTGTTTGATACAGATAGACTTTGAAATCGAAGCAATATTATTTGATGAATATAAAGTAGAGCAGGTTAAAATTAAAGATAAAATTATGAAAAAACGACCCATTACTTTTATGAGCCGTCTTTTCATAAACATATTATAATTATTCTCTTTTTAAACGATTAGTCGTTAGGAACTTTTAAGGTCATACCAACTTTTAAATGTTTTGGATTGGTAATGTTGTTAACTTCTGCAATCTTTTTCCATTTTGCTGTTGTTCCAAAAAGTTTTGAACTTATTTTGCCAAGAGTATCACCTGACTGAACAACATAAGTTTTTTCATTATCAGAAGTAATTGTTTCTTCATCGTCTTCTGCTTCATAAGGTTCTATTGAAGAATCATCCTGATCTTCTGCAACTATAATATCATTTGGAATACGATTTGTAGTGGTTGGTTCAGATTCTAAAGACGGTTCTTCATAAGGTTCTGGAGTAGGTTCTTCAAGGACTTTAGCTTGATTGATTGGAGTTGGATCTGGTTCTATTGGAGTAGCAGGTGGATTTGAAACATTGGTTTCTGCACTTGGCATCGATGTTGTAGCAGTAGATGCGGTTGAAGGTGCATTTTCTAATACTCTAAAGTTTCTAACTTGAAGAGCACCTGCTGGATATTTGTCAGAGGGCTTGTAAACATTCCCAAAAACACGTATTTTCGCTTCAGTTCCACAGGCACCTACTTTAGCTGCTTTATTACCAATCAATAAAAGAGTTTGCCCATCAAGAGTTTTGAAGATAACCTGATCTTTAAAAGATTCGATATTCCCTGTAACAGTGGTTGAAGATACTTTATTGTTTTTATTAAACCAAGTTTTAGGATTATACCAGTTGTTGTCCAATGCAAAAAGACTAGCTGGCATTGCTATCATTGCAGCCAATGCGACATATTTAATTTGTTTTCTCATTAAAAGAAAAGCCCCCTTGTTTGTTTTATTTAATAAAAGGAATTTATATCTTTTATAATTCATTTTCAAGGGGGTACGAAAAAAAAGTTAGTATTTTTTTTATTTTAATAACATATATATATAAATAATTATATATATGTTATATTTTTCAAATGAAAAGCATATTCTTAATTATTCCTTGCTATAATGAAGAAGGAAACATCAAAAAACTGCTAGATGAAATTAACGAAGTATTAGATTATTCTGTTTATAATTGGCAGGTAGTTGTAGTAAATGATTGTTCTTCTGATAACACTTATAAAATAGCTTCAGAAACAAAAAAGATTGTTGTGCTTAATCTTCCTTTAAACTTAGGAGTGGGTGGAGCTGTTCAAACTGGTTTTATTTATGCTAAAAAGAAAAATGCAGATTATGTTATAAAGATTGATGGCGATGGGCAACATAATCCAAAAGATATAAATAAACTAATTACCCCCATAATTGATGGTAAAGCTGATATAATTATAGGTTCAAGATTTTTAACTGTTAATGATGGCTTTAAAACTTCTTTTTTTAGAAAAATAGGTATATTGTTCTTGCAACTAGCCTGTAAAATACTTACTAGTCAAAAGATTACAGATCCAACTTCTGGTTTTAGAGCTTACAATAAAAAAGCTTTAGCTTTTATGGCTGAAAATTATCCATGTTTTGATTATCCAGAACCAGAAGAAGTCGTGTTAGCAAATGAAAATGATTTGAATATTGTTGAAGTTCCTGTTAAAATGCGTGAAAGAGAAAAAGGGAAATCAAGTATTTCTTTTTATGTTTCTTTTTATTATATGATAAAAGTTATTATTTCTATGGTTTTTATTAAAATGAGAAAATAGTCTAGCTTGTTTTGAATGCATAGTTAGTGTATTATACACTTGAAATAATTTACTGATAAAAAAGGATATATTATGAAAGTTATAGTAACAGGTGGTGCTGGTTTTATTGGTTCTGCAATGGTTTGGGCTCTTAATCAACGTGGAATAGATGATATTCTTATAGTAGACCATCTTGGGGATAACACAGAAAAATGGAAGAATTTACGTAAACTTAAATATACAGATTATATGGAACGAGAAGAGTTTATTGAACAAATCGAAGATGGAGCTTTTGACGAATGTGGTTTTGATGTAATAATCCATCTTGGAGCTTGTTCTAGCACAACTCAAACTGACTGTAGCTATCTTGTTCATAATAACTTTGAATTTAGTAAATCTCTTGCAATATATGCTGATGAAAATAATGTAAGATTTATCTATGCAAGTAGTGCGGCAACTTATGGTGATGGTGAAAAAGGCTTTGATGATGATGAAAAAACTAGTGGCGGACTTATTCCTTTAAATATGTATGGTTATTCTAAACAAATGTTTGATAACTGGATGAAGCAAACAGGGCTATTAGATAAAGCTGTAGCTTGCAAATTTTTTAATGTTTTTGGACCTAATGAATATCACAAAGGTTCAATGAGAAGTTTTATTTTAAAATCTTATGAACAAATAAAAGAAACTGGCAAAGTAAAACTCTTTAAGTCTTATAATCCAGCTTATAAAGACGGCGAAATGCTTAGGGACTTTGTTTATGTAAAAGATGTCGTTCAAATGATAATGCATTTTGTTGATAATAGAGATTTACACGGTATTTATAATATGGGAACAGGCAAAGCTCGTAATTGGAACGATTTGGTAACTGCTACATTTAAAGCAATGGGGTTAGAGCCCAATATTGAATATATTGAAATGCCGATGTCTATTCGCAATCAATACCAATATTTTACCGAAGCAAAAATTGACAAGCTTCGTTCAACTGGTTATAATAAACCTACTTCTTCTCTTGAAGAAGCGATTAAAGATTACGTTCAAAACTATATAATAAAGAACGAAAGATTATAAAACTAATTATCTTTATGGAAGAAATAGTGGAAATCCCGATTAATGGGGTTTTAGATTTACATACCTTTCAACCTAAGGAAGTAAACCCCTTAGTTATTGATTATTTAAACGAGTGTGTGAAACGCAATATTAGGCACGTAAGAATAATTCACGGAAAAGGTATTGGAAATTTAAGACGTACTGTCGAAGCTTTATTACCAAAGATCGCCATTGTTGAATCTTGGCAACCAGCAGGAACTGATGCAGGTCATTGGGGGGCTACATTGGTAACTTTAAGGCATGATTAAAACAGGGCAGCCAACATCGACATTCCAAAAGATTTCTTCTATATCTACGTTGTCTAAAGATATAGAACCATCTTTTGTCCAGTTACTTTCAGAACCAAAACCATGAATTCCAATATTTCCACCTAATTCTGTATCGTCTGGCGGAATAACACCAGAGGCTTCCGCTTGTGCTATTTTTATTTCTTCTTCATTGCTGATTATATGATTTATATTTCCTCTACTAGCGTCTTCTTGTGATGGGTAGTTGATTTGTAAGAGCATGTGATATTTATGGTTTAATACCTTATTACAAATATGATAATTCCCTTCAGGGGTTTTTAAATCGTCTTTTTGTTGTTTTCTTCCCACCGTTACTCTGCTAATTCCGATGGTATAAGTGGCTATTTTTATTGCATTAGCATAAAGAGTAAGCTCTCTTGTTTTTTTCCTAATTATAATTGAAGGCTTATAGTTTGCTCTAGTAATATTGTGATTTGCTAATATTTTATTGATTTTATTTATTGACCTCATTTCACCTTTGTTTTGAAATATTTTATATATTTCATTGGCAACAAAATATTTGGCAGGAGTGATTACAATCCATAAAAAAACAACTATTACAAGAATAGTTAATAGATAGTAAAATGCATCTCCTAAATAGGTTACTGGTTTTTTCATTTTAAACTAATCCTGTTACCCAACCAACTAAAAGATAACGTAAAGTTCGGCTAATTACACTTGCAATTATAACTTCATGAAGGGGAGAACTATATATTCCCCCAATCCAACAGACTGCCGAATATGGTATTGGGGTAACACCAGCAACAAATATGGCGAAGAAACCATGTTTTTTAAATAGATTTCTACCAGATCTTAAAACTTTTGAACCAAATATTCTTCTGAAACGCCATGGGCCAAACCATTTCCCAAGGAAATAACCTGTAGTTCCACCAAATGCACTTGAACTACCAGCTACTATTGCTGTTTCCCATAAAGGATTTCCTCCAAAATTAGAACCAAAAACAAGAAAATCAGCAGGTATAGGCTGAATCAGAACATCACAAGCCCAAGTCAAAACAAATAGTGCAGGATAACCAAAATGATTAACAAATGCTATTGTCCAGTCTTTTAAGTCACTTCTATATTTAAAGAGAAGGAAAAATAATATGGCAATAAGTATACATACTAAAATTGAAGATATTTTAGCTGCTTTCCCCATTACCATTGTTGCTTTATCTAAAACAACAGAATTTTTAATCTTTTCGGAGAGATTAATTTTTTCTATTTTTTCTTCTTTACTCATCTAAATAAGGATGATTCTCCTAAATATTATTTTCCTAAAAATATAATCGTAAACTTTTGTAAATTATTTATAAAAAAAGTAAAAAAAAAAGACCACTTTTTTAGTGGTCTTTTTTTTGCTGTTATTTTTTAATGAAGAGCTTTTAATAATTCTGTAGCAGCTTCTATAGTTTGTTGTGCTCTTTGATTAGTTCCATCACTATTCATAGAATTCAATAGAGGAATCATTCTTCTTATAACTGGTTTGAAGTTTGAAGCACCTTCTTGATCTTTGTATTTATTTAAGTAATTAATCAAAGCTCTTGGTTTGGAAAGATTACCAGATTTGATTTCCTGTTCAAGAATATCACCTAAACTGTCTTGAACAAAAGCCAAGAATGATTTATTTGTAAGC
The DNA here is from genome assembly GCA_905236865.1 of Candidatus Rifleibacteriota bacterium. GTDB lineage: Bacteria > Muiribacteriota > Ozemobacteria > Ozemobacterales > Ozemobacteraceae > RUG334. Next base: position 21,353 of record CAJOQX010000190.1, read on the forward strand.
TTGCGAAGACCAACAGCAGTTGTATAGAAATTACCTTTATCTGTTAAATCTATTTTTATATGTGTAAGTATTCTGCCTCTTGAATCACGAACTACAAGTTTAGTTTTGCCATTTTTCCAAGATTCAACGCTACCAGTTGCATGAGTAAGGAACTGACCTTTGTTGTTACGAACAACCCATTTTGATTTTGTTCCCCAAGATTCCAAACGACCAGTACTCCAAGTGGTAAACTTACCATCTTTGTCTCTTACTACAAGTTTGATACCTTTATTCTTCCAAACTTCATAAGCTTTTATCAAGTCTGTTACAGGTTCGTTCTGTGGTTTTAATTGAGCTGGTTTTGTGCTTTTGGTTTCAGCCAAAACGGAAGAATTTAAAACTAATACAAATGTAAATAAAATTACCAAAAGAGAGGTTATTTTCTTATACATATTATTTCTCCTATTGAAATTTTATATAATTATACTCATAAATCTGCTTATTTGCAATACTTTTTATGACTTTATTGTACATTTTATTTCTAAAGTATTATTCTTTATTTATCTTTTTAGTAATACTCATACAAAGAGAATCTGAACCTTTTGACTTTTGGTAATAAAAAACAATAATAAAAGATAAAAAAAGTCCTAAAAAAGCAAATATTATTCGGCATAAATCAGAAATAGGAATATTTATTATATTGCAAATAAAAGGAGCAGAAAACATTCCTATTAAAAATCCAACGATAGGAATCCCGTAAATAATAAAAGCAACTTTAGAACCTTGAAATTCAGATAATTCTACATTAACGAAATCACCAGCTTCAATAGATAGATTATTAACAAGAACTTCTATTTCATATTCTTTATTTGCAACATTACTGTTTTTTATTAATCCTGCACAAGCTTTGCATCCATTACAATTCAAAACAGGTTTAACTAAAACTTTGGCTTTAGTTTTATCATCATTTATACTGATTACTTTACCATTTAAGCTCATTATTTAATTTCCTAATTAATAATTAATGAAGTTTTGCTCAAAAAGAAAAAGTTTTGTTCGCCTTGGGTTTGCTATAACATTTTACAACTTCATAATAATATCATATAATAGAACTATGCAATTTAAATATATAAAATTAGAAATATATATTCCAGAATCTCATTTTAAAAAACTTCAAAAGATTTTGCTCGATGTAGATGCTGGTCATATAGGAAATTATAAGGGTTGTCTTTCTTTTAGCAAAGTTACAGGAACTTGGATTCCGCTAGAAAATACTAACCCATATATTGGCGAAAAGAATAAAATCAGCGAAGAACCAGAATTAAAAGTTGAAGTTACAATAAAATCTGAAAACCTAATAAAAACAATTTCAGCTATAAAGTCTGTCCATCCTTATGAAGAACCTGTTATTAATGCTATTCCTTTATTAGAAATAGGTTTATAATATTCTTATAAATATATTCAACTGCTTGACCTAATAATAGGCTTAATGATAATTTTAAATAGCAGTAACTTGAAAGGTCATAAAAATGCAACGCAACGAATTAGAAAAAATATTAAAAGGCTTTACAGGACGTAGTATAGCTATACTTGGCGATGTAATGCTTGATGAATTTTGTTGGGGAAAAGTAGATAGAATTTCTCCTGAAGCTCCTGTGCCTGTTGTTCAGGTAAAAAAGGAAACTTGGCGACCAGGTGGGGCGGCGAATGTTGCATCTAATGTTGTTGCAATGGGGGCAAAGGCACATATTTTCGGAATTGTTGGTGATGATGGTTCAGGTAGGAGACTTACTGAAGAACTTCAAAATCACGGCATTGGAACAGAAGGACTAATTATTGATTCGGGTCGAAGAACATCTGTAAAAACCAGAATATTAGGGCAAAATCAGCAAATGTTAAGAGTAGACCGTGAAGATACAGAACCTATAGACTATGAACGCCAAAAGGCTATTTTAAAGGTTATTCTTGATATGGCTGATGAACTAGATGGCGTAATTGTTTCGGATTATGCAAAAGGGGTAATTGTTGAAGATTTATTTAAGGAAATAGTTACTAGATTCCGCAAAAAAAATAAATTTATTACAGTCGACCCACGGCAAAAGAATTTTCCATTTTATAAGAAGCAAACAATAATTACCCCAAATGTTAAAGAAGCTCAAGAGGCTTTAGGTAGACTGTTAGAAACAGAAGACGATATAATGAAAGGCGGAGTTGATTTGCTTAAGCAGACTCATTCAGATGCTATTCTTATTACAAGAAGCGAAAAAGGAATGAGTCTTTTTGAAAAAGGGAAAGAACCTGTTACTATTCCAACAAGAGCAATAAAAGTATTTGATGTCACAGGAGCTGGTGATACTGTAATTGGTACATTTAGCCTTGGTTTGGCTTCTGGTTGCGATATGGTTCAGTCAGCAGAAGTAGCTAATCTTGCTGCTGGTGTAGTTGTTGGAATTGTTGGAACGGCTGCAGCTACACAAGAGCAAGTGTTGGAACACTTTGACAGAAGCAAATTGTATAGTTAGTTTTGTAGTAATTGTGTAGTTTTTGTTGAAAAATCTCCCTGTCGTTTCTACGAATGACATCCCTTTTAAAAAAGGTTATAGGAAGGGAAGGAAATATTATGAAACAATATTTTTTAGATGACTTACAAGCCATTAAAATGGTTATAAATACATCAAAGAACTCTAAATTAGCAGATAACTTTGAAATAGCTGCTAAAAGTTTAGTAGATTGTTTAAAAAATGGGAATAAAATACTTATTTGTGGTAATGGTGGCTCTGCCTCGGATGCTGAACATTTCGCAGGAGAAATAGTTGGTCGTTTTGGCTATGATAGACCGTCTTTGCCCTGTATCTCCCTTTGTACTCCATCTGCTACTTTTACTGCCATATCTAACGATTATGGTTACGAAAAAGTCTTTGCTAGACAAGTCATTGGATTTGGAAAAGCTGGCGATGTTTTGATAGGTATTTCTACCAGTGGAAATTCAGCGAATATAGTTGAAGCTTTTAAAGTTGCCAAAGATGCTAATATAACAACTATAGCTCTAACAGGAAGTAAAGACTCGAAACTTTCAGCTATAGCGGATATAACACTTAGGTCTGCTTCTGCAAAAACTCCAAGAATACAGGAAATTCACAGCATATTGATCCACAGCCTTTGCCGTGCTGTCGAAGACGAAATATTCAATAAAGCAACTATTCCATCCCTTCCAAATAAAAAAATATTAACAGGAAATGAAATTAAAGTTTTGGCAGAAGCAATTAAAGGCTATAAATCTGTTTTTACTAATGGTTGTTTCGATATTCTACACCCAGGTCATGTATATATACTTAATGAATGCCGAAAATATGGTGAATTATTGATTGTTGGTTTAAATTCAGACGCTTCGATTAAACGTTTAAAAGGCGAATCAAGACCATATCATAAGTTTGAAGATAGGGCCAATGTGCTTGCTGCTTTAGAATGTGTTGATTATGTTATAGGTTTTGACGAAGATACACCGAAAAATTTAATTGAAGCATTGACACCAAATATTCTTATAAAAGGTGGCGACTATACCCCTGAAAACGTTGTTGGAGCTGAATGGGTAACATCTCATGGAGGTAAAGTTTGTATAATACCACTTCTAGAAGGACATTCAACTACTGCAATTCTAAATAGTAATTGTAGATAACTAGTCTGATTGTATAATAAGATAAGTAGACTATTTAAAAAATAATTTTAAATAGTCTATGAATTGCTTTTCTTCCTCTTTATCAAAGCATACAAGACCTATTCTTATGGAAGTTTTTATTGTATCAGAACCCCAAGGCCAAAAAGCACAATATAATATTACTTTTTCTGTAATTTCTTTTTTATAAAGAGTTTGTTCTTTACGGATTCCTCCAACTCTTTTTATAAATTTATCAAACATATTTAAAAAAAAGGCGGAGTCACCAGCAGTTTTAAATGGTTTACCAAAATATTCTTCCACTATAGGGGTAATTTTAGATATTAAATCTGAATTGGTAACACCACAATATGTTAGCGGTTCATTCACATCAGGATTTGACCGCATATCATAATTCTTTTCTAACAGTCCGATGAGTTTTATATTCTTTTTTATTTCTGTTATTTGTTCATTTATGTCCATGATTGATTTACAGGGTGAAGGGAATTAGGGAATCAGGGAGTTATGGGCTTCGACTAATGAGGCAAGGCGAGATAAATCCAAGGGATTTTCCCAATAACCATCTTGTTTTACCCAAGAGCCTACTATCCAAGCATCAGCAACAGCGTAATCTTTACAGTTTTCGGCAGTTATTCCTGAACCAACAATAACAGGAAGTTTACTAGCTTTTTTAGCTCTTTCAACTTCTGTTGCTTTTGCTGCAACTCCTGTAGCTGTTCCAGTAACAATAACTCCGTCAATTCCAAAGAATTCTGCTCCATGAACCCAGTCTTCAAGAGGTAAATCTGCTGTTGGAGCATGAGCAGAATGTTTTTTCTGAACATCTGTCCAGATAGCTATATTCTTTGCTCCAATTCTGGCTCTTTCTCTTAGAAGTTCTCCAGCACAAGCTTCTATCCAACCTTCATCTGCAACATGACCAAATACACAGCCTTCAGCTCTGATAAAGTCAAGATTTGCAACATAAGCAACCGACAAAGCTTCAACATTCGCACCAGCAAGAATCTGAATGCCTATAGGAAAATCATTTCCTACAGCTTGTCTGACCGCACAAGCTACTCTAGTCATAGCTGCTGTAATTTCTGGTCCTACATGACATTTCAAATAGGGTCTGTCATGCATATTTTCAAGTAATATACCTGTAAAACCAGCTTTTTTATATGCTAAAGCTTCATCGACAGCTATTTTTACTACTTCATCTAAAGAATCTTTATAAAAAGGCGTTCCAGGTAAAGCTCTTACATGAACCATACCTAGCAATGCAGGGGTTTCAAGTTTTTTGTTATTTACTATTAACATATTTTAACCTTCTCCCTTTGCTCTAAGCAGAATATAAATTGTATGACTTTTAAAAGCTTTACAATTTATATTCTGCGTGGTATGGGCAAGCACAGAGGTGACCAGAAGAGATTTCGTGCATTTGAGGAATATTCTTTGCACATTCTTCTCTAGCTATTGGACATCTAGTTCTGAAACCACAACCAGAAGGCTTGTTAAGTGGAGTAGGGACATCACCCTGAAGCATAATACGCTGTTCTTTCTTGATATTTGGGTCTGGTTGAGGAATAGAAGAAAGCAATGCTCTAGTATAAGGATGTTTTGGATTTTTAAAGAGTTCTTCGGTTTCGGCTATTTCTACCATGTTACCAAGATACATAACTGCGATTCTGTCTGATATATGTTCAACAACAGCTAAGTCGTGAGCAATAAATATGTAGGTTAAGCCAAATTCTTCCTGCAAATCTTGCATCAAATTAATAACTTGAGCTTGAATTGAAACGTCTAATGCAGAAACAGGTTCGTCAGCAATTACAAGTCTTGGATTAGTTGCTAACGCACGAGCAATACCAACTCTCTGACGCTGACCACCAGAAAATTCATGGGGGTAACGGTTGGCCTGTTCAGCAGAAAGTCCAACTTTTTCCATTAACCAAGCTACTTTGTCGAGCATTTCTTTCTTAGAAAGATTAGCAGCATGAATAGTAAGTGGTTCCATTATGATTTCACTAACAGTCATTCTTGGGTTAAGTGAAGCATAAGGGTCTTGGAAAATCATCTGAATTTCAGATCTGAACGGTCTCATCTGGTCATTGCTTAATCGAGCTATATCAACAGTCAAACCAGTAGTAATATGTAATTGCTGTTTTTTATTGGTATAGTCATCTCCACCAGTTGTAACAGATAAATCACCTTTTAATTTTGAATGGAACAAGATTTCACCACTAGTTGCTTTATATAAGTTTATTAAGCATTTTCCAGTAGTTGATTTACCGC
>CAJOQX010000191.1 GCA_905236865.1 Candidatus Rifleibacteriota bacterium
CCGTTATTGGGTTCATAATAATATGGTAACTGTTGACGGCGTTAAAATGGGAAAATCTCTTGGCAATTTCAAGACTTGCGAAGACTTGCTTGCTAAACATACTCCAGAAGCTATTAGAGCTTTTATTCTAAGCACTCATTATCGTTCACCAAGCAATTACACAGAAGAAGCTATTTCTGCAACTCAAAGTGGTATCAACAGACTTTCTCAAATTCAGCAGGCTTTATTAGAACTAATTGCTAAAAAAGTTGGAGCAAGCACTTCTGATACTGAAGCTATTAAGTTAGCTGAAGAAGTTAATTCAAAGATAAAAGATTGTCTTGATGATGATTTAGACACTCCTGGTGCTATTGCTAATATTTACTCTTTTGTTACAAACGTCAACAGATTTATTGGCTCTAGCTCTATTTCTTCTGAAGCAGCAAAGAAGATTTATGATGTAATCAAACTTTGGGCAGGTGACATTCTTGGTATTCTTCCAGAAGCTAAAAAAGACGATTCAGGTCTTGATATAGCTCCAATCATGGATATGATTATTGAACTTCGCAAAGAAATGAAAGCTCAAAAGAAATATGATGTTGCTGATGCTATCAGAGACAAACTTAAAGTTGCTGGTATAATTCTTGAAGATACTAAAGACGGAGTTCGTTGGAAGAAGGCTTGAGCTTCTTGTGGCAGAAGCAACAATGACTGATATTCTATACTACGGCTTCGGTGGTGGTCTAGGACACATAACAAGATTTAACGCTTTTTGTAATACTTTTAGTATTAATCCTATTTTGATGACCGCCATCAAAGAAGTAGCAACAAGACAAATATCAACCTCAGCAGAGAATGTTCTTTTATTTTCAGATTCTTTACAATCAGATAAATTAGCTTTAAAAAATTGGGTTTGCGAATGTATAAATAAAGTAAAACCTCAAAAAATAATTATAGATGCTTTTCCTTGTGGAATATTAGGAGAATTGGCTGATTTAAAAGAACTAAATGGATTAGAAGTTGAATATATAGCTAGAATATTAAAAATCAATAATTACCAAAAACGTATCAAAGGCAATTTTCCAAAGTTTACAAAAATTTGGCAAGTTGAAAAACTTGAAAAAGCTCAAATGGAATGGTTAGAAAATATAGCTATTTCAAACAATATTTCTATAGAACATTTAGAATTAAAATATCCTGTTTCAAAAGTAGATTCAAGCATTGTTTTGCCAAATAATTGCTGGCTTATAGTTCATTCTGGTTCAGAAGAAGAATTATTAGACTTATATGAATATGCTAGAGATATAGCTAACTTAGAAAATACTAGACCTAATTATGTAGTAATAGGGCAGATTACAAGACCTAGTTTTTTGCCTAAAAACATAGAATATTATTCGATTTATCCTGTAACTAGTCTTTTAGAAAAAGCTACACGTGTTATTTCTGGAGCAGGCTTTAACATTATAAAACAGATGAAAAATAATAGAAACAAGCATATTGTTATACCATTTGAAAGAGCTCTTGATAATCAAAGTCTAAGATTAGAATTAAATTTTATCTAATGGTTAATAATTGCTTTAAGTTGCCGATAACCCTTTTGCTATGCGAAACATAAAATATAAACTTAAAGCTATTTTAACTCTTTTTGTGGCTCTGACAATCCCAACAATATTGTCGGCCGCATCCTCTTTTGCCTCTGTTTCTCCTATAGGAACAAAAAGTGAAGTATCTAATACTGAATCACAAACTCTTAACATTCAGGATCAAAAATTAGAAAATAGTGATCAGCTTTGTATAGATACTAATCTAGGCAGAAATAGATTAAGAAAACTGCTGATTGGTAATAAATCTGTAGTTCTTACTTTCGACGACGGACCACATCCTAGTACTACTCCACATATTTTAGACATTTTGAAAAAACGTCATTTAAGGGCAGCTTTCTTTGTTTTGGGTTTACAGGCCAATAAATACCCTGACATAATAAAAAGAATGCATGACGAGGGGCATATTATTGGAAATCATACTTATGGTCATAAAAATCTGACTCAATTGAAACCTGCTCAAATTAAGAAAGAGATTGAGAGCACTAATGATTTAATAGAAAAAATTACTGGTGAAAGACCAAAATTTATGAGACCTCCTTATGGAGCTGTTAATAAAGCTGTTACTGCCGCAATTAAAGAGGCAGATATGAATATGGTTTTATGGACTGTAGATACGAGAGATTGGCGTAGCAAAAATGAAAAAGCTGTTTTAAAAGAAGTAGATAGACAGCTTCATATTACTAAAGGCAGCCAGATAGGCGGTGCTATTTTGATGCATGATATATATCCGTCTACAGTAAGAGCTTTGAATCCTGTTTTAGATAAGTTAGCAGAAAATGATTATAAAATTTATGCTATAGACAATTTAGGAAATACTGAATCTGAATTTTGGTGTACTAAGTCACCGTTAATATGCAAAAAACCTTTGGCTTCGGTTCAGGTTAATCCAGAATTTTGTGGAAATTCACTTATGATTAGCTTGTTGAAAGAAAAGCCTAAAGAAAAAATATCTAAGGTTGGTATGATTAAAGCGAGAAAAGAAGGAAATTTGCTTATTTATCTTGCAATGACTAATTAAACAAAAACCGCTTGAATTTATTTTATTCAAGCGGTTTTTGTTTTAGCTTAGTATTTATTTGTTTTTCAAAGTGTAAACTTGTATTGTATTTGATTTGCTTTCAAAGCTATCGATAAGTTCAAAACCACTATTTTCAAGGTTTTGTATACTAATCTCTGCTATATCACCAATAACCACACCTATATTGAATTTATTTTTATTCATTTCTGTGACAAAAGAATGAAAATTTGAGCAAATTATATAATCACAAAAGAAACCTAAATGCTGTCTATAATCAAATTTGCTTGTTTCCCCTAAAATACAGACAGTAGATTTATGGGCGGAATTGCGACAAAAAGAAATAATCTGTCTAAAAATAACATCTATTCCATCTGATGAAACACTTGGGTATTTCGCTTTAAGATGGTCAAGAATTTCTTTTTCACGAATAGGGTCGTAAATTTTTACTTTTTCTTTTTCGGAAGTTGCAGTCAGCTTGTCTTTTAACTTACCAATTTTAACTGCACAATCGACTCTTTTAGATAAAAGCTTCGTAATAGCTTCATCAATTTGATTAATTTCTTCTCTAAGTTTGGTTATTTCAGCTTTCAGCACAAGAATTAAGCCTTTTCTGCATTGCCTGATTCATTGGACATTTTTTGTCATCTTCTCGGCAATATGGGTTCTTGGCAAACTGGCAAGGTGCACCTGCACTCTTGAAAATAAGTGGAGCAACTTTTCTTACAGCAGCAAGCATTTCATAAGCTAGCTGTCTTATTTCCCATTGAGCTTTCATACAGCAACGTTGTTCAAAAAAGTTAAACAAGCTTCTTGCATTCATCGTAAAAACTATTTTTGTTTCTACTGCATTTGGAAAAATGTAACGAGCATCTTCTGGTGCAATGCCTATTTCAACCATTTTACGGTAAGCATTAAGGCTTTCTTCCATAGCTTTATTATAAACTTCTAAAGCTTCTGGATTTGATGCTATAGCAGGGGGTGTAATACTAGGAATAGCTTTTAGTTTTAAATAATTAACATAGCGTTGGCTTTCTTGGGAATAGGAAGCTATTCTATGTCTAACAAGTTGATGTGAAAGTGCTCTAGAGATTCCATCCGCACTAAATGTAAAAGTGGCGTGTTCAAAAACAGAATAATGCCCCCTCTGAAAAAGCATATTTATCATTTTTTCTACTTCTTCAGGTTTAAAACAGTTTTCAATGTCGTTAGCGGCTCTGTTTGAATAGCAACGTCTAGCAGCAAGCGCTACCATTAAATCAGGATCTGGAGTATGTCGTAAAAGAGTGACGGACATTATTTTGAAGAGATAAGAGGTAAGAGATTAGAGTTTAGAACGTTAATAACACTCTATAGTATAATAATAGTAATTGCAAAACTGCAAGTTACACGTCATTACGAGAGGCTGTCTAAAAACTAAGAATTTGTTAAAAATTCAAAGTATGGAGTAATGTCCTCGCCCCCTTTCGTAAAGGGGGATTTTAAAATAATTAGAATTAACTAATTATGGAGTCAAAACCTAGTTTTTAGACAGCCTCGTTGAGCTTATGAAGTATGAGTGGTAACGTGGCAATCTTTTATGGCTTGAAGTTTTACTTTATGTCTTACGGCTTAAAAAAATAAAACACCAAAAGTCTTAATATTTAGACATTCGGTGTTTTTATTTCTTTATAATTACTTGGTTTCTTCAACAACTGGAGCAGTCTTTTTAGCTTTTCTAGCGGCAACGGCTTCAGCGGCTTTCTTTGCATTTGCCAACTTTTGGTTGAATTTATCAACACGTCCAGTGGTGTCTACAAAACGCTGAGTTCCTGTGAAGAATGGATGGCAAGCAGCACAAACTTCAACTTTTAATTCTTTTGCAGTAGAAAGAGTTTCAAAAGTGTTTCCACAAGCACAAGTAACTTTAATTAAATTTGTTTTTGGATGAATATTCTGTTTCATTTTTAAATCTCCTATTAATCCTTAAAATTCTTTGAAGCTTCTTCTAGATTGTCGTAAATATCGATGATTTCATGAAGATGAATCAATTGGAAGATACCATAGATATAAGTATTTAAATTAATCAAAAGCATATCTCCACCGACACCTTTAAGTTTTTTCAAAGTGCCAATGAAAAAGCCAAGTCCAGAAGAATCTATGTAATTTGTTTTTTCAAGATCTATAACAACTTTAGTTTTGTTTTGATCTAGAAGTTCTTGTATTTTTTCCTTAGCAGCTGGCAAAGACCACATTACTAAGTCACCTACAATAGAAAGAACAACATAGCCCTTTTCTGCATTTCTTTCTTCAAAACTGATTTGATTTTCGTTTTCTTCCATTTGTTCCTCCATAAGGAATAAAACATCGATTTAATGATGTCTAGTCTAGCTGCTTTAAGCTTTTTGTTGCTATATTCAAGAACAAAGCCTTTTTGTTGTAGCAAAGCTCAAAAATATATCCTAATTGCTTAATAGTGCAAAGATAATATCATAGCAAAATTTACTTGTCAAGATTAGTGTACCTTTAAAAAAATAAGTTTTTATAATAAATCATAACATTACTTGCACTAGAATGTTATATATGATATTTTTCTTCTAAAGATATTATTTA
>CAJOQX010000192.1 GCA_905236865.1 Candidatus Rifleibacteriota bacterium
AAAATAGCAACAGAAGTTTCTATTACAGATGGGCGTATAAACCTCAAAGGCAATTTTGTTACCAGAGAAAAACCTAAACGTGCAGATTATATTTTATATCTAAGCGATAATAATCCAATAGCTGTTGTTGAAGCAAAAGACAACAATCATCCTGCTTCATATGGGCTTCAACAGGCTATGACATATGCAAAAATGCTGGATGTTCCATTCGCCTATAGTTAAATTGTTTATATAAATGATTTTGAAAAAAGATTTTTAACTTTATTTATTTACCATATTACATAATTTTGAAATTAAAAATATCCTAAATTCAAAACACTTTCTTCAATTAAATCCTCATTTTGAATTTGAGAAAAAATATGATTAATAAATCTTTTAAAAATATCAGGAGAATAGGGATATTGTTTTAAATAATTTATATAATTCTCTCTATGTAATTTTCTTCCATTATAAGTTGCATAATCTTTTCTTATGTTTGAACTTATTCTTCTGGCTTTTCTCGTAATAAGTATTTCATCTATATCTGTTGTTGCTGTACTAATTGGAGTCATGTCTAAATAATCACACAACAAATAATATTTTGCTCCTGTTACTGCTTGTTTAATATCATGAGCTGTTGCAGAAGCTTCCTGAAACATTGTTTTATCCAAATTTGTTTTTAATTCCGCAAGAACATAACCTAAGTGGGTTGTAATTGTTGATGTTTCTTCTTTTTTAAAATCAGGAGAATAAGAAGATTTTATATATAATTTTCTACTCATAGAAAAATCTTGATCTTTTGTTTTTATGTTTAGTTCTCCACCTAATCCTGGATTGCTTAAACTCGAAGCAAAATAAACAGAAGAAAAAGTAGCAGTCTGTGAACCAATATCAATATTACAGTTTCCAAACTTTTTTTCGATACAACGTTTTACAAAAATAGGCAAAAATTCTTCTATAACAGTATTGTCTAATTTCAACTGTCCTTTTTGGCGATATAAAAAATCTTGTTTGCTATCAAAAATAACATCAACATCAATATAGTATTTATAATCATTCAATGCTTTTACAAGTTTATTAATTAAAATATCTAAATTGTCTGATTTAATTGTATTAAGACTATTAACCCATTCATCATATTTTATAATAGCTTTTTGAAGACGTGACTTATCTTGTTTCGGGAGTTTATCACTTTCAAGAGCAGATACTATTTTTTCTCCATGCGTTCCTCTCATATAATTAATTCCTCCGATTTTTTTACAGTATCTTTTTTATTTATAGCTTCTAGTAATAACTCTTTGTTTTTATTATCAGAATAAGAAAGTTTATCTTTTAACATCTCTGCAGCAATGTTTCTAGCTTCAGCAATTATACTAGTATCAGAAATAATAGTTTTTTTATTTTTAAAATGTAAAATATCTTCATAAATCATTTGCCCAAATCTGTTCTTAAAAACTCTTTCCTGTCTTACCATAAAACCAAAATCAAAAATTTTTGTCCCAATGTTATAAATTAACTCACTATTACAGAATGAATATCCTAAAACCTTTGATTCTCTTCCAACAACATAAATCATTCTTGAATTATTTTTACATACACGACTTGCTTCTTTCATAGATAAAGCCATATCAATACAATACTGTATAACTGTTAAAAGTCTATTACCCCTATTCTTTCTATTAGAGCCAAATTCACTTTTAGCAATAGATAAAACATTAAAACCTAATGCTTCAACAGATCTTCTATATTTTTGGTGATAATTAAAAACATTAATATATGGTGGAGAAGTAACCAATAAATCAGCTGTATTGTCATCTAAGTTTAGATGTCTAGAATCAGACCTATCTGCTTTAACAGTATTAAAACTATAAGGAATCTTAAGCAAATTATCGGTAAGATGTTTCCATTTATTTTTAACCAAATCTAACGATACTTCATTGTTGAAAACATCTAATAAAACAACTAACAAAGATAAAACGTTTCCATATATACTATCTTTATTATTATTTACTTCTAAAGCTAATTCTTCTAAAATATTATTATCTAATGATGAAATAAATGAATTAATCTTTGAAATAATAGATAATCTATCAGCTAAATCTAAATTCGAAAACTCGTAGGTTTTTGCCATGTAATAAGCAGAAGCATTTATCTCTGTACCATAAGCAGATAAACCTTTTCTTGAACATTCATAAAGAGTAGTTCCACTTCCAACAAATGGATCAATAACGAAATCATCTTTAGAAGAGTATTTATTTAGTAAAGCTTCTACAAACTGAGGAGAAAACTGTCCATTCCAAGAAAATAAATTAGATCTTGTTTTTACATCAATATCTAAAGCAGATTGTGGAACTTCTGTTTTGTTTATTGATATTTGAGCAAAATCCATTATAAACCTCCTTTGAAATTAGACATAGAAAACTATAATAAAAATAAAACAAAAAAATAAAATAGTAAAGTAGAATTGTTA
>CAJOQX010000193.1 GCA_905236865.1 Candidatus Rifleibacteriota bacterium
ATGGTAAATTGTCCTCAAGGAGAGCCTTTAGAATTATCAACGCTTCGATTGTATTTTTAAAATGTAACGAATTGTTTAACATTTACAGCAATGACGAATCTTATAACAAAAGTTTTATATAAGTAAGAAGCTAATGTATAATTTTTAATGTTGCTTGTTATTGTTAATCGAGTAACCATGAGTAGTAAGAATTTTTCAGATGTTTTTTGTCCCTCATGTGGGTCAGCAGCCCACTTTGATATTGTTCACCAGAATTATAAGTGCTCATATTGTGACGGCAGAGTAGAAATAAGAGATGCTATAAAAGAAAAACAGGGTTTTAGAGAACTGCATCAGAAGAAGATTAAGGAAGATGCAAAAAAATACAAACTACTTAGCGGTTATTGCAGTGGCTGCGGAGCAACTATTGTTTTTGAAGAAAACGAACCAATGACCACCTGTGCTTTTTGCGGTAAAGCATTAGTTAGAAAAGAATATTCTAGCGATAAAGAATTGCCTGAACTCTTGATTCCTTTCAGAATTACTGAAGATGAAGCAAAAAAGATTGCCAAAGAATGGTGTGAAGCGAATAAGAGCAAAGAAGAAGCCAAACACTTTTCTGAAAGAATTTCAGCTTTAAAGGGCTTTTATCTGCCTTATGAACTGATTCGTGGTTATGTTAGCTGTAACGTAGGAAGAAAAGATAATTATGCCAGATTCAATTGTCGTGGAAACGTTGCCCATGAATTTATAAATCGTTCAAAACAGCTAGATAATCTTCTTCTAGACGCTATGGAACCTTTTGAACTTGATGATTTAAAAGAGTTCGATTTTGCTTATTTAGCTGGGCAAAGAGTCAAGGTTAGTGATATTGATAATTATGAACTTGAAAAAAGAATCTGTGATGAATTAGAAGAAAACTATAAAAAAGAATTAAAGAAAACCTTTAAAACCGATGCTTTGGAAACCAATGTTTACACAGAGTCAATGCTTAGAATGCCTGTTCTTTTACCAGTTTATTATATTTGCGATGGTAATTTTATGGCTGTTATAAACGGTCAGACAGGTAAAGTAAGCGTCAGAGCAGAAAAAGATTCTTATTATTATTTCCTACCTTGGTGGTTAAAAGCCATTCTTTCTAATATAATCATCTGTTCTTTAGTAAGTTTATTGATGTATCTTCTAGGAGCAGAAAAAGAACTAGTTTCAACAGCAGCAGGATGTTTAGCAGTAGTTATAGGTATCGTTTCTTTAGCTGTTTTTGGACAGGATTCCAAAAAGAATTCCTTTAGAGAATCTGCTGGAAGAAAAATATTTTCATCAAAAAATAATCTATATAGACGGAAAGAAACAGGAGAACTCTTTAAAGACCAGACAGAACTTAAGAGAGAAATAAATGCTCCTGTTTTCTTTTATAAATTTTATGACGAAGAAAGACCAGTTGAATATGTTTTCTGTTCATTTGCCAGATTGTTCCCAATGTATTTAACAGGATTTGTTGTTTTATTTTTACCTGTTATCTGTGCTCTATTGATAAATGGGTTTGATTTTAAAAATCTGACACTCAGCGGTTCATCGGTATGGTTCTGTATCTTTGTTCCTACCGTTCCAATATATCTTTTAAAATTCGCTTATGTTACTTTATACGATTCTCCTTGGATTTATTTGATAAATGAAGATGGCAGTAAAAAACGATTAGATATGGGAGGCTTTTCCTTTTCAAGTCTTTTTCAAAATATAAAACTTTTATTCTCTAAAGACGGTGCTTATCCATCGTCAGAAGTCTTTAGTAATTTTAAAGCATTTATAACTGGCGAACCAGCATTGGGATGCTTTTTTGTTGGTTTTATGCTGTTTATATTTGTTATGAATGTTTATTTAACAGCCTTTGGTTACGGAGATGAAGATAAAAAAGATATTACAGATAAAAAGCAAGTTGTAACAGAAGTAACTATTGATAAGAAATCAGAAAAAACATCTAATAATTCAAAAACTGCTTTAAATAATAAAACTGAAAATGTAGAAAAGAATAATTCTACAAGTTCTTCAACAGCATCAAAGCCAAAAATTGAATTATTGTCTTTAAAACAAAACAATATTTTTGTTTATCTTTTGCCTACAAAAGAGTTTTTCAATTTGAAAACAGGAAATAATAATGCTTATTATTCTACGACACATTTTACTCCAGACAAAAATTATGATTGGTTTGTTTTTAGTTCTAATATTAATGAAAAATGTCGTTTATACTCTTTTGGCAAAAAGGGTGAAAAAGGCAGTGAAAAACAGGTTTTTATTCAAATTAATGATTCTGGATTCGAAGTTACAGATTTAGG
>CAJOQX010000194.1 GCA_905236865.1 Candidatus Rifleibacteriota bacterium
ATATTTTGATTTTCTTCTTCTACAGGTGCATCACTAAATAAATCTCTAGCAGGCATCATATCATATAACTCTGTCCCATATGTAATTAATTCTCCTGATTCAAAGGCACGATTAAGAAAAGATCTAGCTTTTTCAGGATCTAAACATTGTTCACTAATGAGAGTATTTAAATCAGATTCCTTTTGTTCAGCAACAAATTTCTTCCAATCAGTTACTATAGAATTAGAGAATTTCTGAGTTGTGACAAATTGTTGTATAAGATCTTTTTTATTTCTTAATTCATCAGTAGAATTAATTGCTCTAACAATATCTTTAATTATTAAAGTCTTATCGTTATCTTGAGCTATTCTATATTTTTCTACAAGAAGCAATATGTAGTCTATATTAACTTCTATTTGTCTAATTAATTCCATTTCGAATTCCAAATCGTCACTAATATCTATATTCTTTTCTCTTTTAATTTTTCTATCTTGATGTATATCAATATATTTACTTTGATAATCTTGAAAATTGCGTTCAGTTAAAATTTCTTTTCCCTTAAATTCATCAAATGATTGAAGAATATTTTTAAGTTTTAATATTCTGCTATAAAGTGAGATAAATTTACGCTCGTTTTCTTCTCCTATAATAGGTTTATCTACAGGAAATTCATGTAATAGCTCATCTATAAGTTCTTTATAACCTTTTACTTTTATAGTATTAGTAGAATTAGGTACTTTCTGTTCATAACCATTATAATATTCAATAAATGTTTTTAATAGAACTATGCCACTTGCATCTTTATTTCCAAATAATGCAATAGCTTCATCAGTATTTTTCTGTAAATCCCTAAAACATACAATGTTACCGTAAGTCTTTATACTATTCAATATTCTATTTGTTCTAGAAAATGCTTGAATTAAGCCGTGATATTTTAAATTCTTATCAACCCAAAGTGTGTTTAATGTAGTCGCATCAAATCCAGTTAAAAACATTGCTACCACAATCAATAGGTCGATTTCTCTATTTTTCATTCTGATCGAAATATCTTTGTAGTAGTTTTCAAAATTTTTAGCAGTTGTATCAAAATTAGTTTTAAATGTTAAATTATAGTCTTGGATTGCAGATTCTAAGAATTCACGACTATTTTGATCTAAATTATCGGTATCAAATGATTCATCGACAATTCCATCAGCTAAAGCATCTGCCTCATTAGGACAAAAACTAAATATAGTAGCAATATTTAATCGTTTATTTGATGTTTTTAATTGCTTTTTAAATTCAGTATAATATACTTGTGCAGCAGGAATAGAAGAGCATGCTAGAATTGAATTAAATCCTGGGACAATTCTTTGATCATGGATATAAGTCTTTTCTTGTTTTGTTTTTTGATCGTAATGATTTAGTATATAGCTTACAATCTTACTGATTCTTTTAGGAGAACGTAAAGTTTTTTCACTATCAATTCCTTTAATTTTACCATCTTCAATGTCTTTCTTAGCTTTTGGTGTAGAAGATATATAATCTATTCTAAACGGTAATACTTTTTTATCATTAATTGCATTAACTATAGTATATGTGTGAAGTCTAGTTCCGAATACTTGTTCGGTTGTACATGTATCAGAATTGATAGTTCCAGCATTATCTATAAAAATTGGAGTTCCTGTAAACCCAAACAAATAATATTGTTTAAAATGTTTAGTTATAGCTTTATGTAGTTCACCAAATTGACTTCTATGACATTCATCAAAAATAAAAACAATATTTTGAGAGTATACATTAGATTTTTTATGAGCTCGTATATAGCAACCTAATTTTTGCAGAGTAGTTACAATTATTTTAGAGCTTTTATTTTTTAATTGTATTTCTAGTTCTTTAGTGTTATTATTACTATTAGCTGCTCCCTTTTCAAATCTGTCATATTCTTTCATCGTTTGATAGTCTAAATCTTTTCTATCTACTACAAACATAACCTTATCAATATAATCTAACTGTGTTGCAAGTTGGGCAGTTTTAAAAGATGTCAAAGTTTTACCTGATCCTGTTGTATGCCAAATATAACCACCTGCTTCAATAGTACCAACCTTTTTATAGTTAGTTGCTAAAACTATTTTATTAAGAATTGCTTCAGCAGCAGCTATTTGATAAGGTCGCATTACTAAAAGGATATTCTCTGATGTAAGAATACAATATTTAGCCAAAATATTAAGTAAAACATGACGCTGAAAAAAAGTTCTGGTAAAATCAATTAAGTCAGATACTTCATCATTATTT
Source organism: Candidatus Rifleibacteriota bacterium (assembly GCA_905236865.1). Lineage (GTDB taxonomy): Bacteria > Muiribacteriota > Ozemobacteria > Ozemobacterales > Ozemobacteraceae > RUG334. Next base: position 2,254 of record CAJOQX010000194.1, read on the forward strand.
GCGTCTGCCCAAGTACAAGTAAATTCAAAAGAGTTACTTGTTTTTTTACTTTTTTTACGATTCCCTTCAGATTGTTCTTTTACAAAAAATTCTCTGGTAGTATTTGAGTAATATCTAGTATTTGTACCATTAGAAATAATAAATAATTGTACAAATTCAAATAAACCAGATGATGCCCAATAAGAGTCCCTCTGATATCTATTTATTTGGTTAAATGCTTCCCTAATTGATACGCCTCTTCGTTTTAATTCAATTTGAACTAATGGTAAACCATTTATTAAAATTGTAACATCATACCTACTCTTATAAGTTCCGTCATTTTCTTCATACTGATTTATTACTTGCAGTATATTGTGTTGGATTTTATCTTTTTCAAATAGTACAATATTTATAAGGTTACCGTCATCTCGTTCAAATTCTGCATATCTAATAGTTTGAATACGTTTAGTTTTTTCGATTATTGATTCATTTGGATTTGCTAAAACAGAATTAAAAAATCTCTCCCATTCATTATTATTAAGAGATATATTATTTAATTTTTCTATTTGCTTACGCAAATTTAAAATTAAATCTTTTTCTGAATGAATATTTAAATATTCATAGCCTTGTTTTTGTAGATTTTGGATAAACTCACGCTCTAATGCTTCCTCACTTTGATAAAAATCAGCTGAAGTAGTATTTTTTTCATAGGACGCGACAACAGTATTATAAGGATTTTCTACTATAATATTATACTGAGTCATATTTAGAACCATTTATGGAATAATATTATTCTGATGTTTGTTTGAAATCTAATAGTTTATCGCGATAATATTCATATTGCTTTTGAACTTTTGCAATTTCGGCGGGCAGTCCTGTCTCAGAATTATTACATAGATTGTCAAAATTATCTAG
>CAJOQX010000195.1 GCA_905236865.1 Candidatus Rifleibacteriota bacterium
CACCAAGAGAACCTGCAACATTTAATCCTAAGAATAAGTTTGTAAAATTGATTTGTAAATGTTCAAAAACGTATTGAATGATACTTTGTCCATTATTTGTTATACTTGTAATTAAATCCGTATTTTTGGCTGTTTCTTTTAACAATCCTAGAGGAGTTGCTGTAGTTACGGCATCAGAACCAATTGAAGCTGACATATTAAAACCAGTTTTTATCCATGTATTCATATATACAGGCCAACTTGCTAATAAAATAGCTCTAGCTACATGAGCAGGATTGAAAATGTTTTGCCCAAGCCCTCCATATACTTGCTTCCCCAAAGCTATTGCAATAAAACCACCTAAGAAAGCAATCCATAAAGGAATATAAACAGGAAGACATAAAGCTAATAAAAGGCCTGTGACTACTGCACTTCCATCATTAATAGTTGTAGGAATTTCTCTTAAAAAAGTTTGAATAAGATATTCTGCTAAAATAGCTCCTAACGTGGAAGCTAAAATTATTAACAAAGCTCTGATTCCAAAATTATAAATGGCCATTAGAATTATTGGTAATAAAGCTAAATTTACTTCCCACATTATCGACTTTATTGTTACAGGGGATTGTATGTGGGGAGAATTATTTACCATTAATTTTTGAGCGGTTATAATTGGATAAGTTGAATTTTCGCTCATTTTGTATTCCCCTTTGCTGCTTGTTTTTTCTTTTCTGCTATAATTTTATTTTTAGCTACTACATAATTTTGAACTAGCGGGTTTCCTCCAGGACAAATGTAAGCACAACATCCGCAATTTACGCAATTAAGTAAACCTTCTTTTTCAGCATCTTCATAACGACCAGCATTAATTAATGCATCTAATACTAAAGGTTCCAACCCCATAGGGCAAGCTTCAACACATTTACCACAGCGCAAACAGCCTGTTCTAGGTTTGGGTTGAGCTTCTTTTTCACTCCAGCAAATAATTCCACTAGTTCCTTTAACTATTGGAGTATATAAATCATAAAGAGCAAAACCCATCATTGGACCACCAAGAATAACTTTTTTTAATGGGAGGACATCTTCTTTCAAACCACCAGTCATTTGTATAAAGTCAGATATTGGAGTACCTATTCTGACTCTATAATTACCTGGATTTTTTACACAATCACCAGCTAAAGTCACTGTTTTTTCTGTCAGGGGCATCCCATAATTAACAGCATCTGAAACGGCCTCTGCAGAGGTTACATTCATTACAACAACACCTACATCAGATGGTAATTTGCCATTTGGAACTTCTCTACCTGTTACAGCATAAATAAGCTGTTTTTCTCCTCCTTGTGGGTATTTTGTTATTAGTGGTTGAACATCGATATTGTCTATTTCACTAACTAATGAATCTAGCTTTTCAATACATTCTTGTTTATTGTCTTCAATTGCAATATAACCATGTTTAGCATTAACAACTTTCATTGCTAATCTTAGACCATCTATTATTTTTTCCGATTCTTCTAACATCATTCGGTGGTCTGAAGTTAGACAAGGCTCACATTCTGCTCCGTTTAATATAATTGTGTCTATGGTCACACCTGGTGGTGGAGAAAGTTTAACGTGAGTTGGAAAAGCTGCACCTCCTAGACCTACTATTCCAGCATTTTTTATTCTTTGGAGAATTTCTGACGGTGGCAGTGCCAAACCATTTTCTTTTTTTTCAAATTTTGGTTCAACTGCTTCTTTGTCTCTTTCTATAACGATAGCTGGGGCTGACTGACCTAATGGATGTTTAAAATTGCCTAATGCTATTACACGACCTGAAATTGTTGCATGAATAGGGGCTGAAACAAAACCACCTGCTTCAGCAATAATTTGTCCATAATTAACTCTATCGTTAATTTCAAAAGGAATACTTTTAGCAGGTGCTCCAATATGTTGTGAAAGATGTAAAATTACTTTATCTGGTAATGGTAATCTTACAACTGATTTGTCAGCAGTGTATTTCATTGAAGGAGGATGTATTCCACCTATTGAAAAAGTCTTTGGTGCAAGCATTATTTACTCCAAATATAATAAGTTTATTATTTAAATGACTTAAATTTTAGATTCCTTATTTTCGGAAAAATTGAAATTTAAAGAATCATTGTAATTGCCAACTATTTCTTTTGTTTCCAAAACAAAGTGGGCTAACATTCTGTTCATTTCATCTGCAACCATACTTAAATGTTTTGAAATCTTGGCCATATCCTGAATTGAATCTCTTTGTCCTTTTAGAGATTCTAAAACTCCATCAACTTCTTTAGTTGTAGTTTTTGTTGAGGTTGAAAGATTTTCTATTGAATGACTTATTTCTTCTATATTTCTACTTTGTTCTACTGAAGATTTGCTTATGTCTTGAACTTGAATATTAACGCTTTCTGAAGCCATACCAATTTCATCAAGATAACCACCAGCTTGGTTAATAATTTTTACACCTTCTTGAACTTTATCTTTACCAAGCCCCATTTCTTCAACAGCTTTATTTGTCTTTCTTTGAATTTCTCCGATAAGATTACCTATTTCATCGGCGGCTTTTGCACTTTGTTCAGCAAGTTTCTTTACGTTTGCGGCAACAACAACGAATCCTTTCCCCTGTTCTCCAGCTCTTGCTGCTTCAATTGCTGCATTAAGGGCAAGTAGGTTCGTCTGTCTTGATATTGCTGTAATAGTTAATACTATTTTACCAATTTTTCTAGATTGATTTTTTAGTTCTTCAAGAACTCTAGATGAATCACCTACTGCGTGTTCTATTTCTTTTATAGTCGTAGCCGCATCTCGAACTGTTTCCATTCCCTGTGCAGCTTTTAATCTATTTTGTACAGATTCTTCATAAGCTCTATTTGATCTCTTAGCTATCAGTTGAGAATTTGCCGATATTTCTTCTATTGCAGCAGCTGTTGATTCTAATGTATAAGCAGAATCTTTACTAGCTTTTGTTATTCTTTGAGTATTTCCAAAAATATTTTGAATAGAATCATTTGATTGAGCTGTCAATGAAGAAATATTGTTTGTCATTTCAGATAATCGATTGATGACGTCTTGTATTTGCAATAATAATTTTTGAATGTATCCAATAAATTTATTGAATCTCATTGACACTTCTGTTACTTCGTCATTACCAACAATTGTTAATCGTTGCGTTAAATCGCCGTGTCCTCTTGAAATTTCTTCTAGTCCATCTGATACATTTTTTATTTGTCTTACTACACCATTTATAACAAATATTGTTATAATTAACATTATTACTAAACCAAGTAAACTAACTACTGATGAAGATATTAAAGACTTATCTAGATTTTGCATTAAGTTCTGGGTATTTATTAAACATAACATTACCCAGTCTGTTTTCTTTATTGGATTAATTATTACTAACATATTTGGTTTCTTTTTTAAATAGAAATCCATTTGCCATGAATTAGAATTAATTGATTGCAACTCTGGCTCATTGTAATCATAAGTAATTGTTTGCTCAGGATCTAAAATATGGTCTTGGTCAGAATGAGCTATATACATTTTGTTTTGGTTTCTAGCAAAAATAGCAGTATTTATTAAATCTAAAGAAGTTGGAGCTTCGTTCAATAAGTTTTCAATATTTATTCCTACAATAACATATCCAATTTTTTTCTTTTGATATTTAATTTCTTTAATTAAATAAAATATTCTTTCACGTGAGGAAACACTATTTTTTTGATTATTTATATCTTCACTCTCTTCTTCAGATTCCTCATCTTCTTCTTCAGATTCCTCATCATCATCTTTTTTTGATTCTTCATTATCTTCATTATCATTTTCTTCATGAACATTATTTTCAACATGGGTATTTTTATAAAAAACATTAGTTTTATAAATACTTTCACTTTTTAAAGATTCTATAATGTTTATAGCTTTAGAATCTATATCACTGTTTGAATCATCAAAAAATCTTTCATATTCATAAGTTAAACTATTGTTTTTATCAAGATTCATTTCTTCATTTTTAGAGAAAGTATGATATATGGTAGCCCCTTTTTTTAAATCTGTTAAGATGGCTATTTCAAATGGAAAAGTTAAGCTATCTTCATTATGATTAAGTAATCCTGTAATAGAACTGGCTAGTAGTTCTTTCCAAGCTTCAATAGTTGCTTTATCGTTGGGTTTTTCGTTATACCATGATAAAAATTGTGTGGTTGCATTAAGATTACTTATATAGTTTATTACAGCTTCATTTGAACTGATAATGGAATCTATTTTTTTACACTCTGCATTGATAGCTAATTTAACTTCTTGTGGAATTTGAGTTTTAACAGAATCTCTTATAGCCTTTGTAGTAAAAAAATTAATGATAATAAGTACAAAAGAAAGTGCAATTAATATTATACATAATCTTGTTCTAATTTTTAAATTATTATAAAAATTCACTTTAATTATCCTTTATTTTTCTGGTATAACAAGAACTTGACCAATCTTGATGACATCACTTTGATTTAATTTATTTAATTTTTGTAAATTTTGAACTGATACTCCATATTTTCTTGATATAGATGATAATGTATCTCCTGCTATTACTGTGTGTTTTTTGTTCGTTGGTGTAATGTTAGAGGTTTTTGTGGTTTTTTTCTCGGCTTTTTTTGGCTGAGTTTTCTTTGATACAGTCGATTTGGCTATTTTATCCTTTTTATCTTTTTTATTCTTTTTATCTTCTTCAAGTTTTGCTTTTTTTGCATTGAAGGTCTTATAATAATCTAGATATTCTAAATCTGATCCTCCTTCAATTCTGTTTTGTAAAAAATTAGAAATTCCAGCATATAAAGCTTGGGCAAGCTTTGTTTTTGAATTATAATCTTTCAAAATGTCAGCATCTTGTTTATTGGATGTATAACCGTATTCAACTAAAATTGAAGGCATATTTAAAGAATGTAAGACTCTAAAACCAGCTCTTTTTACACCTCTACTTGGTAAATTAATTACAGCACGACTTAATTTTAGTTCTACACTTTCTGCTAACTGTCTACTTTGATCCATGATTTCAGCTTGCATTTTAGCAATTTGATTTTTAGATGCATCAATTGTAGGATTCATTGATGAGAAATTTGAAAAATCGTCAAGATTTTCTTTTTCTGCTACAAGTTTATCTGCTTCATTAACAGCACCCTTAGGTGATTCATAATATACTTCTATGCCTGAGATAGCTTTTTTGACATTATAGTTTACATGAATACTAACAAAAGCATCAGCACCATATTTCTCTGCCATTTTTCGTCTATCTTCTAATTTTATTATATAATCATTTTCTCTTGTTAAATAAGCCTTATAACGAGAATCTCTATCAAAATACGCTTTTACTAATTTTGCCATTTGTAAAACATAGTTTTTCTCTACTATACCATTACAGGTTGTTCCAGGATCTTCTCCGCCATGTCCAGCATCTAAAACAACTATTTTTATACCTTGTGATTTTAAATTTGCTATTTCTTTGATAACATTATTTTGTTTTTTTATTCTTGTTGCTTGCGGCTCTTTTAAAAATATTATAATCCTATCACTTTTTCTTTCATTACTGGGTAGAACATAAGTTTTTGCTTCGATTCCTTGAGGAACTTTAAAGAAAATCCTTGTTGATTCAAATTTTATATTTTCTTGAACAGTTAAAATTTCTAAGAAATGATTTTGTAATGAATAACGTTGACTGCCAGGTTTGAACTTACAATCTTTTATATCAAAATATAACGTTCCATTTGTTAATTTATATACATCTGAAACGCTGGGATATTGAGTCAAATCTAAAACAATTTGAGCTTCGTCTGGACTCTGCCAAAAACGTATATCTGTTATTCTCTGTTCAATCGGTTCAGCAAAAAGAGACAAAACACTAACAAAAAATAGATATATTATTAGATTTAATGTAATTTTAATTTTTATCACAAATTTTACCTAGGTACATACAAGTGAATAGTATTATATCAGTTTTTTCTAATAGTTTAAAGAGAGTTTTTACATTTTTTTAATAAAGAAAAACCTCGATAATATTATCGAGGTTTTTCTTTATTAATTTAATTGTACTTACTTATTTTGAGTAAATTTTTTGATAATTATCAATTTGCTGTATTTGTCTCTTTAATAGATTAATACTTTCGCTATTGTAATTTTCCATTTCTTTTTTAACTTTTTCTAGACCTTTACCACCTTCGTCAATAGACTGTTTAACATTATTAATTACAGCATTAGATAAAGTTTCAAATCTAGAAGCTCTAATTTCTGGATTCGGTTCATAGTCTAATTCTGCAATGCTTCTTGTTAAAGCTCTTATGGTTTTTTCTTTGCCAAGACTTAACCAATAAGCTATACTTCTATTGAATTCTGGTGTGCATAGACCTTTGTTAGAAGTACCACCGTATAGATTATCTTGATAAGTATTTTCACAAATACAACCAACACGACCAACTCCTAAATCTTCAACAGCTGCTACAGGAATATTACCTGTTGTATATTTGTAGCCATCACCTTTTTCATCGGCTTCCTGATTATAGCTATCTTCATCACCACAAGCAACAATTGTTACGCCATTTCCTGCTTTTAAAGCTTTGTTATCAGCGTTTATTAAAGAACAACTTGTTCTGAACAATAGCTTAGTCATATTTTCACCAGTGATCTTTGAAGGGAATTTGCTTACAAAGAATCTGAAAGGAGAACCAATATTATTAGTTGGGTCACATACCTGGTCATCGTTGAATCTTAAATTGCTTCCAAGAGCTGCAAGAACTTTATTCTGTATTTCAGGATGAGATTTGTTACTGTAATCTGATTGTCCAAACATCAATACTGAACCACCAGCTTTAGAGAATTTCTTTAAAGCATTTAATTCTTCATTAGTGTAAGCTATAGAAGGATGTGGCATAATAACTAAGAACCCATCTTTTATTGAATCATAAGTTATTGCTTTACTTAGTGATTTGAGTTGGAAACCATAAGATTGGAACAAATCCATCTTCATACCAGCAAATCTTCCAGTAAAATAATCTTTGTTTCCATGTGAACAGTCAACAAATACCATTTTTGGTTCTACATTTATATTTGTTGTAGCTGTATCTATGATTGTATTGCCTTTTTTCAATACGGCTATTATTTCAATAGAACCTAACCAGTCAATTTTTGTGTTAGTGCTTAATGAACTAGATGCTTTACCTTGTGCAGTAAAAGACATTTTATCAATAGAATTTGCAGGATTTATTGCTGAATGATAGAGTTCTAAGGTTAAACCACTACAATCTGCTTCGGCAGGATTTTTTACACTAACAATTACCTTAAAAGGATGTTTCATATAAATTTTGTCGAAGTTTGTGCTTATATTAGATATGCTAGGTAAAGCATTGCCTGAACCTGCTGGAGTCTTAAGATTACCTTTGAATTGAGCACATTTACTAGGTTCTCTTGGATCAGCTGAGATTGCAGTATAGGTATAATCTGTATTGGGTTTTAGACCAACTAATGTAACAGTATGAGTCTTTGTGCTAGAATTATTTACTTTTTCTTTAGAAGCTGAACCATTTGTATATACAACTTTAGAAATAGCTTCTCTGTTTGTTGTCCATTGAATAGTAGCAGAATTTGGGGTTATAGAAATAACTTGTGGTTTACTTGTAAATTGAATTGCACTTTGATTAGATATAAATTCTATTTTATTTCCATCTGTAATGCTTTCAATTGTTCCATCATAGTCATTTCTAAAAACTTTCATCTTGTAATAGTCATATACATCAAGAGTTTGTTTAGTAGGATGACCAAATTTGTTACCTTTACCAACTTGAATAACTCCATAAGTTGGTTGAACGGCATCCATAAAATTATGATTAGAAGAAGTCTTACTGCCGTGATGACCTGATTTTAATACATCAACGTGAAGTTTCTTTCCAAATCTTTCAACCATATCGGTTTCTGCTTTCTTTTCAGCATCTCCTGTAAATAAATAACTTGTTTTGCCATAAGTCATCTTTACTACAATTGAGATTTCATTTGGATTTATTGAAGCTTTTTTTGTTTCATCACGTAATGCTTTATAAAGTTTAGGATTATCACAAGAAAGAACTTCTGCAACGACTCCTTCACCCCAATCTAGTTTTTCACCTAACTGAGCTTTACGATAAGGAATATTCTTACTTTTTATAAGAGATCTTAAACTATCATAAACAATAGCATCATTAGAACCTCTAGTTACCTTTTCTCCGTCTGAAGATATTTCGGTATCATTAGAATATACGACTTCACCAAACTTGAATTGCTTAACTAATTCTATAAAACCACCAAAATGGTCACGATGTGGGTGAGTAATAATTGCTTGATCTACTTTTTTTATCCCTTCTTTTTTAAAATAAGGGATAATGTATCGTGCCGCGACATCTAACTTGTCGTCACCAGCGTCTATCATTATGGTTTTTGAACCATTTCTGATAATAATACAGTCACCTTGAGTTACGTCAAGGAAAGTGACTTTTACATCAGCATAAAGTGCTGAACAAAAAAGTACACCAACCATTAGCAAAAATGAAAGTTTTGCAATTCGTCGATTCATTCCTTATACTCCTTATTGCGTACTTAACGCTATTGCTTATAATAAACTTATACTAAAATATTACATACAGCAAATATAATCTTACTTATATTTTTTTTAACTGTCAATGGTACATTAACTATTTTTTCAAGCTTTTTTCTTTAGCATAAAAAAACTTACTAAATGTTTTAATTTAGTAAGTTTTTTTATGCTTGTTATTAATAGTTTTCTTTTCTTACTTCAAAATAACTTTGTGGATGGTTGCAAACTGGACATACTTGTGGAGCTTCTGTTCCAATGACTATGTGACCACAATTTCTACATTCCCACATTGTTACTCCACTTTTTTTGAATACTTCCATCGCTTCAATATTATGCAATAAGGCTCTGTATCTTTCTTCATGAGCTTTTTCAATTGCAGCAACTCCTCTAAATTGTGCTGCTAATTCATTGAAACCTTCTTCTTCTGCTTCTTTTGCCATTCTTTCATACATATCTGTCCATTCAGCATTTTCACCTTCGGCAGCTTTTAAAAGGTTAGATGGAGTATCTCCTAGTTCGCCTAATGCTTTAAACCATAATTTTGCGTGTTCTTTTTCGTTTTCTGCAGTTTTAAGGAATAATTCAGCTATTTGTTCATAGCCTGCTTTTTTAGCTACGCCAGCAAAATAAGTATATTTGTTTCTTGCTTGTGATTCACCAGCAAAAGCTTCCCATAAATTCTTTTCTGTTTTTGTTCCAGAATATTTATTTTGTCCCATTCTATTTCTCCTTAAAAATTTTTTTAATTATTTTAAAGTAATATTAATTAAAGTCAAGATTTATTTTTTATTATATCTTGGCAAGAAAAAAAGAAAATAACATATAAAAGTATCATTTGACTAAAAGCCAAGTTTACTATAAAATTGCATTTTATCTAAATGGAGCAAACAAATTGCAAATACTAAGAAATTTTACAATAAAATCAAGGTTAGTTTTGGCTTTTTTATTAGTCATACTTATACCCATTTTGTCTTTTGGTTATATTAACTATTCTAAAATTGATATAACTTTTGGAATTATATTGTCTGTATGTGCTGTTTCCTTTGTAATAGCAATAGTTATTGCTTTATTGGTTGGTTCTTCAATAGTTAAACCAATAGAAATAATACAAAGTTCTTTGCAAAGTTTTTCTGTAAAGAAATCTATTCCTTTAATTAAAGATAGTTCTATTGATGAAATAGCTGATTTGTCATCAGATCTGAACAAAATTTATGAAGAATGGAATAGTGAAGTTGTTAAACAAGGTAAACGGCAGTTAAAATTAGATAAAGAAAATGAACAAACAAATATTAGGGCTAATTCTGTTGAAACTCAATTAAAACAGACAAGAAGCTTATTATCAATAGCTCAAGAGTTAAATTTGACTTTTGATTTTCAAACAAATTGTAAGACTATCCTTGATGAAGCCATCAGGTCTTTGAATATCCAGTGGGCTTCAATTCTATTAATCGATAGAGAAAAAAACGAAATGAAGGTTGCTTGTGTTAGAGGCGTTGAAAGAAGTCTTTTAGATGATCTAGCTCAAGATAATTATCCATCAATTAGGTTAAAACCTCACGAAGGTTTGGCAGGACTTGTTATAAAAGACGGTTTACCTTTAATTGCAAATAAAGGTCATAATGATTCACGTTTTAAACAGTTTAAAGAATTTAACAATAGAGATGAAAAAATTGCTAGTTTGCTTTGTGTTCCGATAAAATCTAAAAATGGCAACGTTCTAGGTATTATTAATTTTGTTAATAGGCAAATTCCTCCTGTTTTTAGAAATGAAGATATTCCTTATGCAAATGATTTAGCTATTTTAGCTTCTCTTGCTATTGAACGAAGTAGATTGTACAATAATATTTTTACTGATAAATTAACAAATTTGATCGCTCATAATGTTTGGCTTAGTTACTTAGAGCAAGAAGGCTCTCGCTCTCAACGTTATTGCCAAATTTGTTCTGTTGTCGTATTTGATATAGATGATTTTGGTAGTATTGTTGAAAGTTCTAATGATGAGTTTGCTACTAGCATTATTGGTGATTGTGGTAATATTATTTCCAAAATGCTTAGAGATTGTGACAAAGCTAGTTCTAATCAGGAACGTTTTTATTGCTTGCTACCTAATACAGATTCTGCTGGAGCTGTCTTTTTTGCAGGTCGTATAAAAGAAGCAATAGAAGGAAAAAAATATAGTTTTAATAATAATAAATATAATATTACCTTGTCTGCGGGTATCGCTACATATCCAGACAATGTTAAAGATACAAATCTTATTTTAAAGTTTGCAGTCAAGGCTGTTACTGATGCTCATAAAGCAGGTGGCAACCGTGCAGTAATATATCAAGAATCATAATAGAATCGAGGAAAATATGTCAAACAAAACTTTCTACATAACCACTCCATTATACTACGCTAATGATGAACTTCATATAGGTCATGCTTTCTCAACTCTCGCTGCTGATATTATGAGCAGATTCCAAAGAAGTATGGGAAGAAAAGTTCACTTTCTCACTGGTTCTGACGAACATGGTCAAAAAGTTGAACAAGCTGCAAAAGCTAAAGGTTTAACTCCTATAGAACATACTAATAAATTAGTTGAAAAATTTAAATCTCTTTGGACTCTTCTTGACATCACTTATGATGATTTTATAAGAACTACCGAAGAACGTCATGAAAAAGTAGTTACCTATGTTTTAAATAAGCTTTGGGAACAGGGTGATATTTATGCAGCTGAATACTCTGGCTGGTATTGTACCCCATGTGAACGCTTCTGGACAGAAAAAGAAGTTCCCGACAAGATTTGCCCAGACTGCCACAGACCAGTTCAAGAAATAACTGAAAAGAACTACTTTTTTAGAATGTCTAAGTATCAACAAAAACTTATCGACCATATTAACGCTAATCCTGGATGTATCAAACCAGAATCTAGAAGAAACGAAGTTTTAGGTTTCTTAAGAAAACCATTGAACGACCTTTGCATCAGCCGTCCAAAATCTAGATTACAATGGGGTATTGAACTGCCATTTGATAAAGATTACGTTACTTATGTTTGGTTCGATGCTTTAACTAACTATATCTCTGCCGCTGGCTATCCTTATGATATGGATAAATTTAATGAATTATGGCCTGCTAATGCACACCTTATCGGTAAAGACATTCTAACTACCCATGCAGTCTATTGGGGAACAATGCTTTTGGCTCTCGGTCTTCCACTTCCAATGTGCATCTATGCTCATGGCTGGTGGGTAACTGGTCAGGGTAAAATGTCTAAATCAGTTGGAAATGTCATCAACCCAAGAGAATTAGTAGCAACTTACGGTCTTGACCCATTCAGATTCTATCTTTTCAGAGAAATGATATTCGGTCAAGATGCCACCTACACAAAAGAAAATTTCACCAACAGATATAATGCAGACTTGGCGAATGACTATGGCAATCTCTGCAACAGAATGTTGCCAATGTTGATGAAAAACCGTGAAGGCATTTTCCATAAGACAGAAGCAACTTTAGATGTAACCAAAGAAATAATAGCTTTATCAAAGACAACAAAAGAAAACTTCATTAAAGCTATGGAAGATTTTGCTTTTAATGAAGCATTAGAATCTGTATGGACATTTATTCAAAGATTGAATAAATATGTTGACGAAACAGCTCCTTGGAAAGTTGCAAAAGAAGGCAAAACTGCTTTGTTAGATGAAATATTCTATACAATTGGTGAAGCTATTAGATTTGTTTCTGTATTAGTAGCACCAATTATGCCTAATTTGTCTCCAAAATTCTTGGCTCAAATTGGTTGCCCTCAAAGTATGAAATTTAATATAAAAGACCTTGAATGGGGTCAGTTACCTGATGGAACTAAGTGCGGAGAACCAAAGCCATTGTTCCCAAGAATAGAAACCGAAAGAATTCAGGCTCTTAAGAGTGGTAAACCAGCAAAAGATACTAAAGAAGCTAAACCTGCAAAAGCAAAAACTGAAGAAGTTTCTACTGATGGTGTTGTAACTTTTGATGATTTCATGAAAACTGAACTTTGTATTGGTAAAATTGAAACTGCAGAAAAAGTTGAAAATGCTGATAAACTATTGAAACTATCCGTAAATATCGGTGAAGAACAGCCAAGGACCGTTGTTGCAGGCATTGCAACTTATTACAAACCAGAAGAAATTGTTGGGAAACAGGTTTTGATGGTTAAGAACCTTAAACCTGCTAAAATCAGAGGAATTATGTCTCATGGTATGCTTCTCTGTGCAGAAACAGAAGATGGCAAATTAGCTTTAATGACTCCAAGTATTCCAGCAAAAACAGGTATAAGAGTTCATTAATATGAGTTCTATAATTCTCATAGATGTTCATGCACATCTTGAAGATGAAAAATTCTCTGAAGATGTGCGTGAAACAATAGAAAGAGCTTCAAATGCTGGCGTTAAAAGAATAATTAACGCTGGTTGTTCTATTTCTGAATGTGAGGCTATTATCAAACTTTCAGAAGAATATCCAGAATGTTATTCTATTGTTGGTGTACACCCTCATAATGCAAAAGAATTTGTTGAAGGTGATTTAGAAAGATTAACTGATTTCACAAAGCATAATAAAGTTTTGGGAATAGGCGAAATAGGCTTAGATTACTTCTATGACTTTGCACCCAAAAATTTGCAAATAGAAGTTTTTCAAAAACAGTGGGAATTAGCAGCAAAGCTTAATTTGCCTGTTGAGCTACATATAAGAGATGCTTACGATGACTTTTTCCCTTCAATAAAAGGTTTGCTTCAACCACCAAAAGTTATGTTACATTGCTTTTCTGGTGATTTAGATATTGCTAGAAAAGCTTTGGACTTAGGTTTTGAGTTCTCTATAGGCGGAGTTTTAACTTTTAATAAATCTGAATTGACACGACAGATTTTTAAGTTTATTCCGGACGATAGAATTCATTTAGAAACAGATTGTCCTTATTTAGCTCCACAAGGAAAACGTGGCAAAATAAATGAACCAGCCTTTGTTTCTATAACAATTGAAACTTTAGCAAAAGTTAAAGAGTGTTCTGTAGAACATATTTCTGAAATTATATTTCAAAATGCAAAAAAATTTTTTGGCGAAAAACTAGGTCTATAATATTATGGAAAATCAAAAGCTAGAATTTACTCGACATAATTCGACAAACATTTTTATTGGCTCTGATTTGTTTCCAGAGATTGGAGCTAAATTTAATATTGCTGGTTTGCCAAAGTCTTGTGCAATCATAACTAATGAACCTATTGCTAAAATATATTTAGAGCCTCTAATAAAAAGCCTTTACGAAATAAATATTAAATCAGTATTTATTGTAATTCCAGAGGGTGAAACTTATAAAAACTTTGATACCGCAATGGATATAATTAATCAGCTTAATCAAAATGAGGTGGAAAGAGATTGTCCTATAATAGGACTTGGAGGAGGGGTAATTTGTGATTTATCTGGTTTTGTTGCATCTATTTACAAACGTGGTTTACCATTGATTTTGATTCCAACTTCTTTATTGGCAATGGTAGATGCTAGTTTCGGTGGAAAGAATGCTATTAATACTGATAATGCTAAAAATTTAGTAGGTACATTTTATCAGCCTTTAATGACATTTATGGATATAAATCTTTTGCATACCTTGCCTTTGTCACAGTTATATTATGGCTTAGTTGAAGCTTTGAAACATGGTCTTATCTATGATATGGCTTATTTCAATTATATAGTGAAAAATTTAGATGATATAAAAGCAAAGAAAGCCTCAACTATTCAAAGAGTTATAAGAAGAAGTGTTTATATAAAGAAAGAATTTATTTGTGAAGATGAATTAGATGTTGGAAGAAGAGTTCATCTGAATTTTGGTCATACTTTTGGACATGCTTTAGAAACTGTAGGGGAATATAGAAGATACAATCATGCTGAAGCTGTAGGTTTAGGTATGTTGATGGCTACTAAAGCTGCTGTTAATACTGGTATTTTAAAAGAGGATTTTTCGGAACAATTAAAAGAAGTTTTAAAAATTCTAGAAATGCCCACAACAATTTCTCTTACAATTTCTGTAGAAAAAATAGTCGAATCTATAAAATCAGATAAAAAACGTTATCATGATGGTATAAACTTTATTCTTCCTGAAAAACCTGGTAGAACTGTTGTGTATAAAGTAAAATCAAATGAATTAGATGAATTTGTAAGGAATTCTCTTGTTTAAAGATATTACAAGGAAAGTTTTCTTAAAACACTTTATATTTTTTTGTATCTCATAGCACAAAAATAAATTTATTACAAGATTTTATATTTTTTATTTTTGATGTATAAACTTTATATTCAAAGTTTTATTTATTTTATATTTTTGAGGAATGTACATGAATTCGACTACCACAATCGCAAACAGATTCTCTGTTAATGCTCAAAAAGTTCTAGCAAAAAGATATCTAACAAAAGATAAAAATGGAAACACTATTGAATCTATAGAAGGTCTTTTTAGACGTGTAGCTAAAGCTATAGCATCCGATGAAAACAATTACGCTAATAGTAAATTTAAAGCTGAGGAATTAGAAGAAATATTTTTCAATATGATGACAGAACAAGAGTTTATGCCTAATAGCCCAACTTTAATGAATGCAGGAAAACCTCTTGGACAACTTTCGGCTTGTTTTGTTCTTCCAGTAGAAGATTCAATGGAAGGCATATTTGAAGCTGTAAAAAATGCTGCACTTATCCACAAATCTGGAGGCGGTACAGGTTTCAGCTTTTCTAGATTAAGACCAACAAAAGATATTGTGTCATCAACAAGTGGAGTTAGTTCTGGACCTATATCCTTTATGAAGGTTTTTAATGTTGCTACTGAAACGATTAAGCAAGGCGGAACTAGACGTGGTGCTAATATGGGTATACTACGTGTTGACCATCCAGATATTATCGATTTTATAACAGCAAAAGAAGATCAAAAAGAACTGACTAACTTTAATATTTCTGTAGCAATAACAGATAAATTTATGGAAGCTTTAGAATGTGACGGTGAATATGATTTAATTAATCCTCGCTCTGGAGAAGTTGTTAAAAGTTTAAAAGCTTCTAAAGTTTTTTATATGATTGTTGAAAGAGCTTGGAAAAATGGTGAACCAGGAATTGTTTTCATTGACAGAATAAATAAATTTCAACCAACTCCTGCCGTAGGCGAAATAGAATCAACCAACCCATGTGGTGAACAGCCTCTTTTACCTTACGAAGCTTGTAATCTTGGCTCAATAAATCTTGCTAAATTCGTTAAAAATGTTGATAATAAAGTTGTTATTGATTATGAAAGATTAAAACAAATTATTGTCCTTGCTGTAAGATTCCTCGACAACGTTATAGATGTAAACAGATATCCTCTTCCAATCATTGATAGAACTACTAAATCTAACAGAAAAATAGGTTTGGGAATTATGGGATGGGCTGATATGCTGATTAAACTTGGAATGTCTTATGACTCTCAAGAAGCAATTGAATTAGCTGAAAAATTAATGAAATTTATCCATGATGGAGGTTGGAAAGCATCACAAGATTTAGCTGTTGAACGTGGTAGTTTCCCGAATTTTGATAAATCTATTTATCCTAAGATGGGTATAAAGGGAATGAGAAACGCTACTGTTACTACTATTGCTCCGACAGGTACAATCAGTATGTTGTGTGGGGCTTCTTCTGGAATTGAACCACTTTTTGCTATTGCTTATGAAAAACACGTAATGGATAATGAAAAACTTCTAGAAATTCATAATGATTTTGTCAAAGTAGCTAAAGAAAGAGGGTTTTATTCCCAACAGTTGATGGAAAAAGTAGCAAAACTTGGTAGTGTTAGGGGGTTAGCTGAAGTTCCTGAAGATATACAGAAGGTATTTACTATAAGTCACTTAATATCTCCTGAATGGCATATAAAAACCCAAGCTGCTTTTCAGAAATATACAGATAATGCTGTAAGCAAAACGGTAAATTGCCCTAATGGTGCCACAAAACAAGATATTGAAACAATATTTAGGTTAGCTTTCTCTCTTGGTTGTAAAGGTGTTACTGTTTACCGTGATGGTTCTAGAGATAGCCAGGTTCTTAATTTATCTGGGAAAAAAGCTGTTGATGTTGCAAACTTAAAACCTACAATGTACGTAACTCCAAGAGAAAGACCTGAAATCACAATGGGTCTGACAGAAAGAGTTAAAATAGGTTGTGGTAACTTATATGTAACCGTCAATAGTGATGATAACGGTATTTGTGAAGTATTTACTAGTTTGGGTAGAAATGGTGGATGCCCTTCGCAATCTGAAGCAACAGCTAGACTTATTTCAATGGCTTTGAGAGCTGGAATTGATGTACAAGAAATAATTGACCAACTTAAAGGTATAAGATGTATGTCTACTATTAGAAGAGCTTCTGTCGATAAAAACTTAAAAGTTCTTTCTTGTCCTGATGCAATTGGAAAAGCTATTGAAAAATATTATCTTGCTGCTAAAGATAACTTTAAAAAAATGCCACCTATTTATAAAGAAAAAGCATCTCAAAAACAAGATTTAATGGAAGATAACAATACACCAGATTCTTCTTGTCCTGAATGTGGATCTATTCTTGAACACGATAGTGGTTGCGTAATTTGCAAATCATGTGGCTACTCAAAATGTGGTTGAGATAGAATATAAAAAAAAATTTAATTTTTACTTGATTTTAAAAAAAAGAAGTGGTAATATACAGAACATCGAAAGATAATCCTGAATAGCTCAGTCGGTAGAGCAACTGGCTGTTAACCAGTGGGTCGGGGGTTCGAGTCCCTCTTCAGGAGCTTAAAAAAAGACCAAATATTAATTTGGTCTTTTTTTATATAATATAAACTGTTCATTATCCTGTATTGTTTTATTTATTTACTTGTAAATATAAACAACCTAGAGTAATATAAA
>CAJOQX010000196.1 GCA_905236865.1 Candidatus Rifleibacteriota bacterium
ATAAATTGGAAAAAGGTTTAACTCAAGCTATTCCTTACACTCATATCAACGGAGATCCTGAACATAGATTATTCAATACTACCAATATAGGTTTTGAATTTATCGAAGGCGAAGCTATTCTTTTGCACCTCAGCAAAGCTGGAATTGCTGCTAGCTCTGGTTCTGCCTGCACAAGCGGTAGCCTTGAACCTTCTCACGTTTTGATGTCCATGGGAATTCCCTTCTCTTATGCTCATGGTTCTTGCAGATTTTCTCTTTCTAAGTTTACAACAGAAGAAGAAATTGATTATGCAATCAAAACTATCCCACCAATTATTCAAAATCTTAGAGAATTATCTCCATTCTATGATGATTTCATAAATAATAAAAAGTAATTACAAAAAAAGCTGGCTAAAAGCCAGCTTTTTTTGTAAGAAGAAAAAACAAATCTATCATAATTTTTTTTCTATACAACTATAGCTATAAATATATCATTAACATTTGTATCTGAATAACCTATTCTTATAAGTGCATCGGTTTGGTTAAAGTAATTATAAGAATTATGATTATTCAAAAAATCATCAATATTTAAGCATAATTTTTGCGATAGCTTTAGTGTATTATTAGAAACAATAGCACCAGCAGCATCTGTAGGTCCGTCAATTCCATCTGTTCCTGCGGCCAAAAAGAATATTTTTCTTTTTTGACATTTCTCTATATTTTTTAACATATATAAAGCAACCTCTTGGCTACGTCCACCTTTTATATCTTTGTTTAATAATAGATTTTTATTAAATTTTACAACAGGTTCGCCACCAGTAACAACCGCAAATATGTTTGGATTTATTTTTGATAAATTTTCTATATAATTGAATAATTCCATTGCAACCTTTGAGGTTTCGTTGATTAGCGGTTCTGGATAATAATAAACTTTTATCTTATTTTCTTCTAGAGATTTCCCAGCAGAAGAAATAGCAACTTTATTATCGGTAATAATTTTAGTGGTAATATTGTCATAAATAATAGAATTATCCGATATTTGATTCTCTTCATATTTTTGATTTTCTCTTATATGTAGTTGACTTAACAAAAAATTATTTACAGATTTCGGAATATAATCAAACAAATTATATTTATTTAATATGTTTACAGCATCTATAATATTAGTTCTATTTTGAATCATAGGTCCAGAACCTATTGTTTCTAAGGAATTGCCAATAACATCAGAAATTACAATTTGAATTACTTTTGCAGGGAACGCAAGTTTAGCTAATTTACCTCCTTTAATAGCAGAAATCTCTTTTCTAACAATATTAATTTCAGAGATACTAGCACCACTTTTAAGCAAGACATTGTTTACGATCTGTTTTTCTTCAAGATTAATACAGAATTCAGGCATACACATTAGACTTGAAGCACCACCAGATAGCAGAAAGAGAATCAAATCTTTTTCATTAGCCTTTTTTGCTATTTCTGATATAATTTGTGCTCCTAACACAGAATCTTCATTTGGGGTGGGATGAGAACTATGTATAATTTTTATTTTGCCAATATGATTATCGTTTATGTGACTATTTAATGGAATACAAATACAGCCTTCATCTATTCTTTCCACTAATAGATTAAACGTAGATTCTGCCATTTTGTAAGCTGCTTTTCCTGCTCCAATAACATATAATCTTTCAAAAGAATCTAAATTGTATTCCGTATCAGAAAAAAATAAAATATTATTTGAATAATGTAAATTTTGTAAAATAGAATTAGATGGATTACACTCTTTTATAGCCTCTTTATAAGCAGATAAAACTAATTCTATAAATTTAAAATCTATATTGTCGTTAATTTGTGATTTTTGATTTTTCATATTATATAAAATATATTGAATTTATTTAATTTAGGAATAAATTTTTATTATATTATTATTTTGGAGTATAAATATGTTTAAAAAGATTTTGTTTATATTAGCAATATTTATTTTAATCAATTCATCTTTATTTGCTTATAGCAATAAATATTTTAGCGTAGACGAAACTGGTTGGGAAAGAACAGATAATTCTGAAAAAAGTTTTACATATAAATTAAAACGAAGTTATCTTGAAGAAGAAAATATAAGCTTTACCCCTAATATAACAATTAATTACCTTGAAAGTGAAGATAAAGATCTTATCTCTAATTACACCCAAAATGAACTAAATGATATAAAAGTAGCTTTTGAAAATAAAGATTTTAAACAAAGATTAGAATCGGCAAAACAAGAATCCATAAAAGTTTTAGAACAAAAAAAGAAGTGATTTAAAGTTTAAAGATATACGAAAATTGGTAGAAAATTATATGAAAATTCAAAAATATCATCATCCTATATAGGGAAAATAGGAAATAATAAAGCTTATGTTATAGATTTTCAATTTGGGGAGCATTATTTTTGTAAAAGATTTTATATAGTAAATTTAAATGGAGTAACTACTGTAGAACTAGATTATCCAAAAAATGTAGACATAGATTCTTTAAAAGAATACAAAAGCTTTGTTAATAGCTTTAAGAGCAAAGGGAAATCCCCTACTTGGTTTAATCACTTTATATTCGGAATAATAGGACCAAATCTAATAAGACTACTTATAATTTTTGTAATTGTTGGCGTTTCAACATTTATAAAAAAGTTGAAATCTTGAAATATTTTTTATATTCATGTAACAAAAAAATAGAAGCTTAATAAAAAGCTTCTATTTTTTGTTATCAGTTCGATATATTTCGGAAACTGTAATTATCTATTTAGCAACAGCTTTCTTCTGTCTTTGGAGCTGATTCTCCGCATTTCCATCTGCGGAATGCAGTAACTTCAAGCTTAGAATTTAATTTTGTAGATTCATCATCTACATAAGCTTTAACAGTCTTAGTATCGTCCATCAAGAATACTTGATCCATCAAACATCCTTCTTTTAGGAATTTGGCAACACGACCTTCTGCAATCTTCTGAAGCATAACTTCTTTTAGATTCTTAGCAGCTTCTTCGCCAACTTTAGTTTTAATTTCTTTTGCTTGAGCAACTTGTTCTTCTGTAATCCAGCCTTTAGCAGCATTTGATCTCATGTGGTCTTCAGAATCAACATGTGCAGGATTGATTCCAGCTTTTTCAAGAGCCTTATTAACAGCTTTTTCAACCTGTTCAATTTTAGCTTTTTCATAGCCAACTTTGTATTCTCTATCTTTTACTTCTTGAGAAACTTCGGCTTCGCTAACAGCTATTGGATCTTGCATTGCAATATGAAGTGCAATCTGGTGAGCTACTTTTGTAGCTTCTTCTTTCTTAGCTGTAGCTTCATCAGCTACTTTCAACTGAACGAGAACGCCAAGTAATCCACCTTCTGAACCAGTAATTTTGTTGTGAACATATCTGTCGAACAAACCTTCGGTTCCTTCAGGAATATCAAGATGTTCTGCACGGCTGATAGAACAGTTTTCACCAGTCTTAGCTATGATAGATTTGCGATAATCATCAATAGTCTGACCTTCGAATGTTAATTTTTCAAGATCTGCAACAGATTTAACTTCTGGATGGTCAAGAACTAACTTAGCCAGATTATTTGCAAAAGCGATGAAAGCATCAGTCTTAGCAACGAAGTCAGTTTCACAGTTTACTTCTACAAAACCAACATGACGTTTATCTTCTGAAATCATAGGAAGAACGATTCCGTTAGAGGTTGCTCTGCCAGCACGTTTACCTGCTGAAGCGAGACCGCTCTTTCTGAGTTCGTCCATGGCTTTTTCCATATCGCCATCACAAGCAACAAGAGCTTGTTTGCATTTCATCATGCCAGCACCAGATTTTTCACGTAATTCAGCTACCATTTTTGCTGTAATTTGCATAGTTATTATTCCTCGCTTCTATAAGAAAATCAGTCTATAACTGGTTTTTCATCTTCTTCATCTTCATCGTCTTCTTCGATATCATCATCTTTCATACCGAGAGCTTCTTCCATATTCAAATCTTCACCATCCATAGCAGCTTCAACTTCTGCGTTTTCGCTAACTTCAGTGAAAGATTTGCCTTCGAGAGCTTCGATAACAGAATCAGAAATTAAACTAGTAACTAATTTTACTGCTCTAATAGCATCATCATTTCCTGGAATTACAAAATCAATATTATCAGGATCACAGTTAGTATCAACAACTGAAACTATCGGAATACCCATCTTGCGAGCTTCTGCTATTGCAATTGCTTCTTTATGTGGGTCGATAACAAATATTGCACCTGGCATACCCTTCATATCTTTGATTCCACCAAGAGCACGATTAAGCTTTTCACTTTCTTTTCTCATCTTAGCGGCTTCTTTTTTAGGATATGATTCTATTTTGCCACTTTCAATAAGGTCATTGAGTTCTTTTAAACGAACGATACGTTTTTCGATAGTAACGTGGTTAGTAAGCATGCCACCTAGCCAGCGGTAATTAATATAGAACATACCACAACGTTCAGCTTCTTGTTTGATTATTTCTTGAGCTTGTCGTTTTGTGCTTACGAAAAGAATGGGTTTGCCTTCACGAACTACGCCTTTAATAAAATCACAGGCTTCGTCTAGAAGTTTTGTAGTTTTTTGAAGGTCGATTATATAAATACCATTACGTGCTGTGAAGATGTATTTAGCCATCTTTGGATTCCATCTTCTTGTTTGGTGACCAAAATGTACGCCTGCTTCTAACAAGCTCTTCATAGAAATCATTGTCATAATTAAAATTTTCCTCCGAAATATTTTTTAACGAACTAATTTGTGGGGTGTATATTATATTATTTTATTTAAAACGTCAAGAATTATTATTATAAGAAATAAGTACTAATGAGGAATATAGATTCATAACAATATTAAAACCTTTTACTATAAAGAGTCTAACCAAATTTGAAAACATCTAAGTCTTTTTGTAAGCGATTTTAAAATAAATATATTTTTATTGAAATTAGCTTTTAAAGCTAGTCTTAATATATATTGTAAAATATTCAAATATATTGTTAGATATTTAATATTATGTTAGAATAGTTGAAATTTTTGGTATTATTTAAAGTATATAGCAATAAAAATTAACAGATAAAATATTAAAGGTATAAAAATGAATGAAAAATTACTTACATTAAAAGAAATTGCAGAAAAACTTCGTGTGTCTAGGCATACTGTTCAAGCTTGGATTTCCCCAAGTTCCCCAAATCACAAACCTGAATTTGCTAACCTAGCAAGACATTCGGGGAGAAAGACGCTTTTTCTTGAAAGTGAAGTGGACACATGGCTCAACCAAAGAAAAGGAGCTTTATATTCAACGAATCTTTCATTAACATCTGCATATTGGCGAGAAAAATTCATATCATCAAAAGGTTTGTTAAAAAACACTTTAAAAATATCTCAAAATATAGTTAAAGGAACTAAACGAAGTTTTAATTCTGGGAAATTGGCTTTAGATTATGAACCTCTAATAATTTGGTTAACTGATTCTGACTATTCTAATGACATATTAAATATAGTAAATAAATCAGATGGTTTGATTTTGGCTGTTCCTGTCGTTTGGTGGTTTTTACGAAGAATTATGAGAAATAAGAAACAATATTTAAATCTTAAAAAGTTCTTTTTAGAAGATAATATTTTTGAATTAGCTCCAATGAACGAAGAAAGCTTAAAAAAGTCTTTAGAACTTCCTTCATTGGCAGGTGAGCTTTCCATACAAGCCTACGCTTGTACAAACAACGCAGGAGCCTCTTCTTTATTGACAGCTAACCAAATTTTATTAAAAACTAAAGGGCTTTCTGTTTGTTCTTTTTAAAATAATTTTTTTATTTTCTTATATTTTTATTAGGTTTAATATCATCTTGTTCTTCAGGAGGCAATGGTTTAATTCCAAAATCCATGGCATTAGCTTTCCCCACCCTACTTTCAAGTCTTTTTTGAAATTCTTTTTTATCGGTTGCATTTTTAAAAGCATCATCATAAGAAATTCTTTTAGCAACAACAAGCTCTTCAAGACATTGATCCATTGTAATCATACCTTCTCCACGAGCTGTCTGCATCATTGAAATAATCTGGTCAGTTTTATCTTCTTTTATACATCTCTTTACTGAAGTTGAGCCAAATAGCACTTCGTAAGCAAGAATACGGTTAGAAGACATATAAGCAGGAACAAGTCTTTGAGATATAACCCCTTTTATGCTTGTAGACAATTGCATACGCATTGTTTGTTGAACATCGCCTGGGAATGAGCCAACAATACGATTTATTGATTCATAAGCAGAATTTGTATGGAGAGTAGAAAAAACTAAGTGCCCTGTTTCAGAGGCAGCAATAGCTAACTTCATTGTTTCATTATCACGCATTTCTCCGACTAATATAACATCTGGGTCTTCACGTAGTGCAGATTTTAATGCATTTGTAAAAGAAATAGTATTTGAACCTAGTTCACGCTGTGTAATAACACTTCTTTTATGCTGATGAACAAATTCTATTGGGTCTTCAATGGTTATTATATGGTCATACCTTGTTCTATTTATATAATCAATCATCGAAGCTAAAGTTGTGGATTTTCCTGATCCTGTCGCACCAGTGACCAGTATTAAACCTGATTTGTTATTGCACATTTTTTCTAAAATTTTAGTATCTATACCTATTTCACTAAAAGAAGGAACTGTATTTGGAATTATTCTAAAAACTCCTGCCATACCATTCTTTTGCATGAATATGTTAGCTCTGAAACGTGCGCAATCTGGGATGTCATAAGAGAAGTCCAATTCCATTCTCTCATTAAATTCTTTCTTTTGATGTTCATTCATCAATGAATAAAGTAAAAATCTACTTTTCTCTGGTGTAATAGTTTCAAATGTTGTTCGGATTAATTCGCCATGAACCCTTATGCTAGGTGGAACACCAATAGAAAGATGAAGGTCTGAACCTCCTTCTTCTTGCAAATAATAAAGAAGTTCTTTCATATCTGTGATATTAGACTTAGCATATCTACGTTTTAAAACTTTTGACTCAACATTTTCAGTTTTCAACGAATCAAAATCAATATCAGATTTTTGAAGAATAACATCTAACTGGTCATTGGAAAGTTTTGATATTAAAGCAGTTAATCTTTCTCTTTCAAAATCTGTTGAACTATCATACAAAGCCAATAATGATTGAACTCCATCATAATCGCGTCTTTTAAATATTTCTCTAGACCACCATGAAATATCTGCATTTCTATCGAAACAACACATTACAAGATCTTTTAAAAAAGCTTTTCTAGGTTGTTTTGATAAATTTTCAACAATAGTATGTCTTATTGAAATGTCTTTGTCATCAAGTTTGTAAAGAAGCATATTCGCAATTAAATCGAATTTTTGTAATTTAGTAATTGCTTCTATCGCACAGGTTCTTATTAAAGTTACTTTAGAATTATCTATAACAAAAAGCAAAGGGCGAATTGCTTCTTTTGAACCAATTTCACCTAGAACTTTTAAAATCTGAATTGTAAGAATTTCATCACCTGAATCTAAAGAAGACAACAATGTGTCTACAGCATGAACTCCTAATCTTATTAAAATATTTTTCGTGTAATCGGAAATAAAAACAGACTCGTCTTTTAAATATGGGAGTAATTCAGGTATTACATTAGGATCTCTAACTTCACCTAATGCAGTTAATAGCAAGTATTTGTTATCTTGGTTCATTGGTCCAAAGAAATCTTTTACAAATTTAATAACTCCCAATCCCATAACTTTACCAAATAATTGCATTAAAGCTAAACGCATTTCACGACTAGCAGTAGGGAATATTGCCATTGCCCCATTGGTCACTTCAGGTCCCCATGTTACAAGTGCTTTTATAGCTTCCTGCCGCACAATCGAAGACTCATCATCAAGCAAAGACAGCAAAATTTTCATTGAAAGTTCGTTATGTATTTCTCCAAACCCTGCACATATATATGGTTTGAATACACCTTTTGTATCTGCTTCTAACATTCGTTGAAAAAGTGTGAAAGATTTTTCCCTTAATACAAGAGGAATAATTTTAATACATTCATATTTTTGTGCACTAGAACAAGTTTGAAAATACTCTTGAATAACAGAATAAATAGAATCACCTTGAGAAATAAGAGCTTTTTTTATCTGTTTTCTAACTATCCAACTTGGGTCACTAATTTTGTCAAGGAAAGCAATTATTACTCGTTTATTTGGTCTTCTAGCAAGTGCATCTATCGAAATACGTTTAATTTCGTCACTTTCTTGACTATTTAAAAGGTTAAGCAGATTATCTTGATTTAGAAATCCTAATTCTATAGAAATAAAATATGCCCAAAACCTGACTGTTGTATCTTGCGAAAGGGTAAGAGTCGGTAAAATTTCTCTTAATATGGTTGGATAATTTATTACAATTTGTACAGTCTTTTTTTGAATGTTTTCGTGTTTGCTAGACAAAGCAATAGGTAAAACACTTGTAATTATCCTTCTTTGCTTATCAGAAGTTTGAGATTGCAATATTGTAGAAAACTTATCTAGAGCAGAATCATTATCTATATAGTCTGTGCTTCTTAATTTATCTTGAAGACTTAATAAAATATCTTCTACCATAATATTATCCCTTATCTTATTTTTTTATTTCTATCTGATCTAACCACTTTTAAGACCATTTAACTTTATAAGTATTAATTGGACGACTTATTCCTTTAAATTGATGAGCCCCATTGTCAATCAATTCAAAAACATCTTTATCAATTTTTTCATAAGTAAATTCTGAAATTAGAATTTCAAAAGCATCTGTAATACCTTCAAGTCTAGAAGCAAGATTAACAGGGTCGCCCATAACGTCATTTTCTGTTCTTATAACAGAACCAGTATTTATAGTGATTCTTACAGCAAGTTTACGTTCCTCTGGAGCTGTATCATTATATTCGACAAGTTTTCTTTGTATTTCCATTGCGGCTAATAAAGCATTGTTATGTATTTCAAAAACAACAAGGAAAGCATCGCCTATTTTCTTCAAGGCTTCTCCGCCATATTTTATAAACACTGGTTGCAATATTTCATCATGCTGTTTCATCATGGACATAACTTCAGACAAAGATGCTTTTGAACTAAACGCAGTAAATCCCTTAACATCAGTAAACATAATAGACAATTCTTTGGTATGACTTTCTTTAATGAGTTCATCATATTTTTCAATTTCTTCAAGTGCCATTCGACGTTTTTCAAGAACCTCATCAAGATGATTGTCAGACAGCATAATTTTATGTTGTCCTTTAACAAGAAGAGCATCTGGAGAAACTTTTCCACCCACGCTTTCAATTAAATCAACCAAAGCTTTTTTATCTATCTCATTTTCTAATGTTCTTATATATTCAGTTAGCGGTTCTGTGATAATATTTCCAAGGTTAAGGAAAAAGTCTGTTAAAGCTCCTTTTAAACGGAAATCATCATAGAAGAAAAATTTTGCTAGTACTTTTACAACACGTTTAAGTATTTCTGGTTCATCGTCTAGCAATACGTTATCCATTATGTCGAAAGCTACTTTTCGGTCATTAATAGAATCTAAAGCAACAATACAACATAATCTATATGCTTTACTAGATGATTGCAATCCGCTAATTAAACCAGATGGATTGTTTTTATATAAATTTCCAAGTATTACACCAACTTTATCACCATCTTCTACTGTTACCAAATCAGATCTGTTGTTAAGGATTCTTTTCAACATTTCAGCAAATTCATTAGAATTGTGGCTAGAAGCCTCCAACATTAAATCTAGCATTGTAGAATGAGGACAATGTTGCATAAAATCTTCTACCGCAGTAACAGAAATAGGAGATGGATGTTTGGCTAAACATGATACTAAGGCATGAAGGTTATTTATATTTTTTTCAACTTGCAGTTGTCTAACAATAACTTTTAAATCTGCTTCAGATAAAAATGTCCAAGAAGAAACAGCATCGGCTACATAATATCTAACTTTTTCATTTGAGTGACTAAAACCTAAGAAAACGGTACTGTGCAAATAGTTAGCATCTGCTTTTTTTAGCAGCTGTGATAGCCATTTAGCAACTTTTTCATCAGGATGCGTCAAAAGATTAAGTACAGTAGTGACAACATCTTTTGAGGTTATTTCTGGAATAGAAGAAAATACTGTTTCTATTCTATAATCATCACTATTTTCTAAAAATTTAATAATAGCAGGAACTGCTTCTGGATTATTCATAGAAAGTAGTGCAGAAACAATATGTGGTAAAAGGCTAGGTTCTGTCCCTTCTTCCATTATATCAACTAAAACCTTAACAGCTTTAGGACCTATCATTATTAAAGATTTTCTTGCCCAAAATCTTATATCTTCGGAAGAATCATTTAAAACTCTAACTATTGATGTTACCGATGCTTCACCATAACTAACAAGACAATTTGCAGAAGCATTTCTAATAGGCCAATTCTCATCTCCCAAAAGTTTAATTAACATTTCAATAACTTTTGGATCTGGTGCAACTTTTTGCAATACTCCTAACAAGAATAATCTTTCCTGCTTATTTCCATTTTCAAGTATTTTCAATATAGGTATAAAAGCTAAACCACCAATAGAACCAATTATTCTAATAATTTGAAAGCGAAGAGCTTCATCATCAGTATTTAAAACATGTAATAATAAATCTATATTTAAATTATGTTTTTTAGATAAACATTCTGCCGCAAAATCAGAAACAATACGATCAGGAATTGATAAACAAGTAATTATTTCACTAATAGCTATATCTGACTTTAATTTTGCCAAATTTTCAATAGCCATCATTTTTATTTCTAAATCAGGAGAAACCAAAAGTCTTTTAAGTAAAGGAATAGATTTTTCGCCAAGTAGATTAACTATTATATTAATAATATCGTATCTAATTTGAGAATCAACTCTTCCAAAACTAGCAGATAATTGGTCAAATGCTTTGGTACCAAGTTTACTAAGTTGCTCAGCCGCTAATTTTTTTATTGCCCAAGAATGGTCTGCCAACCCTGCAATAAGATAATCAATAGCTTTTGTCGTTCCTAGTTCTCCAAGAGAATTTAATATAGAATATCTTAAAGCGAAATTTCCATTTCTATAAAAATTATTAATTTCTGGCAATACAGAATCTTTTCCTATTTTAACAAAAAGAGCAATTACGCTATGATTAGGAATTTTTGAAGGAGTTATAATTATTTTTCTTAAATCATCTAATATTAGACGGTCAAAAGACAATAACTGTTCAAAAACTAATTTTCGTATAGCCCAGTTATTATCATTAAGTAATGGGTATAATGCTCTTGCATTTTCTATTTTTTTTATATAGCCAAAACCTCTAACAGCATAACTTCTTAATTCGGGATCTTTATTTAATAACCCTTGTTTTAAAACAGCTATGGACTTCTCGTCACATATATGCCCTAATATGTTTAATATCCAATAATATTGGTCTATATTTTTTTCTGAAACTACTTTTATTAATATATCAGATAACCCAGCACCCCAATCTAATAAAGACTTTGCCGCTATTTCCCTTTTTTTCCATGACTGATCGCTTAACATAGTGACAATCGCCAAACAAGATTTTTCACTATGTTCTGCCAATAAGCTATTCAAACCATCATGCCATAAGGTTTCATCTGTACTTTTTATAAGTTCATAAGGAGATTTATTCATACTATCGCTCTAGTAAAATTTTTTCCTTAAATAAGATTATCATATATTTAATCTATATTAAAGCATAATTTTTAAAGAACAATGTATATATTTTTTTATTGTCTTTATGGTTATGTTATGATAAATTAAAAATATGGATGACTTGAAATTACCAATATTTTTATTAATTTGCCTAGTTGGCGGTGTTGGTTATTATTTTTACAACAAAACTCAGAATCCAACAAAACCGCATATTAAGCCACATTTAAAAAACGAGCAAACCAAATCAACCCCAAAAGATGCTTTTAAATCTGAAGAAGAAAATTCGTCTGAATATGACGAAAATCTTATTAAAGAAGCGAAGTCAGCAATAGAAAATGCTAATTACTTAAAAGCAATTGAATTACTTTCAAAAGTTAAAGAAAAAGACGAAAAAGTTAATAAGATGTTGGCTTATAGTTATTATTCATCTGAAAATCTCGATAAAGCATTGCCAATATACAGAAAATTAACCCAAAAACATAGAGATTCAAAAACCCTTTACTATCTTGCAAATATTTTAGAAAAAAAATGTATATTTGACGAAGCTTATTCAATTTATTTGGAAATAGCGGATAGCTTTTTTCAAGATAACCAAAAACGTAATATTTATGAAAGTATTACTAGGCTTGCGGTTGTTTATCCCGAAAAAGAAGATGCTGATAAATATTTCCAAGAACTAATAAATGAAAACCCCACACCAGATACTATTTTAAATTATATTAAGTATAAATCACAAAAGAATGATTTTGAAGGAACAGATTCATTAGCCTCTACTATTGAAGAGAACTATAACGACTCTTTTGTTTTAAATTATGAATTGGCTAAATTATACGATAAGTCAAAAAAATACGAAGAAGCTGTAAAATATTATAAAAAATGTATAAATATAGACAATAAAAATTTTATTCCTTTTTTAGACTGTTATAAAGCATTAATTAAATTAGATAAACCAGAATCAGCAATCAATGCTTTAGAACGTTTTTTAAATAGTGGTATTATTTTCCCTGATATTTATTTTGAAGCATCTTTAATCGCTAACAAATTCAAAAGATATAGACAGGCATTTAGATTTTATTTAATAGCGGTTACATCAGATACTAAACTTCAAGGGAAAAATGACGAGAATGTTCTTTCTAATGCTGAAAATTATTTTAAACAACAAGGAACTGAAACTGAAAAAATATTAGTTAATGCATTTATTTGTTATTTAAATGGCGACTATAAATTTTCTATTTCTGAAATAAAAAGAATTAAATCTGATTTGGAAAATTCAATCTATAAAAACGATTATTTAATGGTTTTGGATGCTTGTGAAGTTTCAGCTAGTTTAGATAAAGAACGTGAAGATGAAGTAAAAGCTTATGAGGATTATGTCCAGGCTCAAAAAAATGAAGAAAGATTAAAAAAAGAAGCTGAATTAAAAAAGAAGCAAGAATCTAATGGAGGAGCTTTGGTTTCAGAAAGGGAATTGTTAGAAAGAGCCAAAAATAATAAAGATAACTTTGATGTCCTTGTAGAAGTTGGTAAAGCACTTGCTGCAAGAGGCAACAACAAACAAGCTAAGGAACAATTTGTTAACGCAATAAATTTGAACAAAAATTCTTTTATTCCTTATCTTGAACTAGCAAGAATTCACATGAATGAACATGATTCTGAAGGTTCAAAGAAGAATATTGAAATGTGTCTGAAACTAAGTCCCACAGATCCAGAAGTTTTATCTATGGCTGCTAATATCTGTTTAAGTAACAACGATATTGCCAATGCAAAGAAATATGCTGAATCTGCATTAGAAAACTCATCTAATGATACAGACGCAATGATTGCAATGGCAAAGGTTTATATGAATTTACAGAATTATGATAAAGCAAACTCTTATATAGAAGAAGCTTTAGATTTTGAAAAAAGAAATAATAAAAGATCTGAACTATTTAAATTACAAAGAAATATTAGACAGCTCCGTGGAAATTAATATCTATCTTTTCTCGTTTATTTTGTTATAATTAATAGTGATATTTTTTTAAGAGGGAATAAACAAAAGATGAACAGTAAAATATTAACAGCTTTTTCTTTATTTATAGTTAGTTCTAGCATTTTATTAGCTCAACAAGAAATTCCCTGGTTTGGTGGAGGCGATAATACCTATATTCCAAATAGAGATAATTCGCCTATTCTTGAAATGTCATTAAAAAATGAATCTGACGAAATCATTCCAGAAGAAATCCTAGAAGATTTTCCTTTATCAATAAAAGCTGAGTCAGATATATTCTCTGAAGAAGCTCCTATTGGTATGGGGAATAGTTTTGAATATTTTGACCAACCACAATGGCTAGAGCCAAATGCTAAAGCTTTGTGGTTTATTAACGACATAGATAATGACAAATCTTATATGGCTACTTATTCGCCAGATTTAGCGGTTAATCAAATAATAATCAATCCCACAAATCCAGCTGAGAATTGCTCTATTACTTGTTACGGTTCAAGAAAAATGAAATATGTCAAATCAGATGGAAGAATGGGTATTAGCAATGCTAAAGCAAATGCTATAGCAAAATTTCGGGTTAAAGATATAACACCACCAACCTGTGGTTTTTCTATTAGTGTCGTAAATGGTGAAAATGGTAGTTGCTGGCCAACAGAAGAACCGTTAGACAAACCAGATTATACAAAAACTGCACAACTTCATTTTTCTGGTTATCTTTTTACCAATTCTGATTCTGAAAGAACAGGTAATATTTACAATCTTGGAGAAGAAATGATTATCTCAAATGAAGATGGAGTTCTTAACATACATAAAGACAATATAATAAAAGTTAAGATAATTCAAAATGATAATTATAAATTAGACCCAGAAAGTATAGTTTTCGGTATTTGCGGTGGAGCAGGAGGCGTTTCTTCTGCAATTTCTCAACTCAATACAGAAGAGATAGATCTTTCTGAAATAGAATTTCCTGAAAACCCTTATTTGTTTTTAGAAGCAAAAGACAATGAAGGTAATTTACAAAAGCTTTTCTTGCCTATCATTATTCAAGAATAAATTGAAATAATAAAAAATAGATATATTTTTTAAGTAAATGGTATTTGAATATTTGAATATTTGTGTTACAATTTAATTATGAGTAGAAAATCAAACAAAAAATTAGGTATTACTTTTACTGAAATAATGCTGGCTGCATTAATAATGGCTATAGTAACTCTTCCTTCTTTCGCTTTTTTATCAAGTTCTGTCAAAGACACAGAAAGAATATATGTTGAAACAATAGCGATGAACCATGCTAGACAAATAATGGATGTAATGCTTAATAACATACCTTGGGAGAATATGATTTATAAACCAGGTAAGCCATATTGTGTTTTTGATAAATTTAGGAAAGATAAACTTGAAGATAAATATACATATAAAGAATATATAGAAAAAATATTTCCTAAAATATTTGGAAAACCAGAAACTACAGTTTTCGAAGCAAGTGGTATAGATACAACAGACAAAGGTTTTGTCATTAGAAGTAGAGCTATGGTTTACAATTATGGCGAGAATAATCCTCCTACAGGAAATCAATTATCTATTAGAGTTGATGAAACAAGCAATCCAAGACTTATTAAAGCTAGAGATGTTATGGAACCAGATCAAGAAGGGAACTATAACTACGTTAAGAAAATAGTTGTAGAAGTTAAATATACTTTAAAAAAAGGTGTTGATCCGATAGATTTGAAAGCTCCGAGCGGAAAAAGTATAATTTTAGTTGCATATAAATCAAGATTGGATGATTCGCTTTATGGTAAATAATAAAAAAGGGTTAGCAATTGCGATAGTATTATTTTTCGCTTTCGTAATAGGAGTAACTTTAGCTGCTCTAATAAAAGCATCTTCTAATACTTATTTTCAATCTAAAAGAACTGTTTACGAGATGCAGACAAATTATTTGGTTCAATCGGGTATACAGCTAGCAAGGTTATATATAAAGCTTTTCCCCAATGAAATATATACATTTTATAAAGATTCATATATTGAGAAAAAAAATCAAGAAGTAACATATAGTACTTTTCCATTAAATAATATTTGTGATTCTTATCTAATGCTCCAAGTTGGTGGACCAAAACCTGACGAATCTAGTCGTGTGGCAACAGCAAAAATAAAAGATTTTAGTTTATTTGGTGGAAAATATGATGACCACAAAGATCCTTATGACTATTGGTTTGGTGTAACCGAAATGAGGTTAAAAAGTTCAACTGGTAATCGTTCTAATGAAAGAAAAACATCTAGAGGTGTAGCTGATACTTATGTTATTAAAGTTAAGGGAGCAGTTAATATTGACTGCAAAGACAAAAAAGGATCACTTGGAGATAAATATTGCGATAAAGAAGTAGAAGAAGAATTTATAGTTTCTAGATTCTAATTAATAGTTGATTTTGTTTTTTTAAGGGAATTTATTATGTATAAAAGAACAGGTTTTACCTTTATTGAAGTTTGTTTGAGTTGTATTATTTTATCTCTTCTTTTTGGTTGCGTTTACAAAATCATGTCTTATGCAAGATCAGAAGGTCAAAGAGGTCAGTGGATAGTTCAAACATCTTCTGAATTAATGAATACTGTTCGTTTAATTAGTTTAAGATTAAATCAAAAAAATTATCCGTCTGTTATAGAAAAAGGTAAAACTTACAAAAACATAAGGGTAACTTATGATGAAGATAAAGATGGAGAAGTAAAAGTAGGAATTAGTGGTTCTGGTGGTGGTTCTGATTTTGGTGGCTTTCAATTATATTCATACAAAGAATATGTAAAATATGATTCTGCTGGAAGAATAGTTGATTTTAAAATAAACGATAAATGTAAAGATTTTGAAGTTTATTGTAAATCATCTGCTTTACCTAGCAATGAAGAGCAAATAGTATTACGTTTTCCTGTATGTGAAAGTGAAGAGTTGATAGATTTAAATCATAAACCAGGAAAAATTAATTGGTATGTGTTTACATTAGGAAAAAAAGACAAAAATACAGGTTATTCAGATTTATACTTAGATACCTACGAAGATAAATATGCATCAGAAGTTGGTAATGGTATACAAGAAGAAGAAAGAGCTTTTTTTATAAAAAGGAATTTTCAAAAGAATAAACTAAAACCTGAAAGAAGGAAACTCTTGATTTCTGATGTAAGCAATATAGAAATATCGAATGAAGCTATTAAATACACAAAAGGTAGTAGAGTAAAACATCAACAAAGATCAAGAAATATTATCACAGTCACTATTAACTGTACTAATCCAAAAGATAAAAAGGTGAACTTACAAGAAGTTATTTCTGTAACAAATGATACAGAAGTATATCCTTTATCATAATAGTTTTTTTTATTAGAATATCGTAAACAAAAACAAATCATCAAACGATAGCAAGTGTACCCTATTTTTATAAAGGATACATTTGATGAACGGAAATCAATTAATTAACGAAGTTGACAGCAATTCTCTAGAGTTAATTCTTTGCAAGATTTCGTCTGCTATTTGTGAAACAGAAAAAATCAGCGAAAATTTTAACGAGTTAAAAAGAAGATATAGTTGTGCCCTAAAACAATTAAATACTGCGTTAGAAATAAACAAACTTTTAACAAAAAAGATAGATGATTTAAGATGTAGAGAAGCTGCATTAATGGGGCAACTCCGTTTAAATACTATTACTTTTGCAGAAGAAGAAGTAGATGACCAGATAATTAATTAAACACAAGTTATTAAATCAACAAGCTTTCTTTGATAATATCAAAAATCAAAGAACAGGCTTGTAAAACATACCAAAAACAAAACCACATAATGCACTAAATATCATTACGAATGTCAAAAAAGCGAAAGCTTTCTTTTTGCCAACTATTGGAATCAAAGCTATTATACTAGGCAAGCTAACTGCTGGTCCAGCAAGCAATAGAGTTAAAGATGGACCAGCATTCATTCCATAATTATGTAATGTAGATACAATAGTAACACCGACTATTGTGCCGAAATACATCAACGCACCTAGTAATGACGAGATTACATTCGATAATATAGTATTATTTTCAAAATATTTTAGAAAATCATTTAGAGAGAATAGATTAGCTATAATTCCACAAATAAATATTCCAGCTAAAACCTTCGGAAATATCATTATAAATAATTGATAAGATTTTTTTAACCAAAGTTTTATTTCAAATTTATCAAATATTTTTAAAGTCCATAAAATAGTTAATATTATTTCTATAACAACAAAGGTTAGTCTACTATAAAATTCTTTTTTTATTCCTATAAAAGAAGTAAAATATATAGTTATTTTATCTAATATACCTGTGGTTGTTAACATAACTAGTATTAAAAGAGAAAAAAATATCAAAAGCTGAAAATCTGTATAGTTTTTCTCTTCTTCAACTAAAATATATTTTGATTTTGTTGGTTCAAATGTTTTATCAGGAAAACAAAATTTCATACAAAGACCAATTCCTATTGCACTAAAAAAAACAGCAAGAGTTCTTCCATAAAGAAATTCTTTTCCCAATAAAGTTCCAGTATAAGAAAGAGCAATAAGATTAACAGCGGGAGCAGACATTAAAAATGTAAAAGCTGGACCAATCCCAGCACCTTGCTGCATAATACTTGTAAATATAGGAATAACCCCACAAGAACAAACTGTTAAAATACCACCAGATAAAGCAGCTACAGGATAGGAAACAAAAGGATTAGCTTTTGCCCCCATATATTTTGTAACTCTATCTTTATCGATAAAAATCGCAATAGCACCAGCAATAAAAAAAGCTGGTATCATTCCTGATATAAGGTGTTCTCCAATAAACTTACCAGCTTCTGCTAATCCAGGCCATAACCACCCTAGATAACAAGTAGAAAGAAAGTTTTGAAGCCAGTTCGTTACGGCATTAAATATTTCTGACATTTTTTCTTTACGCTTTTTGTAATAAAGCCAATTCTTTTTTTACCCAAGACTCGACTTTTTCTTTAATAACAGGTTTGCCCATAGAATAAATTTTATAGCCCAAAGCTACTACAGGAGTTGAATAAAGTCCAAAATCTGCTGTTTCAGGTTCACCGTCAATAAGTATTTTTATTTCAATATCGTTAGGATATTGAGCCGCAATTTCTTTACAGATTTTTTCGGTATCTGCACAACTAGCACATTTTGTTTTACTTTTAATAACAGAAACTTTAAGCATATTAATTACTCTCTTTCTGAACTTCATCATCAGAAAACCATTCTTCCATAAGAATTCTTGAACGAAGTTCTTCAAAGCTTGTTCGCAACATAGATATTTTTTTGTCTATTTCTTCAGGAGCTTTATTATTTTCTATTTCAAAAGAAATAGAATTTATAATCTTTGATGTATTAGAAGCTATGGATTTGTCTTCTTCTTCTTTTAGATACTTTTCAAAGTCGTTTAAATCTCTAATTATTTTATTATGAATTTGATTTTTTGCTTCTATATATTCTTTTTTAGAAATTAATCTTTGTAAATCATTTATATCAGCAGAAGCTGTAATAAAAACCTGCTTTTCATCAGTAACTCCAACACTCTCAAAAAAAGACCCAATAGTATTACTTAATTCTAAAACGTCATTATGAGCATCTGAATATTTTTTTATATTAATTAACTTTCTGATTTCACCTATTTTTTTAGCTGTTTTTGACATTTTTTCAATCCATTGTCTGTCGTTTTTAGCTTCTTCGGGCGGATTTGTCATATATTTTTTAGAAAAGTCTAACCAAGAATCTAGCACACCTGTTAATTCTGTTGAATAATCATCTTTTTGGGAATATTTAAGAGCAGTACCTAAAACAGTTAGATTATTCATAAAACTGCGTATTGACTTAGAAAATTCACTAGTTGGGTTTTTCGCAGTTAAAAGCATTACCAATGTATCATCGCAAGAGAAACAAGAATTAGCCATCAAAAACATAATAGCTATAGAAATAAAAAGCTTACATTTTTTTATGAAAATAAACCCCATACATTTAATTATACATAGTTATTCATCAAAATTCAAGGAAATGCATAAGCTATTTCTTCATTGTAATAAGGTTATCAAAGGTAATGTTCTTAGATTAATCAACTTATCCCAATCATAGTCAGAAACTTCAAAACTAGATTGGTTCAAGTCAAAAGTAGCACTAGCATTTTCATTAGATAGCAGTATTTTCCCGTTTTGTCTCAGTAATCCTTGAATGCTTTGTAAGCTTCTCGGAACAGGTTTAATATCTAGCATAGGCAAGTGATTTAAATTTCTATATTTAACCAAATCAAATGTAAACTCAGCTGGAACAAAAATTAAATCTTTAATTTTGTTTATACTGCTTAGTATTTGTGGAGCATAAATTGATTTTTTATCTTGAAACTTATTCAAATAAGAATATAGCTCAGATAAAGGGATAATCAATCCTTCGAGCTCATATATATCTTTTTCTTTATTAGACAAATCAAGATAAGGATACAAATCAATTCTACAAATAGCTTCTTGTAACATAGTTTCTAAGTTATATTCTTGTTGTCTTAAATAGCTAATATATTCTTTTAAGAAACTAGGTGTATTAAGAAAAATCTTTAGTTTATTTGTGTCTTTCAAATCCATATCTTGCTCAACAAGATAAAATACAGATTCTTTTATATTTGTAACTTTTTTTAATAAATTATCATAAAACTCAATAGGAATTTCATTTTGAGGTTTCATTTGAATAGACGTTAAATCTAAAGATAAAGGTTGAGTAAGATTTTCAACACTTATTTCAGATGTAGCCCCGATGAAACCTTTCCTCGCTAGAGCTATTGCTAGTTTATCTTTATCGGTATTTTGAAATTCAGAGTTTACGTCTATAAGAAATTGCCCTGTTTGATTAGGATTATGAAAGGGTAAATATCTTATTTTTTCATGAGAGGATACATTATCACCATTTATTTGCCATACCTTAAATAAAACAGGACAACCAGGCAATAATGGATTTGATTTATCGAAAACTAAAGATATCGTTCCCCCCTCAAGAGCTAAATCAGAAAAATAATGAAGTTTCCCATTCTGCCATATTTCTATTTGGCGATGTTCGGATTCGGGGCATCCATAAGCCAATAAAGCGTTTGTTTCTTCACAAAGCAAATTATAAATAAAACCGCAATTTTCATTAGTAATTTGCGTTGGAGAGTA
Organism: Candidatus Rifleibacteriota bacterium; assembly: GCA_905236865.1. GTDB lineage: Bacteria > Muiribacteriota > Ozemobacteria > Ozemobacterales > Ozemobacteraceae > RUG334. The sequence continues at coordinate 20,825 of CAJOQX010000196.1, forward strand.
AAAAGGTATCGAATCAATAACAGAATTCTTGTTAGAATTTTTCTTTATGTAGACAGATATTTTTTGAGAAAAATTATTAGTTGAAAAAACGAAAGTGTAATAACCTTCTGGAGAAGCAGGATGAATTGCAGTTTCAAAAGTTGCAAGCCCATTTTGGTTAGTAGTTACTATTCTATTTAAAGTTGTATACCCTGACGGAGCTATAAGTTTCACTCTGACAGGAATCTTAAATTGACTCAACCCACTTTTTAAATCAATAGAAGCAATAGAAAAAGAAATATTTTCACCTATATAAATTTGCGATTCTGGAGGTTTAACAACAATAGCATTTTCTTTTTTTACAGGTATCAAACAATGTAAAATTGTTTGATTTGTCATATTATCTGGAAACACAGATACGTCTACGTCAGAAAAATCTAAATCTTCAGGAAAAAGATACGAACAAATATACTTCCCTGAAGAATTACAAGTCAAAGGAACTATAGCTTCTTTTTTTTTACCGTTAACCAATGTCATTTTTAATTTTAAACCAAAATTGGCACGATTTTCAAATATTCTAGTTCCGTCAACCTTTCTAAAAATGTTAACTAGAAAATCTTGTCTTTGTCCTGGAACTATATTCCCATCTGTAGAAATTATAACTGAATAAAGATTTACATAATCTATATTAGATTTTAAATGGCAAATACTAAATACTAGTATAGCTACTAAAAAAATTGCAAAAAAAATAGACTTTTTCTTATTCATGAAATGAAAGTTATCATTTTATCTATAGAAAAGTCAATGATATTGGAATGATTAACTTATTTGTGATATTATTTTATTTGTGGAAAACGAAAGCATAACTGTTACAATTGAACGAATAACTTTTGCTAATGAGCAAAATGGTTATCATGTTTTAAAAGCTAGTGGGAAAGATTTTCCCAATGGTGTAACGCTTGTCGGCAATTTTTGTATGATTCAGCCAGGAGAGGAAATCAAAGCTTATGGGACTTGGGCTTGCCATCCGTCTTTCGGTATGCAATTTCAAACTTCTCGTTATGCCGTTCTAAAACCTGCAACAATAAAAGGGATAGAAAAATTCCTTGGTTCTGGTTTAATAAAAGGAATTGGTCCAGTTACTGCTAAAAGGTTAGTTAAAACTTTTGGAATAGATACATTAGACATAATTGAAAACCATCCCGAAAAACTAGCAGAATGTTCTGGAATAGGTCCAAATAAAGCAGATAAGATTTCACAGGGCTTTTTTATGCATCGCTCTATTCAAGATATAATGGTATTTCTACAAGGGCATGGCATTTCGACAGCTTATGCTGCTAAAATATTTAAAAAATATGATAAAGAAGCGGTAAAAAAAGTTTCAGAAAATCCATATATTTTAGCTGATGAAATACCTGGTATTGGATTTAAAAAAGCAGATGATATTGCCTCTGAATTTGGAATAATAGGCAATGATGCTAGGCGTGTAGCCGCTGGTATTTTTTATACACTTAATTCTGTAAATAAAGATGGGCATTTATTTTTATCTTTCGATGAACTTATTAAACTTTCTGAAGAAAACCTAACTATTAATGACCCTCAACTTATAAGCGGTGCATTAAATCAATTAATTCTTCAAAAAAAGATATTTTTTAGAGAATATAACAACTCAAAACTTTATTATTTACCTATAAATTATTTTTCCGAAACAAAAAGTGTTTCATATATTTTGAGATTGGTTTCGACTAAACACAATGTTCCTAGAGAAGTTTTAATTTCCGTATTAGAAAAAGCCATAAGTTCACATGGGCTAAACCTTAGCGATGTTCAGCAGATGGCTGTAGAAACATCTCTAACAAAGGGAATGGTTATTATTACTGGCGGTCCAGGGACAGGGAAAACAACAACCCTTAAGGCCGTTGTAATGGCTCATAAATTCATGGGACACAAGGTATTGCTCGCAAGCCCAACAGGACGTGCCGCTAAAAGACTGTCTGAAGTATCTGGATATAATGCTTCTACAATACACAGACTGCTAGAATATGACCACCAAAATTTTGGATTTAAACACAATTCATCAAATACATTAGATTGCGATGTTTTAGTAATAGACGAAGCTTCAATGATTGATATGAGTCTCTTTTATTCAGTTATTCAAGCAGTTCCTTCAAGAGCTTCTTTGGTTCTAGTTGGTGATGTTGACCAGTTGCCTTCAGTAGGAGCAGGATTGGTGTTGCAAGAACTAATCAAATCTGGTGTAGTTCCGACTGTTACATTAGATACAATATTTAGACAAGCTGAAACTTCTAGTATCATAAAAAATGCACATTTGATAAATAAAGGTCTTATGCCTACTTTGACTGTCCCAGATGGGAAAACCCAAACAGATTGTTATTTTATTCAAGCAGAACCAGTAGACAAAGTTATTTCTTTGTTAAAGAACATTGTCGCCAAAAGTCTACCCAAAAAATTTGGTTATTATCCTATCGCTGATATTCAAGTTCTCACCCCAATGAATCGTGGACCATTAGGAGCTGTTGCTTTAAATGTAATTTTACAAGAAATCTTGAATCCACCATCACCCAACAAGAACGAAATTCAACACGCAAATAGAATATTCAGATCAGGCGATAAAGTTATTCAACTTAGAAATAATTATGACTTAGATGTTTTTAATGGTGATATAGGAACAATTACAGATGTTTCAGCTGAAGAACAGGAAATAACAATCGAATTTCCTCAAGGTAAAATTATTTTTCAACCTGCAGATTTTGTTGATCTTGCTCATGCTTATGCTGTAACAATTCACAAAGCCCAAGGAAGCGAATACCCTGCTGTAGTAATGATTGCTCATACCCAACATTATATGATGTTGCAAAGAAATCTTATTTATACAGGTTTAACAAGAGCCAAGAAGACGATGGTTTTTTTAGGAACGCAAAAAGCAATATCTATAGCTGTAAACAATAATAAAATAAAAAAAAGGAATACGATTCTTGCTGAATTACTAAAAGAAGAGATGAGAGATGAGAGATGAGAATTGAGATTTGAGATTTGAGATTTGAGATTTGAGAATTTAGAATTGAAAAAAAATAATAAAAAAAATATGAAAAATTTTTATAGACTACTTGACGATATAAAGATTAATTAGTAAAATTAAAACAAAGGTAAGGGTACACACCCACAACCCAATCATAAGTTTAAATAAGTTACATACTTGGGGGTATTACAATGAAAAGGGCTAGAGTTTTCATTTGCATGCTACTTTCTCTCCTTATGCTGATTGACTACAGCGTATTCCAACCCGCTCCTGCTATGGGTGCAATAGACAAAAAGAGTGCTTTAATCGGTGCTGGTGTAGGTGTTGCAGCTGGTGCTGGTATTGCTTTAGCAGCTCCTGCAATAGGTAGTGCAGTTGCTGGTGCTGGTGCTACTGGTATTTTAAGTGGTATAGTCGGTGGCGTTGCAGCAATAGGTGGCGGTGTTCTTGGTGCAGTTTCAGCTTTTGCTGGTGCTATTGGTGGTGCAATTAGTGCAGTTGGAGGATTTATAGCTGGTATTTTTACTAGTCCTCTATTTATACCTGCATTAGTTATAGTTGGTGCTTGTGTTGCTGGTTATTTCATTTATAAGAAATACAAAGAAAAGAAAGCTAATTCAAAAGAAGACAATGAAGTTCTTCCAAATTCTGATGAAATCACTATTAATCCTGGTGATTATGCTATGTCTACAGTTATTCCACAAGGTGACAATAGACCAATACAAGTTAGCAATGAAATAATCAAAATCGATGGTGATGCAACAAATGTAACTGTTTCAGATGAAGTTCCTGTTGCAAAATCTTCTGTAACAGAAACAGTTGATAATTCTGGCACAGTTAATACTACAGTAAGTGGTTCTTTACAAGAAGCTCAGACTCGTTATATCAAAGCTTATAATAAATATCAGAGCATCGTTGGTAGAAGTTCTTCAAATTCTACCGAAGTTCAAGAAGCTTTGAGAGAATATAAAGAAGCTTATAACGAATATTCAACACTTAAAGCTGTAGGTGCTAAATAATCCCCAATAAAAGAGAAAGCCACTCTTTAGTGAGTGGCTTTTTTTATGTTGAAATAAAATTATTTTTTCATTATACTGTAGTCTACATAAATTGTTTATTCATATAGGGTTTTAAAAACAATGGCAGAACATCATTCAAAGCTTTGGAATGCAATATTAAACAATGCTTCTTTAGATGAAATAAAAAGTATAATTGATGCTGGTGCAGATATAAACGAAACAGATTATAAGGGCTATAATGTTCTTACTTATGCAGTATTACAAAATAAAAATCCAGCAGTAATTAAATATTTAATCAATAAAGGTCTGTCTGTCAACCAAATGACCAAAGAAGATTTATCTCTTGCTCATTTTGCCGCAAAAAACCCTTGTCCAGAAATTATGGAAACCTTAATAGAACAAGGAGTTGCTTTTGACAAAGAAGATTCAAACTATAAAAAAACTCCATTATCAGTAGCAGCTTTAATAGGTAGTAGAGAGGTCTGCGAAGTATTAATAAAAGCAGGAAGTAACTTAGAAAAAAGAGATAGAGAGGGGAAAACTCCTTTGTTGCTCTCTACTATGAATCCTGACCCAAATGTGTTCAGATTTTTATTAAAATCAGGAGCTAAAAGTAAAGCTGTTGACAACAATAGAACAGGCATCTTAATTAATTCTTTGTTATTTTCAAAACTAGAATTAGTAAAAGAAATAATAGCTTTTGTTGATCCAAAACTAACCAGTCTACCTTTTTATTCTGAAGTTTCTGCAATTAATGAGGTTACTCATGGAGCTTATTTAAAAATCATAACAGATAAAAGCAAATACCGTCTATCAAAACAGCCTTGTGAATTTTATGCTGCAAGCAATCCCGATATTAGAGTTCTAAAATACCTAGAATCAAGAGGTTGTAATATTTCAGCAAGCAAAAATGAAAAAATCAATTTATTAACGTTAGCCTTGCGATATAATTCTAATCCAAAAGTAATAAACTACCTCTTATCTAAAGGTTTCATAATAAGAAACAATTCTTTTTTAGTAGAAAATCTAAGAGAAAACCCTTTTATAGAAATGTGGAAAAAAGCATTAAACTTAGGTTTACCCAAACACTACATTGATGAAAATGGGAATTCCTTGTTAATGACTGTTTTACTTCACAATGATAATCCAAATTCTGAAATTCTTGAATTGTTATGTGACCAAGAAATAGTAAACGCAAAAGATAAATTTGGCCTTACTGCTTGTCATTTTGCAGCAATGAAAGATAACCCTATTTATCTCGATATTCTATTAAAAGCAGGAGCAAAAATAGACGAAAAAAACAATGACGGCATAACTCCTTTAATGGGGGCATGCATGAAAAATCCTAATCCTTTTATTATAGATTATTTAATTCAAAATAAAGCTGATATAAATGAACGCAATGCTTTTGGTTATGATGCTTTATTGTCGTCTGTCAGTAATCCGAATCCAGATATTTCAAAATATCTAATTAGTTTAGGAGCTGATATTCACACCAAAGACCGAGAGGGTGAAAATCTTTTAATGAAAGCTTTGAAAATAGGCTCATATCCTGAAGTAATTTCTTTTTATCTTTCATTAGGTCTTGATATTAACGAAAAGGACAATTCTGGTAATACAGCAATTATTTATGCAGCTGCTTATAACCCTTATGTAGAAGTATTTCAGTTATTATTAAAATCTGGAGCTAATTTAAAAACAGTTACAGACAAAAAAGAAGATTTACTTATTTTTGCCGCTAGAAACAATCCAAACTATGAGATTATTATATATTTGCTCCAAAATGGTTTAAAAATAAACTCATCGACATTAGACGGCGAAACACCATTATTAGCAGCAGCAAGAAATTCAAATATCAATATAATAAAAACTATAATAAAAAATGGTGCAAACATTAGAACCTATGACAAGAAACAAATGAATGCTTTATTCGTAGCTTCAAATTACAATGACAATCCAAAAATTGTTGAATATTTATTAGATAATGGTTTTAACATAAATGAAACAAATGAGTTTGGAAATTCTGCTGTTCTTTATGCAGCTGGAAATAGCAATATCAATGTTATAAAAACCTTAGTTGCAAGGGGAGCTGACTTGAATTCTACGAACAATTCAGGTTCAACTACCTTAATGATGGCATCAACTTCACCTAATTATATGGAAATGGCTAAATTCCTTATAGAAAATGGAGTTGACGTAAATGCAAGAACTGCTGACAATGTTACAGCTCTAATGTATGCTGCTTCTGTTCTTACTGATCCTGCTTATATAGATTTGTTAGTTACGGCAGGTGCTGATGTTTTTGCAGAAGACGATAACGGATACACTGCATACAAAATAGCAGAGGAATGTAATCCCAATCCTGCTGTAGCTGCAACTATCAAAAAGTATTCTCTAATGCAGACAACTGTAAATACGCCTTTCGGAATACCATCTAATATAAATATAAATTAGTTTACTTGTTAATACGTTTTTTTATTTGTTCTTCAATAATTGGTGGCACCATTTCGCTAATGTTACCATTATAAAAAGCTATTTCTTTTACCGCACTCGAACTCAAATACGAGTATTTTAATTGAGACATCAGAAAAACAGTTTCAACATTTGAGTTTAATTGATAATTTGCAGCAAACATCTGAACTTCATATTCGTAGTCTGAAACAGCTCTTAAACCTCTTATTATTGCTTTTGCCCCTACTTTATCACAAAAATCAACTAACAACCCATTGAAATGCATTACTCTGACATTTTCTAAGTCTTGGATGGTTTCATTAATCATATCTACACGTTCTTCAGGAGAAAACAAGCACTTTTTATTATTATTAATCAAAACCCCAACGATTACATAATCAAATAAAGAAGCTGCCCTTTTTAAAATATCTAAATGACCGTTTGTTAATGGATCAAAAGAACCAGGATATACAGCAATGTTCATTAATTATTTCCTTTCAAATTCATAAAATCAACTAAATTATATCCTGCTTCTAGCATAATGTTGTTAAAAGCAACGACAGGGAATCCAACAACATTAAAATAACAACCTTCTATTTTTTCTACAAACAAAGAAGCAAGACCTTGAATACCATAAGCCCCAGCCTTATCGTAGGGTTCATTAGTATCTAAATAAGTGTTTATATCTTTATCTGAAAGTTTTCTAAAATATACATAAGTAATTTCAGAATGGGTATAAACATTTTTATTAGAAACATCAACCAAAGCTATTCCAGAAATTACTCTATGTCTTTTTCCTGACAATTCTTTAAGCATTCTTTCTGCATCTGCTCTATCAATAGGTTTGCCTAATATTTTAGACTCATCAACGACTATAGTGTCAGCTCCAATAACAAGCCCTGAATCAAGAGAGTAAGAGGCATTAATCGCTTTTAAACTTGCTAATTTTGCCGATTTTTCTTCAGGAATTAGATTTTCGACATCGCTTATTTTCTCTTCGTAAGGCGATTCTATATATTCGAAAGGAATATGTAAACCATGCAATATTTCGTGGCGACGTGGTGACTTAGAAGCTAAATATAATTTAGGAAGTGCAACAGTCATTATGTTCTCCTTAATAATTCAAAAGTTATTTTCCCAACAATTAGACCTGCTGGAATACCGACCCAAATTATCATTGCCAAATGCAACCAAAACGTTAAATTTGAAGCTAATAATATTTGAACAGCTAATAATTGCGAAATGTTGCTAGATATAGCACCAAATATACTAATAATACAAACAGAGGTTTTTGGCAAGAAATGATATATTAAACTCATTACGATTGCTGCCATTACAGCCCCTGAAAAAGAAATAATATGAATAGGAGAAAGAAAGCTTCCTAAAATTATAGCAGCTAGACAAGTTCTAAAAAAAGCAATAAATATTCCTGAAAAAACACTTAGTCGAATAATTGCATATAGAGTAATTACATTTGCTAAACCTAATTTTAACCAAGGTAAAATTCTAGGAAGAGGAGATTCTAACATTTGTAAACCAGCGGCACAAGCGGTCAAAATAGCTATTAAAGTAATTTGCCTAATCTTTTTCTTATTATCCATTTTTTATTGTATGACCGCATCAACAGATTCTTTTTGGGAAGTTATGTTTCTATTTGATTTAGTGATTACGACCTTATTAGGCAAACAAGCTATAGAATCTGCTCTTGTCCAACCTAAATTAACACAAATCTGACATGAGCAGGTTGAAGAAGCAACTCTTGCTCCTTTTTCTTTATCAAATTCTATTGTCATTTTGCCAATCTCTCCATCTATAACAACCGTTCTAGATTCATTGGCATTAATATTTTCTAAAATTTCCTCACCATTTTTATAATATTTAATAATAAAATAATTACCTAATGATGGGAAAAAAAAGAAATTAATTTTTAAAGCAAATGGGAAAAGACATAAAAAAAAGATAATAAACCAATCTGTCTTTTTTATTAGTTTTATATTTGTTTCAGTATTCATTCTTACTTTAACAAGTAATTAAAACTCTTCTTAAAAAGGCTTTCAGTATTTTTAACCTAACACAATTCCCAAAAGCTATATTGCCACACTTAGCTATCGCTCGTTTGCAATAACTAGCTTTTTTGAACTACCTATACCCCACCCTATATTTTAGAATTCGCTTTTGCTTGTTCTTGATTGAAATCTTCTTCTGTTTTTTCAAGTTGTTTTGTGACATATTCATCATCTACGATTATTTGTTTTCTGTTTTCTTCTCGAAGTGAAAACATATCATTTCGTAAAATTCTTTCAAAAACAGCTCTTAATCCACGTGCACCAGTTTTCTTTTCAAGTGCGGTATCAACTACTTTTTCCAAACCTGAATCTTTAAATACTAATTCGCAACCGTCCATTTCACAAAGTTTTGCATACTGTCTAACAATAGCGTTTTTTGGTTCCTTGAGAATACGCATATAATCATCTTTACCTAAACCATTAAGTGCTACTTTGATAGGTAGACGACCAATAAATTCAGGAATAAAACCATATTCCATCAAATCTTCTGCTACAACTTTATGGAAATAAGAATAATCAGCATTATTCTTCGATTGTGGGTCATGGTTAAATCCTATTAAAGAACCATCTTTGCAACGTTTTTCAATAATCTTTTCAAGACCAACAAAAGCACCGCCGCATATAAACAAGATATGACGTGTATCCATCTTAACAACTTGCTGAGAAGTCGGGTTCTTTCTTCCACCTGCCAAAGGAACGTTTGCAACAGTACCTTCAATCATTTTCAATAAAGACTGTTGTACGCCTTCACCTGAAACATCTCTTGAAATTGATACATTATTAGATGTTTTTGTCTTTTTATCAATTTCATCTAAATATACAATTCCCTTTTGAGCTTCTTCAACTTCGTAATTAGCGTTAATTAACAAAGAAAGAAGAACATTTTCAACGTCATCACCAACATAACCAGCTTCTGTAAAACTAGTACAATCACCAATAGCAAATGGTACTTGTAGAATTTTAGATAAAGTTCTCGCAATAAGAGTTTTACCACTTCCTGTGGGACCGAGGAGTAAAATAT
>CAJOQX010000197.1 GCA_905236865.1 Candidatus Rifleibacteriota bacterium
GCTTATATTTGTAACAGGCTTATCAAGTCCTTTGAAATACGAAGGATTCGCTTTTTCTTTCATTTCTTTACCCATAATATATTCATAGATTTTTTGAGTAACTTCGTATTTCCCTATATAGAAAGGCTTTGAAATAGTAACATTATGTGGTTTTTCATTATATTCGAATCCAAACCGTTCTTTATGCAATTCAACGTATTGAGGATTTACACAGTATTTTAAAAAATATTCATTAATATATTCTTCATCATTACACCCCATAACAAATTCACCAGCAGGACAATACACCATATCAAAAGTAATACCATTACCTAAATTAAAAGTAAGTATTTTTCCTGCCTCAGAAGTTGTTTTTTTATTGCTAGATTTTGAATCATTAAAATCAGCATAACAAATGGAAATAAAAGATAAAAGGATTAGAGCAATTATTATTTTTTTTATTTTCATAGTTCTGGTTTTTCAACTATTGTTTTGCTGCCATGATAAAGAATCATAGAGTCTCCAAATATGTAATATTGTTAAGCTCTTTTATAATAATATAACACAAGTATTATTTGAATGTATATTGAAAAACTTATAAATTTTGAAGCAAGTATGAATAAACCTAGTAATAATTCCCATACTTTGTTATAATATAAGTCTGTACATACAGAAATGTATTGTTTACGGTTCGTGATTAGTGATTGGTAATGTGAGGATGTAAAAATGAAAATAAAATATTTATTAATAATTATAAGTTTGATTTCTTTTTCTTTTACTTCAATTTGTTATGGTGAAACAAACAAAGAAGAAGACAATAACATTATCGATTCTATTCCTGTTGAAAGAAAAATATTATCTTTTGATATAGATGGCATTAAATTTGATATGGTTGAATGCCCATCAGGTAATTTTACTATGGGTTGCATAGATGAGGAATTTATTAATGATTATTTTATAAAAATAATAAATAACGAAGGTCATCATAGAAGTCATGGATTTATCTATAACGAAAAGCCTCATCAGGTATTGATTTCGAAACCATTTTATATTGGAAAATTTGAAGTTACACAAAGTCTTTATGAGCATATTATGGAAGAAAACCCTTCAACCTTTAAGGGTGCCAATAAACCAGTTGAGCGTGTAAGCTATGAAGATATAGCTATATCAAAAGAGCCTATAATTAAAAAAGTTAAGATTTTAAAAGAAGGTAAAATTACAAATCCACTTGATTATATTAATGCTCCAACAAGAGATGAAGTTATAGCTACTGGAACAGTTTGCTTTTTAGAAAGAATAAATAAACTCTTAGAAAAACAAATACCACCAGGATATAAGTTTGATCTTCCAACTGAAGCTCAGTGGGAATATGCCTGCAAAGCAGGAACTTCTAAAAATTTTGTGATAACAGATGAAGTAGGTTGGTATGATACAAACTCTAATGGAACTACACATGAAGTTGGACAGAAAAAGCCAAATGCATGGGGAATTTACGATATGCATGGCAATGTTTTGGAATGGTGTCGAGACTGGTATTCTGAATATAAGAAAGATAGTAATAATGTAATAGAAATAAACCCTACTGGTGTTGAAGTTGGTGGTTATCGTGTTTATCGAGGAGGATGCTTTTCACGAGGTTCTTCCTTCTGTCGTTCATCTGTTCGAACTCCATGTATCCCTCGTGCTAAAACCGAGGAAGCAGGTTTTCGTCTAGCTCTTGTTCCTGTTGATTAGCCAAGCGTAGCTTGGCTTGAAAAAACATCTGTTTTTTCAAGTTTTTGTTGTTTTTGGTATTTAGTTTTTATTGTTTAGAAGAAAGCGAGTGAGTAATGATTATTTGTAAAGTTAGATACTTTGCAAACTATTTAATATCAATAACTACCAACTACCATTTACAATAAAAACGCTTGCTTAGCAAGCTTAGTATTTATATAGCGACGTAATAAAAGTCGTAATAAAAGTATAGATAGTTATTCTTCGCTAGAATCAGAAACTATTGGATTCTTTAGTTTAAAAATACATTTATCTAATTCTATAGCTTTGGAATCTAAATTTGCGGTATCGGGTAATATTTTTTCCCACAGTTTTACAGTTTCAAAATAATCTGAAGTCTTTAATGGTGATTTTTCAAAATCCTTTTCCATCTTAATGAACATTTTATCTGCCTTGTTAAAAAGTTCATCCAATTTGTCAGATTTAGATAAAGCTTTTTCTGCTTTTTCTATAAAATCATTTTTTGTTTCTTCGTCAGAATCACTGTCTAGAGTTTTATATTGTTCAAAACATTGTTCTATATCAATTACACAGGATTGGCAGCTTTTATCAATTTTGTTTAGAGAATTAATTAACTCGCTATCAATATCAGGAATTGCGGAAAGATGATTAATAACTTTCTGTATGTAATTACGAACATAATTGATTTGATCTGCATTTTCACTGCCTGAAGTAGTGTTTAAAACACTTAAATATTTTTTTAATATTTCTTTTGTTTTACTAATCAATAAATAGCTTGAACCTTCAGAAATATCTTCAGCCATACTTTTAGCATTATTAATAATAGTATCTATATTCTCAATTTTGGTTGCAGATTCGATTATTTGCTCTTTTTTTTCTTCTTTTAATTCTCCAGAATACTTATTTATTTCATTTGTATGCTGTTCTTGTCCATTTACAGATTGAACTGCCCCAAATACATGAATTGCTAATATCAATAATATAAATAATTTTAAATTTTTCATACCTTGTCACTCTTTTTTATTATTTATAATCTTTATTATAAACATAGTTCAATTTGTTTGCAATATGAAATTGCGAGCCTAATTAACTCCCCACTAAATTGAACTGCACCCCAACTAGTACATACTTCTATAATAATCATAGACCCTGCTTCGCTATTGGTTGTGATACTCTAAATAACTATATAAAGCGGTATTACAAAGGGGATCTTCTGAAAAAAAACATTTGAAAACAGAGTGCTTTCTGACAAACCTAAGTTCGTTCAAAAAAGGCTTCAAAAGAAGGAGGTGAGCAACGTGTCTACTTTTGAAAATCAATATTTATAATAAATAATGATTATGTCTACTTTTGAAAAATTAAATTTGATGATATTTTTTATTTATGTCTACTTTTAAAAAATTAAATTTAAAAATTAAACTTTTTGTGTCTACTTTTCTTGACTAGTACATTATTACTTTTATACGTCTAAAAACGTGCAATTTTTTATTTTAATTATATCTAAAACGATGCAATTTTTATCGAATAATATATCTAAAAAAGTGCAAAAATATTGAAGATATAGATAAATATTGCTATAATTAAGCTGAGGTAAAAAAATGCTAAAACGAAAATTTTATAATGTTCTTGTAAATTGGAAAAAAACAAAAACAAAAATAAATGAGTGTCTTCTCGTAAATGGAGCTAGACAAATTGGGAAAACATTTATAATAGAGAAATTTGGCAAGTCTGAATATTTGAGTTA
>CAJOQX010000198.1 GCA_905236865.1 Candidatus Rifleibacteriota bacterium
TCTCACTTCAACCAAATTATTTGACTTTCACAGAAGTTTGTAGTTAGAGTATTACTATGAAAAATAGTTATCTTATAGAGCCTTCATTCCACAATAACGACTCTTGTATCGTTTTTTGCAGCGATAATGGTTTTATTCACTACGTTTCTGTAGCAATTCAATCTATTATTGATCATGCCATTCCAGAACGACTTTACGATATTGTTATTTTACATAGTCGAATAGATGTATCTAATCAGCAATTAATAGAGAAAATGTCTGAAGGCTTCTCAAATATTGCAATACGATTTTATAATATAGAGAACTATGTCAAGGGGCATTCGTTTTTCACGAAAAACAGACAATCTTTGTCTCAAGAAGCATACTACCGATTGTTCATACCCTGGGTATTAAGTGATTCATACAGTAAAGCTCTTTATTTAGATGGTGATATGCTGATAAGGCGTGATATCAGTGACTTGTTAGATATCAATATTTGCAATAATCTGATTGCCGCAGTAAGAGACTATTGGGGAATATGCAATTGTTATATTCCCAACGATCCTACACGTTCATATAGAATTAATATTGGCTTAACTGAAATAGACAGCTATGTTATCAGTGCTACCCTCCTTTTCAATTTGCGAGAATTCAGAGATAAGTATAACTTAGACGAAGTTATTCGCTTGATAGAATCAAAACAATGGAAACAGCACGATCAAGATGTAATCAATATTTTGTGCAAAGGGAAAACTCTATTTCTCAGCCCAATATGGGGCTTCATGTGTTGCCTCAAGATACTTTACTATTTACCCGAATACTTGCAACTAGACTTTCAGGTTGCAGAAGATATTTCCGCAATCTATCATTTTGCAGGAAACAGAAAACCTTTTTTTCATAACTACACCAAATATGTTATGGAATTTTGGGAAACTGCAGACAAAACCCCATTTTTTCCTAACCTAGCCAATAAAATAATGTCTCCAACATTAAAGAATATAGTCTTAAAAAGATTATCAAAAGTAGTTTTAGAAAAAAATTCTTCTAATAGTAAAATAGATTATTATAAACAAGTTAAATTACCAGACGATACTGTACAATATAACTTTTTTGACATTCAAAATGGAGTTCTTCAACTTGAAGGAAATATTTCATTCTATACAGCTTCTATTGAAAGTCATATTACTATTTTGCTAAATATTAATCACAAATTGATTGCACCTACATGGGTAAAAAATGGTGACGAATATCAAAATGAAGAAATAAAAAATACATACAGAAAAGAATTATTCCGATTTGATATTCCATTAAATAAAGAAACAAAAATATATACAATAGGAATCTCTTGCATAATAGATGGAATTCGCCATAATAACTATAATCAATTATTTGGAATTAACTTTCCTATTAACGAAAACAACATAACCTCGTATTGCAAAAAAGACTTTTGGATACTAACTAAAAAAAACAATCATCTTGAACTTCGACTATGCAGTTCGTTTTATTGGATAAAAAAAGAATGGCTTTATTTAAAGGAACTTTGGAATACGAATAAAAAAGAAACACGAAAAGCAATTTTTTTACGGCTTTTATATTACTTGCTTCATTGGATAGTAAGAAAACCAGTTTGGTTAATTTCTGACAATTTGTCATCTGCAAATGATAACGGTGGAGCACTTTTCCGATACCTGAATGAAAATCATAAAAAGGATATATATTTGTATTTTGTAATTCAAAAAGACAGCCCTGATTATAATAAAATAAAACAATATGGAAAAGTATTGTATGAAAAATCTTGGGGCCATAAAATAATTAGACTCTTAACAACAGTAAACATTTCTTCTCAAAACAACAGTGTTTTCCTTAGTCCATTTGCTTACGATTATCCCTACAAAGATATATTAAGTAAATCTAAGTTTGTAATTCTTCAACATGGAATTTTATATTCCGAAGCCTTTTCATGGCTATGCTTAAGAAATCAGCAATTTGATGGTTTAGAGGAAAATGTTATACAAAATAATGAAAAAGAAGAATGTGTTCATACTAGCAACTTACTTTGGTTAAAAGATATGCCCCGATTTGACCTGCTTGAAGACAAAGCCCAAAAGATTGTTACCATTATGCCTTCATGGAGAAAATATTTAAGTTTATATCAAAATCCAATAGAGGGTGATTGGAGCGTAAGAAGAGATTTCTCGGGCAGTATTTACGCCAAGTTTTATCGTAGTCTTCTTCATCATCAAAAACTGAATCATCGTGCAAGAGAACTAGGTTATAAAATACAGTTTAAGATAAATTCCGCATTTAGAACCCAGACCGAAGAATTTGGTTTCA
>CAJOQX010000199.1 GCA_905236865.1 Candidatus Rifleibacteriota bacterium
AAAATATATAAACTTAATAGTATTTACGGATTGCCAAGCTTCCTCAAAGATACGCTTTGCAGCCCCCTCAACTTCACTTCGTTCTGCATCTCCCCCAATCTTCGATTTGGGGAGCATCGTTTTAATAAAATGACAATTTATATATAAAGATAGTTTGTTCATAAGTATTCCTTTTTACGTTACACAGCAAAATGTGCTGTTATTTAGCTAAAATTTACTTAGCAAGACAGTTGTGTTATGGAAAAGATAAACATAAATTGAGAATTGAAAGTTGAGAACGAGAAATGGGTAATTAGAGATAAAAGAAATGTTCTATTGTTAAAATAATAGCGAAATAATAGAATATCACTAATTATTGATATATGAATATTCAATTGAACAATAAAAACAACAAAAACTAACAACAATAACAACTACTTTTGGTTTTCAATTCTCAGTTCTCAACTTATAAAAGAGGGAGGGGAACGTAAAAAGAATTTAAAATATGAATAAGAAGAAAAACCTACAGTTTCTTGTAAAATAGGTTTTTCATTTGTTTCTTGTAATATTAGATTATTTGATAATTGTTCTTCTAAACAAATATTATTGAAATAAGAAAGATTACATATCGGACAATTATCGGAGCTTTTATTATTATTTTTATTATCTTCGTTGTTTGCTTCAGAATTATCGTGATGAGTATTTTCAAAAGCGTCTATTAAATTGCTAACAAATGAAGAATCAGAAGTATCGAAACAATGCAAATCATGAGGCAAAGAAAAAACAAAAAGATAAAATATTACCGCAACTACAGTTATAATAGCTGTAATATTAAATAAAAATCTGTTTTTATTTTTAACAATGCCCATAAGTATTTCCCTATAAAACTAAATATTACAAAACACTTTGTTTAGTCAATAGAGTTTTTGAATATAAATTTCATTATTATTTAATCGAAGATAGCTTTTATAGCATCTCTAATTGTTTTAACCCTGAGAATACCTTTTTCATCCGATAAGTCGGTTTCTTGAGCAACAATGAAGCGTTTGAATCCAAAACGTTTTCCTTCTGCGATACGACGGCTAATCTGTGCTACAGGTCTGATTTCTCCTGCCAAAGTTATTTCACCAATAGGCATAATATCAGGTGGAATAGGTCTATCGTGAAAACTTGCTATTAGAGCCGCTGCAAGCCCCAAATCTCCGCCAGGTTCATTAAGCTTCATTCCTCCAGCAACATTAGTGAAAACATCACGATTATAAAATTTCATACCTGCATGCTTTTCTAAAACAGCTAAAATAAGGTTTAACTTATTAAAATCCACACCAGCAACAACTCGTCTAGGAACTTCCAAAAAAGACTGTGTAACCAAAGCTTGAAGTTCTGTGAGAATACATCTAGAACCCTGCATTATAGGTGCAACTATAACGCCAGAAAT
This sequence comes from Candidatus Rifleibacteriota bacterium, assembly GCA_905236865.1. Classification (GTDB taxonomy): domain Bacteria; phylum Muiribacteriota; class Ozemobacteria; order Ozemobacterales; family Ozemobacteraceae; genus RUG334. The sequence continues at coordinate 1,418 of CAJOQX010000199.1, forward strand.
GTTTGAACGATTCTGGCTTACAAACAAATCAGAAGGATTGATAACAGGCGACAAACCCTTTTCTGTCATATTAAAAACAGCAACTTCACCAGTAGCTCCATATCTGTTTTTGAAAACTCTTAAAATTCTAAAATTTGAATTTACTTCACCTTCAAAATAAAGAACAGTGTCTACAATGTGCTCTAAAATTTTTGGTCCTGCTATTGAGCCTTCTTTAGTAACATGACCTACAATAAAAACAGGTAAACCTCTATCTTTTCCATATTTTGTAATAATAGCGGCACATTCTCTAATTTGAGAAACAGACCCTGGAGTGGCTTCTAATTGAGGTGTATAAACAGTTTGAATAGAGTCTATAACCAACATTCTAGGTAAATATGAAGCCAATCCATTTAAAGCGGAATCAAGATTTTGTTCCGAAACTAATATAATATCGTTTCCATTACCAATTCTTAATCTTTCAGCTCTTAGTTTGATTTGAGTAGCCGATTCTTCACCTGAAACATAAGCAACAGGCTTTATATTTACACCTAATCTAGAAACTAGCTGAAGCATAAAAGTAGATTTTCCAACTCCTGGCTCACCACCTATTAGAGTGATTCCACCAGGAACTAAGCCTCCACCAATAAGTTCATCAAATATATCTATTCCTGTTGGCCATCGTTTTGTATGTTCTACAGCAATATCGTCTAAAGTTTGAATAACAGAGATACTTCCTGTTGTTTGAACTGGCATTCGCCTAGAACTTGGTTGTTCTGTTTCTAATTCTAAAGTATTCCACTCACCGCAACCACTGCACTGCCCCTGCCATTTAGGATAACTTTGACCACATTTCTGGCACACATATTTACTTTTTACTTTAGCCATTATTGATAGACCTAACTATTAGTTTTTATTGTTTTTAAAGATTACCATTTAAACTTAACAATCAATATAACAACAAAACATAGATTTTGCAAAAATTAATACTTTTTATTATTAGTATCATTATTAGTATCATTATTACTTCTGGACTAATTATCAAAAATTTATATTATGTAAGAATTTCTTACTATAATTTTAACGCAAAACTCTTAATCTTGCCTTTTGTCCTTTTAAGCTTTAATTATTATTCTTGAATTTGCTAAGATGCAAAAATCTATGCTATTCTTTTTTTATGGAAAACCCAAAAGAAACAATAGAATTGTTACAATTAAGGCTAAAAGAGCTGGAGTCAGAGAATAAATATTTAAAAGAATTATTAGCAAAAGCAGGGGGGGAGTATTCTAATAAAAGTATTACAAGAAATTTTCCAAATAAAAATCAAGGTGAAAGAATAATTACTGTAAATATTACAGTAATTCATGCTAGAAAATTCTTTTCTTATTTTTGGGGAAGAACAGATGTTTTCAGTAAGCGTTATCAGAGCAAGAAAAGTGGTAAATCAGGCTATTTCCCTCAATGCGATAATTTTTGGAAATTAAATATTTGTCCAAAAGTTTCAGATAAAAAGTATAAGTGCAAAAATTGTAAAAACCGTTCTTGGGTTAAGCTAGAAGCCAATCATATAATAGAACATTTATGTGGAAATAGAGAAGATTGTTCCGATGTAATCAGAATTTATCCTTTATTTCCTGAAGGAACTTGTCGTTTCTTAGTTTTTGACTTTGATAATCATGCTAAAGATAATGAAGAAAGCAATTTAGACAATTCTTGGATTGATGAAGTTAATACTTTGAGAGAAATCTGTAAAATAAACAACATTCCCATAATCGTTGAACGTTCTCGTTCTGGGCATGGGGCACATATTTGGATGTTTTTTGATAAGCCTGTAATGGCTTCGGTTGCTAGAAAATTTGGATTTGCTCTGTTGGAAAAAGGTTCAGAAAAAGTAAATTTAAAATCGTTTAAGTTTTATGACCGTATGATTCCTGCTCAAGACTATCTTGATGAAAATGGATTAGGAAATTTAATTGCTTTACCCTTGCAATGGTTGGGTCGCTTTATAAAAAAGGAGAATTTCATAGCAAATTGCAAGATTATGGGATGATAATTGTCGATGAATGCCATCACTCTGCTTCTGACACGATGAGTTCTGTGTTGAGAGAAATAAATGCGAAATATATATACGGAGTTACCGCAACACCTTTTCGTGGTGATGGTTTAGAAAAGATAAATTATATGTTGCTAGGCCCTATTAGATACCAATATTCTGCAAGTGAAAAAGCGAAAGAGCAGAAAATATCGCATTTGGTTTTCCCAAGATTTACTAGAACTATTTGCTCAAACAATGAAAAACTGCATATTAACGAATATTATAAAATAATTGTTGAAAATGAAAGTAGAAACAAACAGTTAGCTGAAGATATTAGAAAATCCATTGAAGCTGGAAGAACGCCGATTGTTTTAACAAAATTCACAAAACATGCAAGAATTTTATATGATTTAGTTAAAGATTTTGCTGACAGAGTGTTTTTATTGATTGGAGAAAAATCAAATAAATCTTTAAGAGAAGCTAGAATTGAAATGGAGCAAATAGACTCTAATCAATCGCTGATTGTTATAGCGAACGGTCAACTTGTTGGCGAAGGTTTTGATTTTCCAAGATTAGATACCTTATTTATGGCTGATCCTGTTGCTTGGAAAGGTCTTGTTGAGCAGTATGCAGGACGTTTGAACAGGGATTATCCAAATAAAACAAATGTTATTATCTATGATTACGTCGATTCGCATATTTCAGTTTTTAACAATATGTATATGAAAAGACTGAGAACTTATAAACGAATCGGATATTCTTTATATTCAGGAATTGAGTCTAATAAACAGATTGCCAATGCGATTTTTGATAATGATAATTATTATTCGGTTTATCAGAAAGATCTTTTAGAGGCCACAAAAGAAGTTATTATATCAAGTCCATTTTTGTCTAATGATAAAGTTATTCAATTAATTGAATTTATAAGGGAAAAGCAAATTCAGGGTTTGAAAATAAGTATTATTACTTACCATCAAGATTGTTATAAATACAGCTCTTCTGAAAATAGAGTTAGATTATTAAATAAATTAAAAAATAATGGTTTTTATATTCATCTCGTTAAGGAAAGATGCGAACGATATGCTGTAATAGATAACGAAATAATTTGGTATGGGAATATAAGTTTATTGGGTAGTGAACACGACGAAGAATCTATTATGCGTGTCGTTAGCAAAGAAATAGCTGCTGAATTACTAGAAATGTCTTTGGGAAACAATAGCCCAAAATTAGATATAAAACAGAAAACGCTGTTTGATTAGATTGATTTTTTGAAATTTATAATACAAACTAGGGGGATAACCTCAAGGAGAGGCTTTCGGATAATAAATGATGAAAAACTGGATTGCCACGCCTCTTTTAGAGGCTCGCCCTTGCCCTTTCAGGGCAGGGTAAACAATGACGAAATGGCAAAAACTATCATTATAGACAATAAAAACCGAAAAGGCGTAGCCTTTTAAAAACTGACTACAATAACAACAAACGGCTACGCCGTTTTAAGCTGTGCCTGTATACTTTTCACTATTTTTTCTAATTCTTTTATTCTAAGCAAAGCGGCTTTGTTCTTTTTCTACTTTAATCTTTTAATTTATATACTCTGTTGCGATTAGCACCTTCAATAATAACATTATCCATTTGTGAGAGAATAACCCTGATTCTAGCTTGGCTTAGGTGCAAATTAGATGCAATATCTGAAGCTTTTGCAAATCCATTAGCCCTAAGATAATCTTCAATTTTTGTTTTATTCCTAGTTGTTTTTATCGCTTGCTTTTTATCGCTTGTTTTTATCGCTTGTTTTTTATCGCTTGTTTTTATAGCTTGTTTTTTATAGCTTGTTTTTTATCGCTTGTTTTTGCAACTTGTTCTTCATTGGAAGAAATATTATCATTTGTTGATTCCTGCAAAGCAAACATAGTAACGGAAAACTCAGAGTGCTTAACATCATATTCTGGTTTCTTGTTTCCAGAAGATTTACAGCTTTCACTAATGGTATTTATGCCTCGTCCCCATGATTCTATTAAACCAGCTCTGTAGAATACTGCTGCAATATTGGGGTTATAAGGGCGAGATTTATGTTCTTTCAATAAATCATTAACAGTCCAATCTTCAGGGAACACACAATCATTTGCGATTACCAACCTATTATTATAAACTCTTATTTGAATTGGAGTTAATGTTGAGTAATCCCTATGAGCTATCGCATTTACTACAAGCTCTCTTATAGCTTCCTTCGGATATGGGAAAGTTTCAATTCTATTAATGCCTTTATAAGATATAGTTCCTTTCAAATATTTGGTAAAAAGCAAATCAACGACTTTGTCTGGCTGTGTTAGGATTGAACCGTGGATTTCATCTTGATATTCGATATTACAACTATCTCTAAAGTAAGCAATTTTCACAAATGAACCAGGAATCCATTTCTCTGGTCGACGAGCAAATAAGAGAACGGTAGCTTTGGTGAGTTTTTTATTGTCTATTAAATTGAGTTTATCTAGCAATCGCTCTTTGCTTGTTCTTAATTCTTGGAAATTAACCCTATTTGCCTCTGTAGCCATTTCCTTAAATACTTCAAAAGCATCTGTTTCAAGGTCTGACATTTTAGCACTATCAACAGGAATACTATCCCATGTTGCACCTGTCTTTTTTAACAAAAACTGAGTCAATGAAGCCCCAACAAGTCTTTTCATTGTGCTACCGTATCTGTAATGGTATTCACCTTTATAATTCACAGGATAAGTGCTTGAATCTACTATTATTTCTATATACTCTTTACCGTTCTTTTTAAGCAGATTTACATCACAACCAATACCAAGAATATCAATAATTTTGTTGGGAATATCTTCCATCAGCTTTTTACTATCAGATAATCCAACCACATTTCCAGAGTCATTAATTCCTATGTAGATTCTTCCACCATGTGCATTAGCAAATCCACAAATCCATTTTAAATATTCATCTCTCCAAGATTCTTTCCACTCAATGTTCTGATTTTCAGGCATAATATAGGCTCTTTTCAAGGATTCTGTTAATTATAAATTAATTTAGTTTAGCATTTATGAAATAAAGTGACAAGTTTTAGATTTATTATAGTAGGGCAAACGCAAACTTTTTTTGTTATTAATCAGTAATGTAGTATTACATCATTGCTGCCTGCCGTATGCAGGCGTGGCAATCCAGAAAAAGAATTTTAATGTGATCTCAAATTTAATAACTTTACAAATTCACTTAATTTTTATAGGATAATTCGTTCTATATTCTATATATTTTTATAAAAATTAATGATAATAAACTAATTTAGAAAGGTAAAATATATGTCTGATTCATCTAATAACGATTCTTGTTGTGGATGTATTGGTT
>CAJOQX010000200.1 GCA_905236865.1 Candidatus Rifleibacteriota bacterium
AATCTTTTTGGAAGAACAGTAAAATTTGGGTAACAAAATACTGAATATTTGGCAGCCTCATCATTTTCAATAATAGGCTTTAATCCTTCTTTATATCTTTTTATTTCTTCACTAGTTAATTTTGATGAGCTTGTTTTCTCACAGCCTTTAAAATTAAAGAAAGTAATAATTTCTGATTTTCCAAATAAATCTAAAATTCCATTTAATGATGAAAATAAAGTTAGTTTTAATGATTTATTTTTTGAGTTAGTATTAGTATTTTTATTAAAATTCAAATTATTAAGTCTATCAATAGGATTATCTTTTTTAACACCTTGAATTTCAACAAATCCTTTATGATAAATAGCAGGAACTATAGCAAACCAAATTTTATTTCCATTTTTATCTTCACCCATAGTTTTTATATAATTTTTAAAATTAGGATTGTTATATAAATTTTCTATTCTATCATTAGAGACTATAAGTTCCGCTTTTCCACCAGCATGATCAAAGAAAGCTTTTACATTAAGAACTTTTTCAACTAAAGCAACTACAGCTTCAGCAAAATTCTTTTGAGACAATTCATACATCTGTTCATACAAATTCTTATTTTCTTCTAATTGTTCTAAGCTTAATTCTGCTTTATTAGATCCTGCAACAACAGAAACTAAAGTGTCTTTCATAAATAAATTATGCTCATCATTACCAGATAAAGCTAAGCTATTTAATCCTTCTTTTTCAGCTTCATCAAAATCATTTTCAATCCATTCTATTAATGGAGTATTTGTATTATTAGAACTAGACTCCAATAATGCCTGTGGTTGTTTATCATATTTAAGAGCACCATTCTTATCAAAAGATATTAAAACTCTTTGCCCTACTTCAATTTTTTCATTTGAATCGCTTCCACTATTATTAGAATCTTTTTTTAAACGCTCTATTCGTTCATTCGTATCTGCAATCATTAAAGGTAATATAGTTATAGAATTTTTATTCATATAGTTTTCTACAACATGCTGACGTAAACGAACAATCTCGTTAACATATTCTTCTTGTTCATAATCTGAACCATTGTTAGCTTGAATTTCCAATAATTTATCGGTATTATAAGCTAACTTTGCACGAACTTTTTTTACTTCTTCTAAGGCTTTTTCAGGAGCAAAAGCCCTATCAATAATATCTTTAAAATCAAATTCAAAATCGCTTTTACCACTTTTCCCTTTACTATCATATAATTCCATAATAGCTTTAAAGAATGGTTGATCAGCTAATTTATATGGCCTTTCATTTTCTTTATTATCAGATAAAGGCTCTTCTAAACTATATGAAAATATAGGGAATTTTTTACCATTAATATTACCTTCATTTATATATAAATAATATTTAGGTTCAAATTTCTCCATAAATTCATCAAAAGACTCAACTTTTAAATCTTCACTGATTCTTATAAATGAACGTAGAACATCTTCATTCAAAAGTTTGTCCATACTTACTCTATCTGAACTAAACTCTTCGAACAAAATGGTTTTATTTGTTTGATTAATATACGCCATACTTTTATACTCCTTAATTAATTAGATTCTGTAGATAACTAATTCTCTTAGTCTTAGCTATAGCAGTTATTATTCCAACTTATGTTGACAACAACAAAAACAATAACTACCAACTACAATAAAAACTCATACATTTATCTCAATGAAACCGAAACCTTCTAAAAAACCCTCCTCTTCAACTTTATTTTTCAATCTTTCAGTAACAATAATTTGACTATTAAAAACATTGGCTAATTTGAAAATCTCATAATTACCCACATTGTCAGGATTAATAACAATCAAACTTGCTTCATTCATCAAATCATCTATTTCAGAATTTTCATAATCCAAACAATCAATTCTCAAAGGAATAGCAAGCCAGTAGTTTTCTGAGATATGGTCTGACTTTCTTTCAACTTTTATACGCTGATAGAACAGATTACGAATGTCTAGTCCATCAAAAAGAGTTTTTAATCTACAAGAGATTAACGGAACTTCATTAAACTCATCATAAATAAAATCAGGGAATTCGCTTCCACTTTCTTCTGCTAATTTCAAAACAGACAAATTCTTATCTACATACTGAAAATCACTGTGACAACAAGCTGTTTTTAAATCATTAGGTATTTTATAATTATCAAGGTAAATATAATCTGATGCAGTTGTGCTATAAGCTTTCATTACATAATATTTCATTTTACAGACCTCATAATAAAACCTCATTTAATTCTTCAACACTTATACCTATGTCATAAGCCAATGCACTTATTGAAACATAAGCAGGTTCTTCAAATGCTAAGTTTAACTTGCCCTTTCTTGGAAACTCTTTTATATTTCTACGTATTTTTTCAGAAATAGAGTTTAAATACTTTTCAAAAAATTCTTTTTCTTTGACAAAATCTTTTATGAAACAAACTTTGTCATATCTATTCTTATAAACATATTCAGACAAAACATTTAAATGCTTTAAAACAATATCTTCATAGACTTTAACGAAATTAAGTTTCGGATATTTTGTTCTATATTTTTCTTTTAGCTTTTTAAGATCATTCTGATATGTATGTTGTCCAAAATGAAGTTGTGAACCAGTAAATTTATATATTTCAGGAGCCATACCAAAAGACTTATCAGTATTGCCTATTTCTTTTTTCATAATCTCATAAGCCAAATAAAATTTTTCGCTATTAACAATATTGGTAAGCTTTTGAGTATTATAGCCAGACAGTATGATTCCATTTAAAAAGGAATTAACATTATATTTAAACAAATTAGCCAACTTAACCAACAAAGGAAACAGCATTGAGTTGTCTTCCTTATTTCTGCGATATAAACATTCATTGCCCGAAATAATATGGTGGTGTTGTGGAACAAGCCAATCGACCACGTAGTTATCTTTTAATTTAATTTTCGTATTTCTTATTTTTTCAGCAATCTTGTCATAACCAAAGATAGATTGCAGATTATTTTTCAGAATATCAGAATTGTTGCGAAGTTGGTTATCAACAATATAGTTTTCAGGTGCTTTACAAAATTCACAGTTGCCTTTAAATTCAGCAGGACATCTTCCCGAGCACCATCTATTTTTGCGGTTTTCCTTTGGTGAGCTAACTTTTTCTTCATTTATAATGGTTGAGGCGTTATCAGAATCGTCGTTGTATTTTTCATGCAGATCCTCCCCTAATTTATAATTGGGAGAAGTATAAGACTTATCTGACGGAGGTGGCTGTATATCAGAGCTATTCGAGTTCAGAGATTGATTACTTTCAGATGTTCCTATTTGTTCTTTATCTACAGGACTATCAACATTTGTATTTCTACCTGAGAAATTAAATGGGTTTCCTGTTTTTACGTTATTGGAAGATTGAGTAATGGAAATAACACCAACCACAGGAACTGCAACAGAACATATAATAGTAGAGTTACTTAACAAAACAGGTATATTATTAGATTTAACTTTTAAAGATTTGTTTTGCCAACTACCAGGAATACATACAGGGACACAGGGAGCCCCTTGCAAAACAGCACAAATACTAGTGCCATCAGAAACAGGCAAATCAGCAATAGTCAATATGCCATTACCATTTATTTTTTGACTATTATTGTTGCGAATTTTCCCACAACCACCGTTTGTACATTTCCAACTCGCTCCTGAATATACGTAGTTACTCATAAGGGGTACACCCCCAAAATCCACTTACTCGACACAAACATCAGCGTCAACCTCTGTGTACACAAAATTATTTATTTGAGTATAATATTTAGCATTAAAGTATGCAATAAAATTTTTTTGAAATTATGACAAAACAGCAAAGCAAAGCTTCGCTTCTTAAATCACCATTTATGGACAAGAATAACCATTCATTTCAAGCTTTAAAAAAGTAGTCATACTAACATAACATTCTATTTGTCTAAAACGCAAAACTTTTAATTTTGAAAAGTTTTGCGTTTTGTGTATAATAAAAAATGGAGTAAATATTATGTATATAAATCGCAATAAATATCTTGAAAAGTTAATCAGATACAAAGACAAAGATATAGTAAAAATTATTACTGGTGTAAGAAGATGTGGTAAATCTGTTCTCCTTAACAATATTTATCGTGATTATCTCATTAAAAATGGTATTTCACAAGAAAATATAATTAGTATTTCCTTCGATTTAAAAAAGTGGGAAAAGCTAAAAAATCCAGATAAGCTTTATAAATATTTTCTTAAAACAATAAAAAACGACAGCAGATACTATATTATTCTAGATGAAATACAACTGGTTGACAACTTTGAGGAAGTTGTAAATTCCATAAAAAGCGAATTTAATACGGACATTTATATAACTGGTTCAAATTCCCGTTTGCTTTCTAGTGATATAAACACAATTTTTAGAGGCAGAGGAATAGAAATTAAAGTTTTTCCCTTCTCTTTCAAAGAATATTATGAATATTGTGGTTCAGACAAACAAAAAGCTTTTAACGATTATGTTATGTATGGTGGTCTGCCTTATATAGTTTTAGAAGAGAACAACAACGACAAATCAGCCTACCTAAAAATGATTTGTGAAACAGTCATTAGCAGAGATATGATTGAAAGATACGATATAAAAAACGAAGAAGTATTTTCAGCATTAATAAATCTTCTCTGTTCTTCAATTGGTTCTTATGTATCTACAAATAAAATAACGAACACTTTAAAAAGTGCAGGTTTCAAAACAATTGATAACGAAACAATCACTCGCTACTTAAACCATATTTGCGATGCTTTTCTTTTTTATAAAGTGTTTAGATTTGATATAAAAGGCAAAGAATATTTAAAAACCCAAAATAAATACTATGTCTGTGATTTAGGAATAAGAAATTCAAGAATTAATTACCGACAGACAGAAATGACACATATAATTGAAAACATCGTATATTTAGATTTGCTTCGCCGAGGTTATATTGTTGATATTGGCAAAAATAGGGATAAAGAGATTGATTTTATTGTAAAAGATTTGATGGGAAAACAATACTATATTCAAGTTTGTTATACACTTGTAAACCAAGAAACAAAAGATAGAGAAATATCTGCTTTTTCTAAACTAGACGATGGCTATAAAAAAATAATTATTACAACAGATAACAATCCATTTACTAATTTGGGAAATGGCTATCTAAGTTTAAATTTATTTGACTTTCTTCTTGACGACGATATTTTAGAAAAAATATAACCTACATTTCAAACGCAAAACTTTTAATTTTGAAAAGTTTTGCGTTTAATAAAATCACTAACTTATTATTTAGTATCAACTCAATAGAATGAAATTCTCCTAAAGCTTTCCATAGAGAGGCTTTAGGAGAGTGAGACGCTATCGCTAAACTAGGTTTACTCTAATTACGTCACCACCCCGTCTCCTTCCTCCTCAAAGGCTGTCTAAAAACTAGCTTTTTGCTCTAAAATTAGTTTTACCTAATTATTTTAAAATCCCCCTTAGTCCCCCTTTGCGACTCGCTGACCTCCTTTGTC
>CAJOQX010000201.1 GCA_905236865.1 Candidatus Rifleibacteriota bacterium
CTAAAGGCTCTAAACAACCACACCAATCATAACCTAAAAAAATACAATAAAAACAACAAAAACCAACTACAATAAAAACTTTCAGTTTTCAGTTTTCAGTTCACATCTCTCATCTCTCAACTCTAAAATAAATATATACATAATTATAAAAAAACTGTATAATAACGAAAAATTTTAGAAACTAGGTACAGATAATAATATGAAAACATCGAATAATTCATTTAAAATTTGCACATTTATATTAATAAGTTTTATTTTGATGTTTTCCTATGGCTGCGGAGGCGGCGGTGGAAGTAGCTCAAAACTTCCATTTGCAATATACACAATATCTGGAAAAATAGATTTTCCTGATGCTGTTGGAAACATAAAATCAAAAGATAACAACACCCAGAATAATTCCATTAGGGCTATAACTGAAAATACAGGCATTACTGTCCATATAGAACAAATTCCTGAGTTAAAAACAAATTGTGATGAATTAGGAAATTTTACAATTCAAGTTCCTGCAATTTTTGATTCTGTTAATTTAATTGCTTGTACAGGAGATCTAGAAGATATAAATACTCGAATACAAAGAACAGATGATATTATTTTAGGTAAAGAAATTGTTATCAATAATTGTGATATTCAATTGACTCCTTGTAAAAACACTTTTACTATTTGTCTAAATGATTCTTATTTTAAACCTATTGAATATGCCAAATGTTCTTTTTGGGGGTTCGAAATAACATCTAATTTAGAAGGAATTATAAGATTTCCAAAGTTTCCAGAAAACATTTCAAAAGTAAAAGCTACAATAAAAGCCTCTGGAATAAAAGAATTCACTAATGAATTTTCTGTATTTTCTGAAGATTTAGGACCTTGCTCTTATATATCAGCATATTCTGTTGTTGACGATAAGTTACCTATTATTATGGATATGGAAGCATTTAATAATGAACCAAATCCAGGTGAAATAATTAATCTTTCTATAAATACTACTGATAAATCAAGTTTAATATCTGGAGATAATAAAGTTGCTTGGGTTTCTACTGATGGAACAATCCTATCATGTGATAAAACTTCTTGTAAATGGCAAGCCCCAGACACTCCCTGTTTGGCTTCTATAACAGCTTATATTCTTATGGAAACCTATCATACAGTAATAGAAGTTGGCGTAGCAGTAGGGAAAAGTAGAAAACCCTCAAGTTTTTTAACTCTTTTTTATCCTGAAAAAGCTGCTGCTGGTCAAACTATTTCCATACTAGGATTTGGATTTGGCGATAAGGAAGGATGTGTTGATTTTGCAGGGGCTCCTGAAGCAGAAATTATTTCATGGGAAGACGAACTTATAAAAGTTACTGTTCCTGATGAAGCAGAGTCTGGTAAAATTACTGTTAGAACTATAGATGGCAGAACACTTAGTAGTAGTTATGATTTTGTTTGTATGGATTATAAAACTAAATTGAGTTGTAATTATGCTGTTCCTGGAACTGAAATCACATTAACAGGCTACGGTTTTGGCGATTCAAAAGCAGAAAATTCTGATTTATTTTTTAACGATGAGAAAATTGAAAATATAATTTCTTGGACTAACCGCTCTATAAAATTTAAAGTCAAAGAACTAGATGGAGCTGCTCCGCATACTGCAAATTTAGATTTGATTATTAGAGGGAGAAAACGTTCTCTAGGAGATTTTTCTGTTTCATACATAAAGGATATGTCTCCAGAAGAAGCAACTCACTATACTTATGAATCTGATATTGAAAGAACTGTTATAACACTAACTGGCGAAGGTTTTGGAGAAAGTGAAAAGACAGATTTCGGCTCTAGTTGTGTTAAATTTTTATCTTATGGAGAAAATAATCAAGTAGAATATATTGAAGGTGAAGTTAAATCTTGGGCAGAAGATGAAATTGAAGTATATTTACCCAAAAAGGCTCAAACAGGTAATATAATTTTAAATATTAATGGATACGAAATAAATGGTCCTAAGATTAATATTATTCCAGCTTCTGGTTATTCTGAACTTGTTTCAGCAAGATTTAGCGAAAGTCTGATTAATAGCAATCCTCTAATTACTGGTGTAATAGTAAAAGACGCTGATACTGTCTATTTATGTGACCCTGAAAATAATAGACTCTGGTATTTAGAAAATGGCCAATATAATTATATTTCAGTAGCTGATGGTTATACTTCTTATGAGCCTTATACTGGTGCAGTAAACAATGATGGAGATATAATAATAACTGATTTTAATCAGAAAAAATTAATTAAAATTAGTGATGGCTCTATAACCGAAACTTCTGATTATGAATTTAACGGTGTTCCTATGGGGTTATGCATTTCTAAAACAACAGGTCATATCTATGTTGCAGAGTCAGATTCTGATATGAATGCTGCAGCTCCTGATTCCAACAAAAACAAAATTATTGTTTTTGATGAAAACTTAAATATGGTTACTACTATTGGCTCTGGTGGTTATGGAAACGGGAAATTCTTTTTACCTAATGGACTATGCCTTAATTCAAATGAAACAAGCTTATTTGTTGCCGATTCTGGTAATCATAGAATTCAGCAATTCGACATTACTGGAAATGGTGATAATAAAGAATATAATTTTAAATGCTGGTATGGATACTATAACGGAACTAATGGGAAACATACAGATGAAAATGAATTTGGAGAACAAGATGATTCTAATGTAGGTTTTGATTTCCCAACTTCTGTAGTTTGTGATGGTAGTTATATCTATGTTACAGATAAAGGTAGAAATGATATCCAAAAAATCAATATAACTAATCTTGCTTGTGAAGTTATAGGGGAAGAAGGCAACGGAAATTCTCAATTCATGAAACCTACAGACATAAAGTTATTTGGGTCAAATATGTATATTGCCGATAGTGAAAATTCAAGAATACAAGTCTTTAGTAAGACTGGTATATATAAAAGCCAACAAACACCAGATTTAACAGGTAAGAATATTAATTTCTTAGGAATTTCAATGAATCCTGATAAAGATTCACTATATATAGTTGATTCTTCTGATTGTACTATTTCAAAATTTGATACTTATGGAACTTTTGAAAGAAAAATAGGCTCAAAAGGAAGCAAAGTAGGACAACTTCTTAATCCTTCTGACGTTATCATAGATAAAGAAAATACTATTTGGGTTGCAGATACAGGTAACAGACGTTTGGTAATGTTCTCACCCTCAGGAAGTGAAGTAAAATGCTTTGGCTCTGGTGGAAATGGTAACGGTCAGTTTAAGTCACCTCAAAGACTTGCTTGTAATTCAGTAGGAGATATATTTGTTGCTGATTGTGATAAAAATCAAGTATTAAGATTTAATAATTCTGGCGAATATCTTTATTCAATAGGGCAGGCTCAATTAAATCAGCCTTTCGGTATGGCAGTTGACTCTTCAGATAATCTATATGTATGTGATGCAGGAAATCACAGAATTTGCAAATATGATGCTAATAATCAGTTTGAAGGCTGGTTTGGTTTAGCAGAAGGACAAGAAGCAGGAGGGTGGCACGATGCCGATGAACAAGCAACTGGTGCTTCAGGCTCTTCACCTTGTCAATTTAATAGTCCATTATATTTAGCTATTGATGAATATGATAATTTATATGTTCTTGATTACGTTAGTAAAAAAATACAAAAGCTTGATACTAAAAATATAGGTGTACTTGGCGGTCATATTTGTACAGTAGAAATAACTGACACTGATATCTTTGGAATAGCAGTGGATGACAAAGACTGTTTCTATGTAACAACAGAGTCTGAAGTTAGAAAATATGTTCCAGCACCGTAAAAAAATTATTTAGGAATAATTGTCCTAAAGCCTCTCATTGGAGGCTGTGCTAAAACTAGAAAATTTAATAAAAAATAATGTGTGGAGTAATGTCCTCGCCCCCTTTCGTAAAGGGGGATTAAGGGGGATTTTAAAATAATTAGAATAAACTAATTATGGAGTAAAAAGC
>CAJOQX010000202.1 GCA_905236865.1 Candidatus Rifleibacteriota bacterium
TATTCTGTTTTCCAAAAGAGTTTTATCTTTTATATCATTAACTTCATTTTTAAATTTTTCAAAAAACCTTTCAAAATGAGAAGCAAACTGATTAGAAAAGTCTGATTCTGATGCTAAGATTTCTACTTCATGCTTAGCAGCTTTTTCTTGTTCCTTCTTAGCCCAATTATTATTGATATTTGAAAAAATAACTATAGTACTATTTAATGCAATAAATGGAATAATAAACAAAAGGATGATAAATATAGCGTTATTTTTATCTATAGCATTATGTTTCATAGTTAAATTAACTTATATACTTTCAATGATTGTGATTTACCTTTTAATTCAACTTTACCATATTCTAGTACATTAATACTATCACTTATTATATTATATAAATTATCTGAAATCATACATCTTTCAGAATCTAATTTTTCAGCAAAAACTGCAATCCTAGCAGCAACATTCACAGGGTCTCCTATAATAGTAAAGTCTCGTTTATTTCCTACTCCCAAGAACCCCGATATTACTTGACCGCAGTTTATTCCAATTGAAACCTTATAATCAAGCTGATTATTTCTTTCTATTTCAATTGCAGCTTTACAAGCAGAAATAGCTACTTCCCTTAATGTTTTTTTCCCTAAACGGAAAGCAACAAGGAGCTTTTCACCCATTATCTTGTCTATGTCCCCACCTGCTTTCAATACTATTTCAGAAATTATTGCAATTTGTTTTTTTAGTTTTGTAAAGAGTTCAAAAGATGGTGTATTTTTCATTATTTCGTCAAAATTAGGAACTGTTATGTATAAAATTACAGCATCTATTTTTTTACTAGCTATATCATATTCGTTTGCGGTCACCCTAAGAGCTGTTTTTGAAACCATACGGTTCATAAGCTGTTTGTCTTCTAATGATTTCATCATTTTATTAAAAGAACTACAAAGTTCACTAGGTTCATCACCCCTATCAAAATTTGTTCTAAATGAATAATTACCATTAGAAGCTGATTTTGCTCCATCAATAAGCTGTTTAACAGGAGCAAGCAAATCTGAAATAATAATATTAGCTATAAAAAAAATCAAAGTTAAAGATATTAATGTAAAAATAACAAAAATAGGAATATTTGAGTAAGCCTTATTATAAACAGGTTTTACTGAACCAATTGCGGCATAAACTCTATCGTTAGCGTATTTACCAGATCTAGCTTCTAAAAAACAACCATTGTATATATCAACTTTTTTTGATACAGGAAAATAACTAGAATTAATCATATAAGAAGCTAAGAGTAGCTCTTTTAAAATATTATAATCCTGTATTTTATTAAAGAAAAAATTATCACCAATTTTGTTGTTTCTTGAATAGAAAGAATAAATGACATCTTTATCGCTATTTAAATAGTATTTATATTTATCATAATTATCTTTCTTTTCTTCTTTGTTTTCTAATATAGTTTCATTTTCTTTTTCTGTTCTTAAATTACACAATCTTGACAAGAATATATCGTCAACAATACGAATAAATGCAAACAAAACATAATTAGGTTTTGTAATTTCAGGATAAGGGCAAAGATATAAAATAGCATTTGTAAAAGCAACATTAACCAATATGGGATTGTTTGGAAAATTCAGCAGTTTTGTCATTATTTCTCCACCAAAAATCGAATATAATAGTTCTATATATAATTCACTTTGGATTTTATCTTTATCGTATATATCAGAAGATTTTACTTTCTTTCCAATAAAAGAGGATTCAATAATTTTTTTTAGAGAACTAGCTATCATTTCAGTCGTAGACTCAACATTATTAGTTTCTTCATTGATAGACAAATGTGAGAAATCATTGCTTACAACAAACAATATAGGATTTTGAAATATAGGAGTTTTTTCTATATCTTCTACATCTTCGTTATTGTTTTTATTACTTTCTTCAAAAGATTTTATATTTCTATCAAGGTCGAAATTCCTATCAAAATCTTCTTTTATATTTTCTTTGTTTTTGTTTTCTATGTTTTTTATAAGTTTATTAGAATTAGAAATATTATGATAATAAAATTTACCAAATGGCAAATAATACAAATCTCTAGTTTCTATAAAATCAATATTTTGACTAATCTCTCTAATTCTCTCATCTTTCTTAACATTAATATCTTCGTAAATATATAATATAGAAGTAAATAATATAATTAAAAGAGGCAAGAAAGCAGATACCAAAATATCATATCTAAGACTAAAAGAAATGCTTTTTACATTATTAATTAAAATTTTGAATTTATATAGAATATACCTAATAAGAACTAATATAAAAGAAATAGAAATAAAGAATAAATAATAATATCTAGGTGGTATATATTGTTTATTTAATTCCTTTGTTGTTAAATAAATATTCCAAGTTTCTTTATCTAAGTTAATTTTATTAATATAATATCCTTTATTTTTTATTACATTATCATCGAATTTATTTGATTTAAGAAATAGTTTTTCATTTTCATTAAAATCATTTGAATAAATCCATTGCTCATCTTTATTTAAAGCCAATAAAAACCTTTCACCAGACATAAAAGAATAAAAATTCATAATGTCACTTAATTCAACATAATAAGGAATTGCAAATAAAATGTAAGCAATCATATTTTTATCTTGCTTAATTTCTTGGCTATCTAAATAAATCTTGTCTGAAAACAACAACAAGTCTTTCTTATCTATTCTAGCCACAGCAGCACGTCTGTAATATTCTCTTTCAAAAAATTTTGAATCAGATGTTTCACCAGCAAAATTTTTTACACTTATATCTCTAAGATATTTTGGATTTGGTATATCATTTTTTAAAATAATACCTTTGGATGTATTGCTTTTTTCCAGTATTCCATCTAATAAAAAAGAAAGACTGCTAATAGTATTATTTTCATATATTGATTTAAGCTCATCGAAAGTTTCGCCTTCATCACCATATTTTAACGAAATAGAAAAGCTTCCTATAGCCTTACAAGTTTCTGATGAAAAACCTTTAGAAGTAGAATCAAAAAAGAATTTTTCATCTTTATTAAAAAAGCTACAATAGAAATATGGAATATAGATTCCATTATTTTTATATTTATTATAAATCTCCTCTACAATTCTTTTATGGGTATGGGTATGATTATCATTGTTAGAGTTTAAGCATTTTCTCACATCGTAAGAAAAATTAATGCACATATTTTCAAAAGCTGTTTTAAAAGCATCATCAGTGTTTAACTGTTCGTATAATCTAACAGATTCCACATCTGCCTCTTGTTTCAAACGATTATATGAAGTTGAATAAACAACATAAGAACAAAAAGTTATTAATAAAGATAAAAACAAAATAGCAAAAGAATTATAAAATATTGATTTATATTTATCAAATTTAGAAGGTTCTGGTTGTATAATAAAGATTTTGTCTGGAGAAGCTTTTGGCAACTCACCACCTACCACACACCACTTATTACGAGGCGAAGCCTCATTCCCATCTTTCAA
>CAJOQX010000203.1 GCA_905236865.1 Candidatus Rifleibacteriota bacterium
ATTAGAACATCAATCTTAGCAAACATACCTGTTCTTAGTCTGTTATCAGAATTATTCAAATGAATTTCAATTTTACCAGTTCTGCTAGAATTATCAATTGAAGGATAAATCTTGTCTACAATACCTTTAAATACTCCTTCTACAGAGTCTACTGTTATAGCAACATTGGTTTTGCCTGCAATAAGTTGATAAAGGTCTTTTTCAATAACAGTACCAATAATTTTTACAGGATTACTTTGTTGAATATCAAATAGAGGTTTTGACATATTTACATTAGCACCTGGGTCATCATATCTTGCTGTGATAACACCATCAAATGGAGCGTCAACAATAGTTTTTTCTAAATTTACTTTTACTGCATTAAGATTAGCAGTTGCTTGAGTTTGTTCTGCTTTTCTCATTTCAAGAGTAACAAGAGCAGTTTGAATTGCATCGCTTGCTCTTTTTACATTAGTCTGAGCAGCAATATGAGCAGCATTTGCATTATCATATTTTGTAATTATATCGTCAACGTCCTGTCTAGAAACTGCACCTTCAGAAAAAAGCTTTTCTAGACGTTTTCTTGTTACAGTTAGATTCTTTAATTGAGATTCAGAAGCTTCAACAGAAGCTTTAGCAGAAACTAATGAAGATTTAGCACTTTCAATAGTAACTTCCTGCATCTTTATAGAGGCATTAGCAACATTCAAAGATGCTTTTGCTTGTTGATACTGTGCTTGTTGTGTTTCATCATTGATTTGAGCAAGTTTCTGTCCTTTTTTTACAAAATCACCAACATCAACGAAAATTTCTTCTATTTTTCCAGATGCTTCTGGAATAACGCTTACACCAAGCATAGGCTTTATTTCACCAGAGGTTTTAATCTTTTGGCTAATAGTCCCTGTTTTTACTATTTCAGAAAATACAGGAGTTACTATTTCATTTTTTGTAGTAGAAGTTTTTTCTGAAGCTGTTTGGGTTGCATTTGTAGCGGCTGATCCCATAGAATTAATTCCAAAGAAGATACCAGCTGAAATAGCAAATACTACTATAACTTTAGCAATCCAGTGTTGGGACTTTTGGTTAGAAACTTGGGTAACTTGTTTTGTTTTTTGTGACTGATTTGATTTAACTTGTTTTTTCATTAATTAAAACCCCTTTATATCACGTCCAAGCTTACCAACAGCTAACTGATAAGCAAGTCTTGCATTATGATGATTGTAAATAGCCTGCAAATAAATAAGTTTTGCATTTGACCAAGCATTTTCAGCGTCAAATAAGTCTATTTGAGTGAAAAGACCGTTTTCATAACGAACTTTAGCCAATCTCAATGTTTCTTCTGCCTGTTTCAAGTTTTCTTTTTGTGAAGCAAGAACTTCAATTGCTGTTTGTAAACTTAAAGCAGCTTTATATACTTCTAATTCGGTATTTTCTAGGCTTTCGTTATAATTGTTATCGGCTTCTTTTATTCCTGCTTTAGCTTCTTTTATTTTGCTTCTTGTCAGGCTTGCATCTAAAATAGGCATTGATAAAGCTAGAGTTGCATTCCAAGTACTATCTGAACTTTTTCCACCAGCTTTTCTATTCGAAGGTTTATCATAACCATATTGGGCACTTAAAATTATTGATGGATTTCCATTACTTCTTGCGGAAACTAAGCTCTGTTCAGCAATTTTCTTTTTAGCTCTAGATATTTTGAGGTCTTCTCTAAGGTCTACAGCTTTATTAAGGTCATCTAATACATCTGGTTTTATTTCTTCTATTTCAAGCTTATCTGTTGTGTCTATTGGAGTGTCCATTGGGAGAGATAGCAATTTTAATAATGAAAGCTTTGCCATTAATGCATCATTTTTGTTGGTTAGGAAGGAACTTTTATACTGTGCCAATCTAACATCTGCACGAAGCAATTCATATTTTGATGCTTGTTCAGCTTGAAATCTCTTATTTACCAAATCATAATGGGCTTGTGCTAAGTCTAAGTCCATTTTTCCAACGTTTTCTACTTCACGAGCATATAGCCAAGCATAATAAGCTTTACTTACGGACATAACAATATTTTGTTTTGTTAAAGTTTGAGAAGACTTTGCTATTTCTCTGCCAAGACGTGCAGAAGTAATTCCAGCTCTATCAGCTTTTCCTAAATAAAGCGGCTGTGTCAACTTTAGATGAGAACCATTCATTTCATCTAGAGTTGCGTCTTTGACACCCTGCATAGTTCCATCTTCTAATTTGGTTTTGCTTGCATCGGCTGTAACTTTTGTACTAGCTGCAGTTCTAGCTTGCCATACAGCAGCTTCAGCTTTTTCTAGACTTGTTTCGGCATTCTTTATCGTTCTATTGCTTTTAAGAGCAATTTCTATAGCAGAATCTAAATCAAATTCAGAATAGTTGTAAACTTTTTCTTTTATTTCTTCTGGTTCTTCAATTGGATTCAAATTTTTATCTAATGCTTGAATCTTATATTCTTGAGCATAAGTGGGTCCACAAATCAATATTGCTAATAAAAAAAGAGTAGATAATTTTGATTTATTCATTTTGTAACTCCTGTTTAAAAAAAGTCTTGGTAAAAAATCTATAACAGTCTTCAACACTCATTTCAGGTTCGCCATAAAAAGCAAATAAAACATTGAAGTCGAACATCTTTTGAAAAATGATTGCGATTTGTCTTGAAGTCATAGAATTTGTAATTATTCCTTCATCTATACCTCTTTGAAAGAATTTAGAACTATCATTTAAGCCATTTTGGAACATTTGTCTAGCCTTATTAATATCCGTTTCAGATAGTTTAAGTTTTGGCATTAATGTCATTATACGTTGAATTAAAGGTGCTTTTTCCCTAAAGAAAGCATACATATAATCAAAAACTTTTCTCAAAATAGATTTAAAATCTTGATCTGAATTTATGATTTTTGAAAATCCTTTTTGATGTTCTTCAACATTATGGGTTAGGCATTGGAATAATAAATCTTCTTTACTTTTAAAGTAGGTGTATATTGTGCCTTTGCCAACTTCCGCATTTTTAGCTATTTCTTCTATTTTTACATCGTGGAAGTCTTTTTCAGAAAATAAATCTTCTGCTGATTTAAAAATGCGATTCATTGTTTGTTCGTTTTTCTTCTGCATTAGACCCAATTACCTTTAACTTTATTGTCATTTTTATAATACCGACTACTTAGTCGATTTTAAAAACTGACCGATGAGTCATTTTACAACTTTTTAGCTATAAGTCAATATGTATTTTTATGAAAATTATTAAGCTTAAAAACTCATACTATACCTATTCTGAAATAATCTATATTTAAAAATGAATGTACCTTTTTTAATCACAAAAATGTATAAAAATTAGTCATAAATTTTTAAAAATCAGGGAAAAGTAAATTTATTTGCATCAGTTGCTAACCAAAGTTGAACTTTACTTACTGTTATACTGTTGGGTCCAGGCATCCCGTTTGGAGAATAGTAAGCATAAGTAGCTATAGCATACCACCAATATACAATATAAGTAGTTCCATCTATATAAGAACCACCAGATATAGACTTTACTAAACCTCCCCAATTATTTCCTGTTGAATTTATAGATATTGCTTCGTATCCATCTGCGTATCTACTTCCATCGCCATTGTATTCTGTTTCATCTTGAGGTCTATTGGTCTGTTTCCAAATATTAGTTCTTGCTGTTTGTTCTGGATAATATAGCCTAAAAACATATTTTGTTTCTGCAGAAGTTTTCAAATTTTGCATAATTCCTAGTCTTGAATACAAGTAGCTATCTTTATTTCCTGTATTTAAAATAACACTTTCGTTTTGAGCGAAATACCCACCTGTAACATCTTGATTAAATATTTTCACAAAAGTATAACCATTTGTTATTAGTAAATCATAATTTTCGTTGTTATACTTACCTACAGCGGAAGTGGACCAGGTGGCAGTGTAAGATTTGTCCTCTTTGGAACCAGAGTTTATTGTTACCGTTCTTTGAGCGGTCGACCCGTTGCTGCCTGTCCACCCCATAAAGAAATATCCGCTTTTTGTCGGTCTGTTCAGGGTTATATTGCTGGAAAGAATGGTATAGCTGGCTGGATTCGCAGAAGATAGCGACCCGCCATTCAGATTGCAGGTGATACTGTAGTAATGTAACTTGGCGTTGGCGGCCATTGTCACGTCCGAAGCCGGCATATTGAAAGTCGCAGCAGTACTGTCACCCGTCCATTTGTCGAAATCGTAGCCGTCCGACAGGGTGTAGCCTACAGTGACACTCTTGCCGTATCTGTATGAACCTCCTCCTGAAGTTCCAGAAATTCCTGTATTCTTGTTTACAGTCAGCGTGTAGCTGTTTCTCGAATAGTAGTAGTTTATTTCATTTGCTGAGTTGTAGCTTATATTTCTGGTAATTGTGGGCGGTGAAGAAAAGCCTGTGTAGGTTTTAACTGGTGGCGTCTGGTCGCTCTTGACTCTTCTGGTCAGATTTTCTGTTTCATACAGCGTGTAGCTGTCATTGTCAATGTTCATCTGGTAGTGGCGGACTGTAAGAGTATTGTTTTCAACTGTGTTGAATACTTTTGACGGGAAAACTTCTATGTCGATAGCCTCTATTGCGGAAAGATCGGCCATGGATATGGTATATGCCCTGCCGACATCCAGCTCGCCGACGAATGAAAGCCCGAGGCTCATACCGACCCATGTTTTTGACATTCCGCTTTCTGCCAGGTCGGAAACTTGCAGACAAGATGAAACAATAGCTTTATCGGAGCTGTTGAACTCATAAGTGGAAGTGACTGTAAATGTTGGGTCCAGCATATAAAGCCCTTCCGACTCGTTGAAATAGCTTCCTGCGTTTGTTGCTATCGTGAGCGTGACTTTTTCCATCGTGGTGATTGTTTTTGCTGAGAAAGGAGTTACAAGAACACCGTCCAGTCCTGGATCGGTCATAGAAACGGTATAAGTTGTGCCCTGTGTCAGATATTCGGTGAAACCTATTGCTACATTGTTTGTGCCATGGCTCTTCGTGACTTTTCCGCTGTCTATGGCAGATACAGAGATTGCGTCGAATATCTGCTGCCAGTCGCTCGCCCTTGTGAATGCGTAGGTCGACGTTGCGGTAAACGAGGTGTTGAGCCTGTATCTTGTATGTGACGGCGATGCGTCGAACAGGTCGTTCCCGTTGTGGTCTATGCTGAAAGTTATGAC
>CAJOQX010000204.1 GCA_905236865.1 Candidatus Rifleibacteriota bacterium
CTATTTCCATATTATTTCTTTCTTAAAAGATTTATAACCGAATCCCATATTAATTATTTATAGACATTCAGTCAAGAGGGTGGGGGATAAGCTTTTTAAATCTTAACATTCTTAACATTATTTATTATTGCTTAGAGAAAAAACTTGTGCTATTAATCTTGCAAGTTGAAAAATAAGGAGAAAACAATGAATAAGCTTAAAATAGCTGTTGTATGTTATGGAAATGTTGGTCGTTTTACAGTAGAAGCTGTTAGAGCTGCTTCTGATATGGAATTGGTAGGTGTTGTTAGACGTTCTGAATCTTTGAATAAAAAGCCTATTGAACTAAACGATGTCAAAGTTGTTTCAAATATAGATGAATTAGGAAAAGTTGATGTGGCAATACTTTGCGGTCCTTCAAGAATGGTTCCAGAATTAGCTCCTTTATATCTTTCTAAAGGTATTTATACGGTAGATTGTTTCGATATTCATACAGATATTTACGATTTACATGAAAAACTAGATGAATTGGCAAAAAAGAACAATGTTGGAGCTGTTACAGCAGCTGGTTGGGATCCAGGTTCTGACTCTGTTGTAAGAACTCTTATGATGGCAATGGCTCCAAAGGGATTAACTTACACTAATTTCGGCCCAGGAATGAGTATGGGACACTCTGTGGTAGCTCGTTCTAAAAAAGGCGTTAGAAATGCTTTATCTATGACTATACCATGCGGTGCTGGTATTCACAGTAGAATGGTTTATGTTGAACTAGAAGATGGTTATACCGTAGAACAAATATATGATGAATTAAAAGCAGATTCTTATTTTGCTCATGATGAACTTCATGTTATTCCTGTTGCTAGTATTGATGAATGTAAAGATATGGGACATGGTGTCTTAATGGAAAGAAAAGGCGTTTCTGGAATTACCCAAAGCCAGCGTTTTAAGTTTGAAATGACTATCAATAATCCTGCGTTGACTGGTCAGATTATGGTCGCTTGTGCTAGAGCTATTGTTAAGCAAAGACCTGGTTGTTATGTAATGCCAGAAATTCCCCCAATGGATTATTTGCAAGGCACAAAAGAATTTCTAATAAAGTCATTAATCTGATTCTTTAAAAAAGGCTTACCACCTACCACTTACCACGAGAGCCGTAAGGCTCTCATTTGCTTTTTCCTTTAAAAAAAGGCTTACCACTTACCACCTACCACTTCCCACCTACCACTTCCCACCTCTCATCTCTCAATTCTCCTCACCTCTTTTAAATTTGAATAGTTGCACCAGATTGAAGTTTGTGATATTATTCACGAAAACTATAATTTTGAAAGAATTACAAGCTTGGAGCTAATATGAAATACAGAATACTTCATTACGGTGAAGAACCTTTAAAAAAAGTTTCTGAACCAATAACAAAGATTGATAACGACATTCAAAGATTAGTAGACGATATGTTTGAAACAATGTATGATGCAAACGGAGTTGGGCTTGCAGCACCTCAAATAGGCAAAAACATTAGATTAGTAGTTATAGATTGCGGTGATGACCCAATAGCAATGATTAATCCAAGAATCATAAAAAAATCTGGGAAAGAAAAAGCTGCAGAAGGTTGTTTGTCTTTTCCTGGATTAAGTGAAAATGTAGTTCGTGCAACAAAGGTTACAGCTGAATATATAGATCCCAGCGATGGTGGTTTGTATGAAGTCGAAGCAGAAGGTCTTTTAGCAAGAGCCATTCAACACGAAATAGACCATTTAGATGGAGTTGTTTTTGTTGATAGAATGTCTAGTGCTCGTAGACTTCAGATAAAAAACGAACTTGAAATAATAAAACAAGGTGGAACTTTAGCTACAGAAGAAGAAACAGAAGAATAATATGTAAAAGAGGGTAATAAAATGGAGAAGAAAGCAGAAAAACCTTATAAAATTGTATTTATGGGAAGTCCTGACTTTTCAGTTCCCTGCCTTAAAATGCTTTATGAATCAAATGATTTTGATGTTAAAGCGGTTTATTCAATGCCAGATAAACCTAAAGGAAGAGGCAAAGCTCTAACTCCAACCCCCGTAAAAGCTTTTGCTTTAGAACACAATATCCCTGTAAGATCTCCTGTCAGTTTTAAAAAAGAACCTGAAGAAATAGAAGTTCTTCGTTCTTTTGAGCCAGATTATCTTGTTGTTGTTGCTTATGGGTTAATCCTCCCACAATCAGTTTTAGATATACCTAAAATTGCTCCTGTGAATCTTCATGCTTCTTTACTTCCTAGATTTAGAGGCTCTTCTCCAATGCAGTATGCAATTCTTGAAGGGTTGAAAGAAACAGGCAATACCGTTATGTTAATGAGTAAAGGTATGGATGAAGGGGATATGCTTGCTACAAATAAGATTGTCATTGAAGAAAACGATGATTTGGAAGCGATTCATGACAAGCTTTCTTTTTCAGGAGCACCGTTGCTCGCAAAAACCTTAGTTGAATATGCTGAAGGTAAGATTTCACCTGTTTCGCAGGACAATAGTAAAGCTACTTATACTTCAAAAATTACAACAGAAACAGCTAAAATAGATTGGAATAAAACAGCTTCAGAAATAAGAAACCTGATTTATGCTATGAGTCCCTGTCCTGGTGCATGGTTTGAATGTGAAAAAGAAACAAGAATAAAAGTTTTTCGTGCTAAAGTTGTAGACTGCGAAAAAAAAGATATAAAGCCAGGAAAAGTTATATCTTGTTGTCCAAAATCAGGCATAATAATTTCATGTGGAAAATCAACCGCAATTCAACTGACAGAACTTCAACGCCCAGGGAAAAATAGAATAAATGATCAATGTTTCTTATGTGGCTGCTCTTCTTTAAATTTAAAGGAATAATCTAGTGAATACAAAATTAATACCTCCTCAACCAACCGTTAAACGTCTTTCTATATATTTGAGATTTCTTAATTCTTTAAATAAAGATGTTAAAACTATTTCTTCACAAGAATTAGCTCAGCGTCTTGCTTTTAATCCTGCCCAAGTTCGTAAAGATCTTGCATATTTTGGGGAATTTGGTAAACGTGGTGTAGGTTATTCTGTAAAAAAGTTAAAAGAACAGATTGTTAAAATACTTGGCTTGCATAAAACTAGAAATGTGGGTATTGTAGGAATAGGGCGTTTAGGAATGGCTTTAGCTTGCTATTCAGGATTCAAAAAGAAAAATTTTAAAATTTGTGCTCTTTTTGATGTTGCAACGAAGCCTTTATGTCCTGCTATTGGTGAAGCTTCAGAAATAACAGAAATTAGTCAGCTTCCTAAAGTTGTAAAAGAAAAAGAAATTGATATTTTGATTTTAACGGTTCCTGTAGAAGCTATTAAGGATATATATGATATGGTTATGTCTTCGGGGGTCAAGGCTGTTTTAAATTTTGCTCCGTTTAAGTTGCTTTCCACTGAAAATGTTCATGTGAATAACGTTGATTTGTCTACGGAACTAGAACAATTAAGTTACAAATTAAATCTAAATGATGGTGAAGATGGAGATGTTGCCGAAGAAGTGTATGGTATTCCATCTCAACTTTTATAAAAACTGTAAGAAAAATTTCCAAGCTAAGCTAGATATAAACTAATAAACTCTAGGAATGTATACAAAAAACAAAACTTTATTATAAATTATACTTTCTCTAATGCCGATATAACTAGGAGAAATTAATGTAGCGAGCATTATGATTTCTAGGAGGCAAAAAATGGGTCAGGAAACATTATTTGATGGAATTGTGAGAAGTATTAAAACCAAAGCTCACTGGGCAGTTCTTATTATTGCTATAGCTATTTTAGCATCTTTCCTGATTAATCGTTTTTCGCCTTCTTTATATAAAAGTAGCTCGCTAATAAGAGTTATGACATCGGCAGAAATGTCTGAAAATGATATTGCGGCAGAAATGAATGCTGTTTTAGCTCAAAAAGATGTTCAAGATGAAATTATAGAAAAATGTAAACTTGATAAAAAACTTGTTAAAATTAAAGAACTCGCAAGAGTAACTCCCTCTGACGCAGGCCTTTTAACTCTTACTGTAAAATATGTAAATCCTAATATGCTTAGTGATATTGGGACTGCTGTAATTCAAATCCTTTCAAATAAATTTCTTTTATATAGTTCAGAAGCTCAGGAGTTTTCTGAAGCATTTCTACAAAAAAAATTAGAACATCTAGAAAAAGATATTTCAAAGCTTCGTAAACAAAAGATTACTTCATCTTCTAATGATGTATATCAAGGAAATAGTGAAATAATTGATTTGGAATGTCAGATTCAAATGTTTGAAGACAAGATTTCCGTTTCTTCAAAAATGCTTCAGACTACTCCACAAAATGCTTTTTACTATGAAGAACAAGAGTTGCCACAGTATAAATCTGTTAAAAATCAGCTAGCCAAAGCTAATGCTGAATTAAAAGAACTTTTTAAAACTTATAAAGAAAAACATCCAAAGGTTATCGCTTGCCAGAATAATATTAAAAATCTGGAATACAGACTTGCCAGAGCAAAAACAAAAGTTAAAAAACAAAAAGCTAATAAAGATTATATTGCTTTACAAAATAATATAAAGAATGATCAGCAACATTTAGCTCTTTTAAAAGAAGAATTAAACACTAAAAGAAAGTTAGCTGCTGCTAATCTCAATTCTTCAACTCCTGAAGGTCTAAGTCTTCGTTTAGCTGCTTTGGAAGAAATGCATAAGAAGACATTGATAGAACTAGAAGAATCTAAGATTTCTAAATCTACTACCACTGGTCGAATAAATGTTCTAAGAAAAGATCATTTACCACCTCAAGTTGTAGGTTTTTCAGCGATACAAAGAGATTGTCTAGCTTTGCTATCAGGTGTTCTTGC
Source organism: Candidatus Rifleibacteriota bacterium (assembly GCA_905236865.1). Taxonomy (GTDB): domain Bacteria; phylum Muiribacteriota; class Ozemobacteria; order Ozemobacterales; family Ozemobacteraceae; genus RUG334. Next base: position 4,831 of record CAJOQX010000204.1, read on the forward strand.
AGCAATTTTCTTACTCTACTCTCCTGCACCGACAAAAACAGAGCTAGTTGGAATATCTGCAGATGCAATTGCTAATTCTTTAGGTGCCCACCTTGATTTACGCAGATCTTTAGACAAAGAAAGAAAACCTGCTCCAATTATAGCTGAACCTGCTGAAACTATTTTGAGGATTCCTCCTTTGGTCTCTGTTCCTTTGAGTTTGCCTTGTCTAGTTTCTGAAGACGAAATTCTTTCTTTAAAATACGATGAACGTCTTGTTTCTCTCAACGACCCAGCTTCTGAAATATTAAAACCTTATAAAGATCTAGTTGATAATCTTCAAAAAACTATGCTTGCGACACAAACAAGAATAGCTATAGCCTGTTCAACAAAATCAAATTCAGGTAAAACTACTATGATTGCAAATGTTGCGGTTTTACTTGCACAAGCTGGTTATTCGGTTTTGTTGGTAGATGCAAATTTCAGAAACCCATCGTTACATAGAATGTTTGGTTTAAACAATATAAAAGGTTTATCAAATCTTTTAAATGGTGAAAAAATCTATGATGTTGTTCAAAAATCACCAGTAGAAAACCTTAGTATTCTTTGTTCGGGTATGATGCCTAGTTATCCAGAACAAGCACTTGGTTCACAAATAATGGTTGATATTCTTGATAATCTTAAGAAAAATATTGAAATCATTCTTATAGATACTCCTGCTTTACTTGATTATCCTGAAACTGCTGTATTAGCTGGTCAGACTGGTGCAGTTGTATTTTTACATAGAAATGGAGACAAAGAAGAAAACCTTATTGAAACAAAACATATCCTAAATAAAGTTGGGGCTAAAATTTTCGGCTACGTAAAAATCTAGTTCGAAGAGTTGGAGAAGTAGAAAGAGTTGCTGGAAATAAGTAAAATACTTTGTTGTGTAGTATCATTCATTGGAATGGTAACAGACAGTTGGAAAGGTAAAATTTATAATTGGCTTACCTTTCCAGCTATTATTTTAGGTTGGTGTCTCTGTTTTTATTATAACAGCTGGTCTGGCTTGGGTTATTCTTTTCTTGCCACTCTTGTTGGTATTGCCTTATATCTTCCATTGGCTATTATCGGTGCTTACGGAATGGGTGATGTTAAGTTGATGGGAGCAGTCGGTGCTATTTGTGGAAATGTATTTGTTTTAAACGTCTTTCTTTATACTTCAGTTCTCGGCTTTTTCCATGCTTTAATTGTTCATTTTATAAATTATGGTCCTTCTGCAATTATGAGAGCAATAGCAAGTATTAAAAGTGGTAGTTTCAAATATAATACTA
>CAJOQX010000205.1 GCA_905236865.1 Candidatus Rifleibacteriota bacterium
TAACAAAAACTCCTGAAGGTTTTAAACCATGCTTTGATAAATAATAGGGTTTGTTGGTTCCTTTTTTTATTTGAATAGCAACAACTTGTTTATTATTTGTGTCTAATACCTTATAGTGGATGAACATTGTAATATCTGGTTTAATGGAATCTCTAATCATATTCCCTATCTTTTGCATTACTTCATCGGGGTTAGCGACTCCGACTATTTTGCCATTGTCTTTAACTCCAATATAAAGAGTTCCACCATTTGAATTTGCAAAACCTATAATTACTTTTTTTATATCTTCAACAACTATTTCTTTTAATTCGTTGTTTTCATCTTCTATAAATTTAGCCATATTTCCTATATCTTTCTAATCATTCTTATCATATTCTTATCACATTCTTATCATTTTTGCAAATTATGATAAATATAATTCTCTCATCTCCAATTATGGTCTTATAGATCAATTCTCATTTCTCAATTTCCCTTTACTCTAAAAAAGTTTAGTCGAAGCAACTCGGTCATCTGTAAAATTCAATAATAGCTGAAAACTTTCATAAACTAAAACAATCCCCTTATCTCTTTTCTCTCTTCTCTTATCTCTAAAAAAGAGATTGCAGCTTTTTTTTGACGATAAAAAATATAATTTTATTTAAAATAATCTTTGAACAGGAACTTAACTGTAAACTTGATTCAATAAAAGTTATTTCACAAATGACTTTATTATCTATTTAATGTAGTATACTTAAACTATAGGAGTTTCTAATACAACAAAAACTAAATAATCGAGGTGTAATCTATGCAAAAGCAAGAACTGCTAGAATTTATAAACAAATTATGCCTTTTGGAAATAGATACATAAATTATGTGACCTTAGAAAATCTTCTCAAAGCAGGCTTTTTGAAGAAAAAAGGAGATAATTATGTGATTATTACTTCGACAACAAAAATATTTTTGTTTTTTTCAAAACCTTCATTGCAAACCTCTAAAAGATGCGTGGCAATATAGGTTTTTAGAGATGAGAGAACAGAGATTAGAGATAAGGGGATTGTGTTAGATGGTGCTACTGTGAAAGTTTTTACTAGAAGCGACTTCAAGGGCGAGTTTTAGGGCACATTCTCAATTGATCTCTAAAAAAGTTAGTCCTTAAAAACATTCTTTAGTATTGAAAATCTAATAATATTATTAACATACTCTAGCTCTCCCTCTTCCCTTTCCCCTCTTCCCTTTACCCTAACTTAAGGAGTTAATATGCCAAAACTACCAGTTTTCTTTTTAAAAGATTATTCTTCAAGTGTATATAGTATTCGTGAACAAAGTGAAAGCAAATACTTTAAAATGAGGTACTGCTATCATAATTGTCGGGTAATTCTTGAAAAAATAGCCAAAGAGAAAAAAGCAGATTTAAAAATAGCATATCTGGCTTATTCAACAAATTTTGGTTGGAAATCTTTATTTGGATTAGAAGAAAAAGGTGATTTTTCTGATGGGAAAGATTTAAATAAACTAATGAATCCAAATGGTTTCAGTAATTTTGGAGCTGCCTTAAATGAATTGAGCAATAAACTTTCTGACAAGAAGTTTACAGAGCTATCTAAAGATGATTATTTACCTATTTTTATATTTATGTCAGATGGAGATTCTACAGATAATTACCAAGAAGCTCTTGAAAAACTAGAAGAAAATCCTTTGTGGAAAAATGCTATCAATATAGCTTTTAATTTCAGCGATAATTATGAACCCAATGTCTTGTTTGATATAGTCAAAAATACAAATAATATAATTAAAAAAGATGATAGTTCTTTTAAAAATCTTACAGAGTTACCTCATGTTGATGAACCCAAAATCGATGATGAATATTTTAAAAATCTAATAAAATTTATTTCCATTGAAGAAACTTGGTTAAATTACAAACCTGAAAAAGCTTCTTCCAAAGAAACAGATCAAAATAATATAAAATATGATTTAGCTAGCAAAAGTGCCTATTATAATCATTTGGAGCATAGAGAAAAAGGTTTGATTATTCCAGGAAGAGATTATGATGAATATAACCTTGAAGACATATTAAATTTCATTAAGAAAACATTTGGCGAAGAAATTTTTGTTAATCATAGATTTATTGGTTATTTAGGAGATTTGGCACCAGATTTGAAAGTTGAAAAACAGCTTTTATCAAAAATAAACAATCTAGGTATAATAAAAAGAATGGTTGAAAGTTGTGAAGAAGAAAATGACAGTGATGACTTTTTAATGAGTTTATTGCAAGAAATAAAAAATTGTTTTGGTTACAATGAAATGTATAATGAGATAATTGCCTTTTATTTAATAGATTTTTTTTCTCGTTTATTAAATCCTGCTCAAAGACTATGTTTTTATCAATTTAAGCAAAAAAATCGGAAGTTAATTGATATTGTTGAGAATTATTCAAAGAAAAATAGAGTTGATGCAGATTATAATAAAATTATTAAAGATTTTATAGATAGTAAAATTTATGCTGTGGCGTTTAAGATTTCTTATGAATTGTTTGAGTATGATAACCCATTAGGTCTATTTTGGCTTAATGAAATGAAGCGGTTAGGCATGAGTGGAATTAATAAAGAAAAAGAAGATAATATGTTGTTAAAATTATCAGCCGATAGAGGAAACGCAAAAGCTCAATATGATTATGCTTTTTCCAATTATATTCATGTTTTACATGATTATAAAATAGCTTTGAAATATTTTAAACTAAGTGCCGACCAAAATTATAAGGATGCGGCTTTGTATGCTGGTAGGATGAATTTTGAAGGCAAAGGAACTCCTGTTAATTATGAAGAAGCTTTCAAGTATTTTAAACTTTGTGAAAATGATTCAATGTCTAAGTATTATCTTGGATTAATGTACCGTGACGGCAAAGGTGTTGAACAAAATATAGAAGAAGCTTTGAAATACTTAAAACTTAGCTTTGAACAAGATTATTCTGAGGCAGCTGTAGAATTAGGTTTACTATACTATAATGGGAATGGAGTTCCACAAGATTATAAAGAGGCATTAAAATATTTTAAAGCTGGATATGCTAAGTATTATTTAGGAATTATGTATCGTGATGGTATAGGGGTTGATAAAGATAATGAACAAGCTTTTGAATACTTCAGTTCAAATAATTATTATAATGATTACGACTGTCGCTTAGAAGCGGGTAAGATGTGGCTTTGTGGAAAAGCTCCAAGACAAAGCTATATGGAAGCGAAAAGATGTTTTGAATTGTCACATAATGCAGATGCCTATTATTACTTAGGAATAATGCTTTATTACGGCAAAGGTTTTGATCAGAATTATGAAGAAGCTCTTAAAAAATTTAAAAAAAGTGCAAAAGAAAATAATTCTAATGGATTGCTTTGGTTAGGTAAAATGTATTATGAGGGCAAGGGAAACGAAAAAGACTTTGAACAAGCTTTAAAATATTTTAAATTAAGTGCTGAACAA
>CAJOQX010000206.1 GCA_905236865.1 Candidatus Rifleibacteriota bacterium
AATAAAAAGATATATAAAATCTATGCCAAACGTTAAATATATAGGCAGTGGTTATAGCGGTCATTGGGAAATTATAAAATGAAATTTGATATGCTAAAAATAGCTGTTTTTACAGGAACAAGGGCAGATTATACCCCTTTAAAACCTGTCATAGACAAACTGTTTCATGATTCAGATATTGAAATAAAACTTATTGTGACAGGTAGTCATTTAAACCATAATTTTGGTCATACCATAGATGAAATAGAAAAAGATGGTTATGGTAAGTATATAGTTAAAATACCTATTCCTATTGAAGATGATAGTAAATATGGAATGGCAACAGCTACAGGAACTGCTATTTGCAAGTTTTCAGAATACTTCAAAAATAATACTCCTCAAATGCTTATAGTGCTAGGCGACCGTTTTGAAGCGATGGCTGTAGCAACTTCCGCTTTTTTAATGGGAATACCTATTGCTCACATAGCAGGCGGAGATGTTACCGAGGGTGTTGTTGATGATTCCATCAGGCATTGTATAACAAAAATGAGTAATCTTCATTTTCCAGGAAGTGAAGAATCTGCAAAAAGAATAATACAACTTGGCGAATTACCTGAAAATGTTTTTAATGTTGGCGATACAAGCGTAGAATCTTGTCTAACAACAAAATATTTAAGCAAAGAAGAAATTGCTTGTATGTTTCCAAACAAAGAAATGATTGAAAACTATTCTATTGTTACATTTCATCCTGTAACTTTAGAAAGCAATACTTCAGAAGAACAGGTTTACCAACTTATAAAAGCAATGGATAAAATAGAAGGGATGAATTACCTTATAACACTTTCTAATGCAGATTCAGGTGGTAGAACTATTAACGAGATTTGGCAGAAAGAGGCTAAAAATAGAAATAATTGGCTTGTTACAGTGTCTTTAGGTTCTATTAAATATTTATCTGCATTGAAATATTCAAAAGTTATTATTGGAAATTCGTCAAGTGGTGTTGTTGAAGCTCCTGTAATTGGAGTTCCAACTGTCAATATAGGTGATAGGCAGAAGGGTAGGGCGAAAACAAAAAGTGTAATTGACTGTCTTCCTAATGAATTTGATATTGAAAAAGCAATTAAAAAAGCTTTATCTGATGATTTTCAGAAAATAGCAAAAGGTCAAATTGATTACTATAAAAATAACAGAGCGTCAACACAAATAGTAGCTCATATAAAAGATTATTTTTCAAAATCAGATAGAAGTTTGAAGAAACATTTTCATGATATTGAATTTGATGTAAAATAAAGAATAGCTTTATTGCAATGAATGCTCGAAGTTATTCCAAGTTTTTAAAAGATAAAAATTATTAGATATATTATTTGAAATAAAAAGAGTAGGAAAATATGAAAAAGAAAAAAAAGAAAAAGATAGATAATGAATTAATGAAAAATGAGTATGTTCCTGAAGAGTCTATATTATCTTTATTTTCAAAAAAATATAAAAAAAATATTGAAGATTTAAATTATTTTAAAAAATTATTTAGAAAAAAAGTTTTTAAATTTGAGCTTTGCCACGGATATGTTTATACAAACGAAGTTGAATCTGTTCGTAAAAATTCACTTGCAATAACATTTATGATGAGTTATGCGGGAATAATTTTTATGATTCCTTTATATTCGTTATATTTCCTTGTCGAAGGAAAATACTTATACTTTATATATTGTTGGTTTTTGTTTATTATTAATTTTAAATATCTCAAAAAAATTGAATTAATGGAAGTTTTGAAAGAGAAAGAATTTGAAAAAATACTTGGCGAATATAATGACTTTTCGTTTTTGTTGTTAAGCGGAGTTTACGGAATTATTTCTTTAGGCTTATTGATTTTGGTTAATTTACTATTTCTTTACCCTCCATATTTATCTTCTACAGATAATTTTCAATTAGCTTTTTGGCTAATATTAGGAATTTTGCCTGCTTTTATCATTAAGTTTGTTTACTATATAAATTTTAGATTTTGTTTATTCATATTTCTGTTTTATAAATCTTTTAAGGCTGAATATGAGGCAAATGTAAAATAATGATAAACTTTTATTTTATACGGAATTAACGATCAATTCAGCTGTTTTAATCGGTATATGACAACGACTGACTATGTCTTCTGGAGTTTGTTTAACGGCATTGTCTACTGAGCCATATTCTAAAATTAGTTTTTTTAGAATCATTGGTCCTACACCAGGCAGATTCAATAGAGAAGAGCGTAAAGTTCTTTGGGTATGGGTCTTGCTTTGGAATGTATGACAAAATCTGTGAGCTTCGTTTCTAAGTTTGATTATTACCCTCATTCCAGGACTAGAAAAAGGTAACTTTATTTCTCGTCCATCAGTTTGAACAAGCAATTCTTCTTTTTTTGCCAATCCCATTATTTGCTGGTCATGTATTCCTAACTTTTCTAGTTCGTGCATTGCAGAATGAAGCTGGGTTATACCGCCATCTACTATAAATAAATCAGGTAGTGGTCTTTGTTCTGCTAAAAGTCTAGAAAAACGTCTTCTAACAATTTCACCTATTGAAGCAGGGTCATCACCGCCCATAGCTTCTTTTATATGGAATAATCTATATTCTTTCTTTTTAGGCTTTCCATTTTCGCATACGACCACAGAAGCAACAGGATCTACGCCTTGAATATGAGCTATATCTGTGCACTCAATATGAATCGGAGGTTTCTTTAGGCCAAGTCTGGTTTGCAAATCAATAACAGAATCATCAATCCTTTCTTTGCCTTTTGTTTCGCTATTCCTCAAATATTCTTTTGCGTTACTATTTGCCATTTCGAGTAAAGTTAAAAACTGCCCTTTTTGGGGAACATGAAAACTGACTTTGTGGTCTGCTTTGTTATTAAGCATTTCAAGCAATGAGTCGTCACCGTCAGGAATTAATGAAGAATAGAGATAAGTTGGAATTAAATCTATATCGTAATGAAGATTAATTACATTCGTAAGAGCTTCTGCTAGAGACATATCGTCATATCTTTCATAATCAATAATTCGATTGCCTAGAAGTTTACCGCCTCTAATAGAGAAAACAGAAAAAATAACTCTCAAACCTGCTTCGGCTATTCCCCAAAAATCAATATCTATGGGCTTTAAAAATTCGACTTTCTGACTTTCAAAGAATTTTCTTAAAGCTGTTAGAGTGTCTCTGACCTCGGCAGCTTCTTCAAATAGAAACTTAGATGATAGTTCTTTTAGCTGTTTTTCTAAACCTGTAAAATCTGGAGGAACTTTGCCTGAAAGCACATCAATTGTTTTATTTATAGAAACAGCATATTCTTCAGGTTTTATGTTGCCTTGACAAACGCCTTGACAAAGTCCAAGATGATAGTTCAAACAGGGACGAACTTTTTTGCTACTGTTGCCAACAGGCTTTTTTGAAGTGCAAAGCCTAAAAGTTCTTGAAAGCATATCTATAATTCTAGATAAATCATATCCGCTTGGGAAAGGACCAAAATAACGGTTTCCATCACGATAGGCTACTTTGCGAACTTTTTCTAGCCGTGGAAAACGGTCTTTTAAAGTGACTTTTATATATGGATAAGTTTTGTTGTCTTTTAAAAGTATGTTATAATGCGGATTATGCTTCTTTATAAGATTATTTTCTAATATTAAAGCTTCAACTTCTGTGTGGGTTATTATGTATTCAAAATCATCTATTGCAGCGACTAAAGCATTAGTTTTATTACTGTCGTGGTGGCGATTGAAGTAAGAATTTACACGTTTTTTCAGACAGCGTGATTTACCAACGTAAATCACAGTGCCTTCTGAGTTTTTCATCAGATAAACACCAGGATTCATTGGCAACAGAGATAATTTTTTTTCAATCTTTTCGTTCATTCAATAAAGAAAACTATATATAGTAATACGGAAACATACCACAAAAAACCAGCAAAGAAAATAAAAAACAAAATCTGTAAGATTATTGAAAAAGCACTTTTATCTTTATTTTTATGATTATTGCCTCCCCTTAAACTCTTTTTTTCTCGTATCATTTTTTTTATTTTTATAAAATAATCTATAAAGCAAATGATTAATGCTACAATTAAAAAAATCCTTAAATATTTTATCAGTTTCTTTCTATCTATCTTATTCTCTATTATTTTCTTCTCTATTATTTTCTTTCCCTTATTTTTATTTTCAAATTCTCTTTCTTTTATTAATCTAGATAAATTGTTTTTATATTCTTCATTACTAGTATTTTGAGGGAACTTTTCATATTTTTCTTCACTAAAATATTCACAACTTACCAAATGTTCATCATCTCCATGATAGACGCAATAAATAATTCCGAGTTTTAATAATTCGCCCATATTTCTGTATTGGCATTTATCTGGTTTCTTGATATTTTTTAAATAACCTTTTTCTATTAATAAATTAACAGTACCATCATCTAAATTATTAATAAGATTTATTTTATTATTTTTATTATAATCTTTGATAGCAGAAGTAAATACTTTTCTAAAATCGAAACAGTGCTTATAATCAGCGTCAAAGTTTCTAGCAAAAACAGAATTACAGATAAAAAATATAAAAATGAAGCAACTTATTATTACTATATGTTTTTTACTCATTATAATTCCCATTTAGTGATTATATCATAGATAATAAAAAATGAAAATTAATGTTGAATCTAAAATTGGGCAAACGCAAACTTTTTTCGTTATTAATCAGTATCTGCATACCATCCATTCATAAAAAATATTTTTACCAATAATGATAGTTCGCTTGTTCGACATATTTCTCCTCTTGCGACCTCTGTAGATAACTGCCTTGAATA
>CAJOQX010000207.1 GCA_905236865.1 Candidatus Rifleibacteriota bacterium
TAAGGGGGATTTTAAAATAATTAGAATAAACTAATTATGGAGTAAAAAGCTAGTTTTTAGACAGCCTCATAAAGGGGGATTAAGGGGGATTTTAAAATAATTAACATAATCTAATTATGGAGCCAAAACGTAGTTTTAGCACAGCCTCTCGTAGTGAGTGGTAGGTGGTGAGTGATATTTATCTACTATTTAAAAATAACAAAAAATAAAATAAAAAAAATAATTCGGTACATTGACGTTTTACCGATAAATTCTTATAATTAGATTTGAAAAGATAATAAGAAGACCAACGGAGGTCTATAATGAAAAAGATAAACAAGTTTCTAACTGCATTTGCTTTGTGTGCAACTGTTTTTTCAGCAGCTCCAGCACTCTATGCAACAAACATCAATCAAGAGATTTTAGAGTTAAAGAATCGTTATGAAGACGCATACAAGCGTTACACTACTGCTATTAAAGAAGGTGCTACAGCTACCGCTAAAGATATTCAGAAGCAGTATCAACAGGCTAAGGCTAAATATGAAGAAGCCAAAAGAAGATTAACTCCTAGCAATAGAACAAAAGAAAATATAAAGAATGGTGTAGAAACAGTTACCGAAACATTGTCAGATACTTTTGCTTATGGCAATGGTAACACTATCGACACTAGTACTGATACAAACGGCAAAACCATCAGAGGTTTTGAAAGCTACAGTACACAAATCAAGGGTAACAATTACTGTGGTCAGTTTGCTACATCAATGATATTCCAATATTATGGAATCAATAAAGATGGCAATAAAATTTATTCTGAAACAAATCCAGCAGGTATTTTTACTGCCCCATCTACTCTTGTTGAATATTTAAATCTTAACGGCTTAGACGCAAACGAAAAGAATAATGCTAGTATTCTAGATTTAGTCAACAAGTTGAACAACAATACTCCAGTAATGTGTCTTGTTTGTTCTGATGGGAAAACTCCTCATTGGGTTTGTGTATACGGTTATGAAACCGATGACACTGGTCATGTTACAGCATTAAAGATGCGTGATTCTTATTGGGGAACTAGCAGTGGCTACACAATGAGTTTGAAGGAATTCACTAAAGTATGGAAAGACCCAATGGGAGCAGGAATGGCTAGCAACTTTGTAGGTTATAGTAACCTTATGATAGACATTAAGGGTACAAAGACTCCAGATAAATCTCCAAAACTTATAAATGTAAACTTCAGTACTGCTACACAAGACAATATTGCTGGTGGTATCAATGATGTTGTTACTGGTGTCAAAAACTTACGTCCATCTAAATTAGCTAGTGGTGTTACTAAGTGTGTTCTTGGTATACCTGGTGCTGTTGTTGGTCTTGCTGGAACCGGACTTAACAAAGCTGGCGATAAGATGGTTGAATGGGGTAAAAAAGAATGGACTGAAGGCGGAGTTGGTGATAAAATCGCTGGTGGTCTAGCTGTTGTAGGTGGCTATGCAACAAAAGGCGTTAGTGCTGTTGCTAAGGTTGCTGGTAATGCTCTTTCTACCGCTGCTAACGCACTTGGTAATGTATTTAACAAACTTGGTTACGTTTTCAGATAATTATTAATAATTAAGTTAGAAAACTTGAAAAAAGCCTTACTTAGATGTACTATCAAGTAAGGCTTTATTTTTTTATAATTCGAGGAATTAAATGGAATCATTCAGTACAGTAATAGTTGTTTTTGGTATTTTTGCTTTTCTTATACAATTTGCAACTTTAGCATTTATAGTAATGGACAAAGATGCTAAAGATGAATTTAGATGGATATGGTTCATTATAATACTAATAGTTGGTCCAATAGGACTTATTCCTTATTGGTTTTGGGGACGTGAACCACAAAGCAATTATTACAAGAAAAAATAAAAATAATGTCTAAAAAAAATAAAATTAGTTTTTCTATTTTTTTAATTATTATAATACTTTTATTATCAAAAGAAGATTTATTTGCAAAAGATATGAAGATAACTGGATATAGAGAACCTGAAAAAAATATTGTAAACATAATAGATACTCCGAATACTCCTCAAATGTCGGTAAGCCCTGCTGGTAATATGGCGTTGATGGTTGAATATACAAGTATGCTTACCTTAGAAGATTTAGCCGAACCTCTAGCAAAATTAGCAGGAATAAGAATATTAACCAGATTTAATATAAAAAAGCGTAATTATTATGTACAAAATCTTAAAATACTAAACCTAGAAACAAAAGAATTAAATGAAATAAAATTACCAAAAGGAGCTAGATTTGGTTTTCCAATCTGGTCACCCAACGGAAAGCTTTTTGCAGCAGCATTATATAAAGCAGGTGGTTCTTCTGTTTGGCTATTTGACCCTATCAAGAGAACAGGAAAACAAATTTCACCAGCAAGATTAAACTATATCCTTTACGGTCCTTTTTGGTGGAGTAATGATTCAAAACATATTTATGTACCCCTTTGGCATGAAAAAAGAAGACAACCACCTATAGCACCTGTTATTCCTGAAACTCCAGAAATTCAAGAAACAGATGGTCAGGTTTCTCAAGTTCGTACATATCAAGATTTGTTGCAGTCAGCTTACGATGAAAAACTTTTCGATTATTATGCAACTTCCCAATTATATAAAATAGATGTAAATACTTGCAGACGCACCAAATTTGGCTCTGCTGGCTTGATTAGCCACATTTCCATTTCACCAGACGAAAAATACACTATTGCAAAAATATTAGAAACGCCATTTTCACATTCTGTACCTTCTTCCCATTTCGCTAATAGATATGAATTATGGGATAGCAAAGGCAAACTAATAAAAACTTTAGCACATATTCCTGTTGGCGAAAATATTCCTATAGAAGGTGTTAGAGAAGGGATGAGAAATGTTTTCTGGCAAAGAATGAAGCCATCTACCTTGTGTTGGGTAGAAGCTTTAGACGGAGGAGACCCAAATAATAAAGCCGATTTTAGAGATGTTTTAAAAACTTGGGATGCTCCATTTGAAGGTGAGCCAAAAGAAGTAATCAAACTTCCGCAACGCTATTATGGCTTAGACCACTTAGACAAGCAAAATTTATGCTTTATTTGGGATTACGATAGGGATAAAAAGTGGATTCAAGCAAGAATTATTGATATGAGTCAAAACAACATAGCTTCTGAATGTAAGCTTTTGTTTGGAAGAAATGATCGCGACAATTACAATAATCCAGGTGATCCTATCTACCATTATAACAAGAAAGGTGAATCTGTAGCTATTTTAGAAAAAGAAGAATGGATTTACCTTATAGGTAAAGGTGCTAGTCCAGAAGGGTTTAGACCATTTTTGAGAAAATATAATATATATACAGGAGAGACAAAAGAAATATTCAGAGCTGGAACAGATATTTTTGAAAATCCTCTTGAATTTGCTAATCCAGACCATAAAGCATTTATTACTTCTAGAGAAGATAAGGAAACTTCGCCAAATTATTTTATTAGACGAATTGTTAGAGATAAAGCCATAGAGCCGAAACAGCTAACGGATTACGAAGCACCTACAAAGGAATTATCTAGAGTCAGAAAAGAACTGATTAAATATGAAAGATTTGATGGTGTGCCTTTAAGCGGAACTCTTTATTATCCAATAGACTACAAGCCTGGTAAGCGATACCCTGCTGTAATATGGGCTTATCCAAGAGAATACACAGATATTAAAACTGCTGGTCAAGTAAGAAGCTCAACTAACCGTTATACAAGAATAAGTGGTTCTTCTATATTGTTCTTTTTGCTTCATGGATATATAGTTTTGTACAATGCAGAAATACCTGTAGTTGGCGACCCTCTGACAGCTAATGATACTTATGTTCAGCAAATTACCGCTGGAGCTGAAGCTGCCGTAAATAAGCTCGTTGAACTTGGGGTTGCAGATAGAGATAAAATAGGCGTTGCAGGACATTCTTATGGAGCTTTTATGGTTGCAAATCTTTTAGCACATACAGACATATTTGCAGCAGGAATAGCTAGAAGTGGTGCTTATAACAGAACACTGACACCATTCGGTTTCCAAGGTGAAAGGCGTACATATTGGCAAGCAAGAGATATTTATACGCAAATGTCACCTTTTTCTCATGCCGATAAAATAAAAACTCCTATTTTACTTATTCATGGGGAAGACGACCCAAATTCAGGTACATTCCCAATCCAGAGCGAACGTCTTTACGCTGCAATAAAAGGTCATGGAGGTACAGCAAGATTGGTTATTTTGCCTCATGAAAGTCATGGATATGAAGCAAGAGAATCTATTTTGCACGTTCTAGCAGAACAATTTGAATGGTTCGACAGATTTGTTAGAAAAACAACCCAAAAAGAATAATTTAATTAATACCTTTTTCTTTGGTAAAGAAACATAATTTCCTTAAAACTCTATTTGGAATATTGTAAATCATACTTATAAAAAATAATAAAAGTTCAAAAAAGCTCGTTATTGAGAGCTTTTTTGAACTTCTCAATTATGTATGCTCTTACTTCTTAATCAAGAATACATGAGCTACGCTGACTTCTGGGTTCAATTCAACGTAGTTTCGTTCGCCGTTCCACCAGTATCGGTTATCTGTGAGCAAATCGTGAACTTGATAACTTTGGTCTGTAGCTATTCCAAACTTTTCTATAGGAACATATACTGTAGAAACCTGCGTTTGGAATGGGTCTAAGTTTACGATAACCATTATGTGGTTATCTCCCAATGATTTGCCATAGAAAAGGATTTGGTCGTTATCTGCTCTGTAGAATTCTAGATTGTTGTATTCTTGTAAAGCTGGATTTTCACGACGAATACGATTGAGTTTAGCTATTAATTCAACTATATTGCCTGGTGCGTTCCAGTCACGATAACGAACTTCGTATTTATCGCTGTTCATATATTCTTCACGACCAGGTATAGGAATACCTTCGCAAAGTTCAAAACCTTGGAACATACCATAAACGGTAGATAGAGTTGTTGCCAAAACTGCTCTTACCTGATAAGCAGCTCTACCGCCTGTTTGTAAGTAGTATGGGAAAATGTCGGGAGTGTTTGTAAACAGATTTGCACGATAAAAATCTGATTCTGGCGGAGTAGTCAGTTCTTTAAAGTAGTCTGTTATTTCCTGCTTTTCGGTTCTCCAAGTAAAATAGCTGTAAGACTGAGTAAAACCAAGTTTGGCAAGAGATTTCATAAGTTTTGGTCTAGTGAATGCTTCTGCCAAGAAGATTACATCAGGATATTTCTTTTGGGTTTCTGCTATAACCCACTGCCAGAAACGAAAAGGTTTTGTGTGTGGGTTGTCTATACGGAATATTCTAACGCCTTTTTCTGCCCAAAACAGGAATAGTCTAAGCATTTCGTCCCATATTTCTTTGTATTTTTCACATTCAAAGTTCAATGGGTAAATGTCTTCATATTTCTTTGGCGGATTTTCAGCAAATTTAATTGTGCCATCGGGTCTTTTACTGAACCAGTCTGGGTGTTGTTTTAAATATGGGTGGTCTGGAGAACAGTTGATTGCAAAATCCATTGCTAGTTCTATTCCGTAACCAGCCGCAACTTTAACTAGCTCTTCAAAGTCTTCCATTGTGCCAAGTTCGGGATTAACAGCATCATGACCGCCATATTGATTACCAACAGAATATGGGCAACCTGGGTCTGTTTCAGAACAAACCAAGCTGTTGTTAGGTCCTTTTCTTTTTGTATAGCCAACTGGGTGGAAAGGTGTGAAATAAAGCACATCGAAACCCATTCCTGCAATATGTGGAAGTCTTTTTATAACATCTTTGAAAGTGCCATGTTTATTAGGTTCAAAAGCACAGCTTCTAGGAAAACATTCATACCAAGCAGCAAAACGAGCTTTGGTTCTGTCTACTCTTACTCTATACATTGGACTTTCTACTCTAGTTGCAGGGTCAGGATTTGCACTCAATATAGCTTCAAGCTTTGAGTCGCTCAAAATTTGCCACAATTTAGAATCGGTAAGTTGTTTGTCTGCTTCGGAAAGAGCTTTTTTAAGATAGTCTTTATCAGAATCTTTTATTAACCAAGCTTTATACTTAGCTGCCAAATCTATTCCTTCAAGAATGTCGGAATGATAATCAACGCCAGCATCAACTTTCTTGCGTGTATCGAAAACCCAAGTAGCGTAATCATCGCAATAAGAAGCTAAGCAGTATTCGTAAAAACCAATCTGCTCTACTTCAAATTCTGCTTCCCAAAAATCTAAACCAGGATTGGTACATTCCATTCTGACATAATTCCATTTTTGACGCCCCGCAATGCGGTATTCAACCCAAGCACAAATCTTTTGATGGCCATCACGGAAAATGTCTGCAGTAATATGAACTTTGTCTCCTGGTTCACGTTTTATTGGATAAAGCCCATTATCTACAAGAGGTTGAACGTTTTCAATAAATGTTCTTTGGCGGTTTTTATTCATTGGGTATCAGCCCTTCTTCAAAGATTTGTAGAGTTCTACAGTCTGTTTAGCAATTGAAGTCCAACTGAAAGTGTCTTCAACACGTTTTCTACCAGCAATAGCCATCTTCTGACGAAGTTCTGGATTAGCCCACAAAGTGTTGATCCCATCAGCTAAGTCTCTAGAGAATTTATCAGGATTAATTGGTTCAAATGGGGTGTGATCCATCTGTTCTAGAGTTACTAACTTACCCGTAACACCATCAACAACGACTTCAGGAATACCGCCTACAGCACTTGCAACAACTGGAGTTCCGCAAGCCATAGCTTCTAAGTTAATAATTCCGAAAGGTTCATAAATAGAAGGACAGCAGAATAGACCAGCGTGAGAATAGAGTTCTATCTTAGCTTGATTTGAAACCATTTCGCTTATCCAGTAAACATTAGAACGACCTTTTGAAGCTTCTTTGAAAGCGTTTTCCATTTCTTCTTTGATTTCTGGAGTATCTGGTGCACCAGCACAAAGAACTACTGGAATGTCAGGATTAATGTATTTGATAGCATTTACAAGATGGATAATACCTTTTTGGCGAGTAATACGACCAACAAATAATACATAAGGCTTCTTTGGATCGAAACCAAATCTAGTAATATTTTCAACAGATTCAGTCTTTTTATATTCGTCAGTATCTATGCCGTTGTAAATGACTTTCATTCTTTCTGGCTTAACATTGAAAAGCTTTTCAACATCTGCCTTAGTGCCATTGCTAACAGCAATAACAGCGTCAGCCATTTCTATGGCCATCTTTTCAACCCAGCAACTGAAATCATAACCGCCGCCAAGCTGTTCACGCTTCCAAGGTCTAAGAGGTTCAAGAGAATGAGTAGTGATTACCAAAGGAATACCATAATTGAGTTTTGCCCAAATACCTGCCATGTGAGTATACCAAGTATGGCAATGAACAACGTCTGCATCGATATTCTTTCCAACTATTTGCAAATCTCTATCTAGAGTTTTAAAAATAGACTGTAAACCAGTTGGAACACTTTCATAATTATCTCTTGGGTCGAAACCTGTTGCAACAATTTTTGCACCCTTTTCAGGTCTTTGATCGCCATAACAACGAACTTCAACATTAGCAAGTTTTGCTACTTCACGAGATAGATACTCGATGTGAACTCCTGCACCACCGTAAATGTGAGGGGGGTATTCATTGGTAAAATAAAGGACTTTCATTCTCTACTCCTTGAAAAATAGATGTACAATCATTATAGCATGAATTAGCTCTAGTTCAAGTATTATTTAAAATAATTACACTATTCCCAAGCAAAAGGATAGAAATCTAAGAATTCCTTTATTCTATTAATATCACAGGCTTCATGATGAGCTATAGAATTTCTCAAATTATGGATTAGTTTAAGTCTGTTATTTTCTTTTGAACTATTTAATCTTAGTTGGTTCTGGTTTTTGCTAATAGGTGTATTGGTCATACGATCTAAAACGCCTATTTCCAAATCATAAGGATTAACTATTCTTTCGCCATGCTCTCTATTTAAAATTTCATTGCTAGTTAAAACATATTCTAATTCTTCTTTATGTTTTTCAATCAGATTTATGCGTTCTTCTTCAAGCAAAGGAAATATCACTTTTAATTGAGCTTCCCAAATTTTATTTTTTATAAAATCTCTTTTATTTATTATTCTAAAAGGGTGATTATCGTCTAAATGTAAATTTGAGTATTTATCTAATATATCAGAATCTCTAAAAAAATTTTCTAAACATAAGATTAGAGATTTATTAAGTATTTCTTTTTTATCTATCAACATTGCCGATAATTCTATATCGTTTCTGCAAACCAAAGTGGTAAGCAATTTGCAAATTTAAAGATTTTAATTCCTTTACTATGGTTTGAACAAAAGATATTTCATTGAATATATCCGTTGCTCTGATTAATATTGCATATTCCTTTTTATTTGGATGATTAGCCAAACTTAAAGCACGTTCTAATAAAGCCGTTTTTCCTAATTGTCTACCTCCATAAACTATAACAGGTCCATTAGGATCAAGTATTTGATTTAATTCTTTTTTACGACCAATAAACATTTCATCAGAAACAGAGCCTTTTATAACAAATGGTTGATAATTTGAAGTAAAAGGAAGTGTGCAATTTAGCATTATAGGCAAACGTTCATTTTTTGGGAAAAGAGCAAGATATAGCAACAAAACTCTATCTATCAATAAAAATGGGTTTCTATTGCTTTTTTCTTTATGGAAATATTCAGACATTTTTCGTCTATCCGCTAAAGATAATATTCCATTAAGTAAAACCAATACAGTTCTATTTTTTTCCATTTTACATATTTTATCAACTATTTCAGTTGGTTGAACATTGCCAAATAAGCAAAATACATCTATTGGGGATTTAATTTTTGTACCCATAATGTCTACGGGGTGTAAATATTCTGATTTGTCTTTTGCTTCAGGAATAATTTCAACAGTCAAATATAATATATTGTTACCCGAAGAAAGAGGAATTCTTGTAGAATTTTTAACATCAAAACCTAGTTCTGTTAATAGCTTTAATATCTTATTATTGCTATCGCTATCACTTACTCTAATAGGAATACTTTTTAAAAGGTTTTTACTGCTATCTTGATATTGAGTTGAAACTTTTTTCTTTTTCAATTCTCTTTCAATATAATCAATACCAAATGATGTTAATTCTTTATTTTTATTTTTATTGCAAAAATCATATAGTTTTTCAAAATCATTTTCTATAAAAGCTTTAAAATGATTAACAGAAGTAGAATCAACAATATCCATAGTATCACTTACACCTGAATCATACCTATTAATGTATTCTTCTGCTACTGCAAAATTGTTTTCAGGTGCATTTAATTTTTCCAAAGCTTTTTCTAATAAAATGGAAAGAGATGGAGAAGTTATTTTATTCTGCCTTTCTACAACACTTTGTTTTAATTCAAGTAGTGTCTTTTCCTTACTTTCTTCAATAAGTTCTTCCTGACTTTTTAAAAACGCACGTATACAGCCATAGTTATAAAATTTTGAATATTTTTCAAAAACATTAACTATGCCATCATTAATATCTTCCTTTAAATTTTCAGATATTCTGCCATAAGCAAAAGCCATTTCCAACTTTCCTTGAAAACTGCCTATATCATTTCTTATAGCTTTTTTTGCTTCTGATATATCATTAAAATATTTGTAAATATCTTCATTTTCATCGGTTGTTTCATTAATATACTGTTGAATAAGAAGAGATTGACCCAAATTATCAAAAAGAAAAGGATAATCTGATTGTGATATTTTATCTAAAACTTTACGAAGTCCTTCTACAGGTTCTATTATATGTTTTAATATATTTCTCCAAGGTTCATAATGAGAACTATAAGCAAAATATTCATCAATTAAAGGAACAAAGTTTCGACCTTGACAGAATAGACCAGTGCGTAATAAATCAGAAAACTCTTCTGATGAGCTATGGAAATTCCCATTTAACTCATCTTTAAAGTGTTTTAGCATTTTACGGATGATAGCAATATCAAATTTACTTTTGATCTGAATATTAACATTACTTAAAATAGAATCTATACAAACCAGTATTTCTTTTCTAAGTCCAGAAAGCTTATTCGCAACAGTTTCTGCTGTAGAACTAGTAACTTCCAGCCATCTTTCTATTATTTTTAATCTCGTTCTATATAAGTCTCTTATCTTTTGGTTAACTACCTTTATAGGAATAGTGGAATCATGTTTACTCGCTATAGGTTCCCATTTACTAGCTATTACACTTTCAATTTTTGCATTAGAAATTATTTTGTTATTTTCTTCAATATCGCAATAGTCATCAAATATTAATTCAACCAAATTACGTTCATTCAAATTATTCGATATGATGATTTTCATACATTCTTGCATATCAGAACCTTGCCCAAAACAATCTGAAGGCAATGGCGACAATGCTCTTAGAAGATTATTGCTTTGACTTATAGGTTCATGCAAATTGTCTTTTGCTTCAATCTGAATATTTTCAAGTAATTCTAATTTATTTTTTTCATTAGCAAAATTTTGAAGT
Organism: Candidatus Rifleibacteriota bacterium; assembly: GCA_905236865.1. Lineage (GTDB taxonomy): Bacteria > Muiribacteriota > Ozemobacteria > Ozemobacterales > Ozemobacteraceae > RUG334. The sequence goes on from CAJOQX010000207.1 coordinate 10,496, forward strand.
ATCGTAATTGTAAAACCAGATTTGCAAATATCGTTTATATTTAAAAATAATCTATAAAGAGGTTTTAAAATCTGTAAATTATTAAAATGATATTCATAATTCTTAAACAAACCTTTAGAATAATTTATCAAATTGTAGTCACGAGGATTATGAGAAAACAGACCTCTTAATACCGTCATCAGCTTTAAAACAGGAACATCTTCAGACAAACTAGTTTCGCTCTCAAACAAATTACTAATTTCAATACTTGCATATTGGTGCTCTTGAATATTAGAATCCATTGCCAAAAGAAGACGACGGTAGTCTTCCATATATCTTGGATTGTAAAAAGAAAGAGATTTAGCCAATATTATAGCTTGAGATAAAGAATTTTCGACGATATCATCTTCTGTCCTAACTCTATATTCAGAAATAAGTTTATTTATCAATTCCTTAAAAATGGAATAATGTTCGATAGAAATATTCTTTTTCAATACAATCTTTGCTATATCTATTGAAGAAGAATCATTTGAAATACCATAAGCAGTTAAATCTTCATCATACTTAATATTAACAAAAGATTTATTGTTATCTTCTTTATCATCGTTGATATTGTCTATAGTAGGAAGAATTGGATTAGGATTATTTTCTTCATTTTCTATAAATTGAATTAAATCTTTATTTAAGCAACTAGGCAATAATTCTTTTAATGAATCTTCATTTTCAGAGTCGGAATTACTTTTTAAATCAATCTTTTCTGTTGTTTGCCTTACTTCTCCTGTAGATTTAGAATCTATTTTATCTACAGAGTTAATATAATCTTCCTCTCTTTTCCAGCCAAACCCCTCCCATTTAAATAAACTAGATTTATAAGCAAAAACATTACTACTATTGCTATTTAATACTGGTAAAGACTGATTGTTTTTAAAAAGAATCAAACAATCCCCATTATTATTTAGTTCCTCAATAGAATCTATTATTTTTAATATATATTTTTTATTGTTAAAATATATGGTTATTCTTGTATTATTCTTTTGATTCTTAATATTTTGTAAAAATTGAATCCCTTTAGCTTTTAAGAAATCTGGATTAGTATTATTTAAAATCTCAATAAGACTATCAATTATATTAGAAGTTTTAATTAATTTGCTTTTTTCTACTTCTTGTAAAGCAAAAAACAAAGGTCTTATTGGCTGAAAATCCCAAATTATCTTACTACATTCTTTACTGTTTATTGCTTTATAAGCATATTCTGTAATTCCATATATTCTTTCTTTTTCTTCAAATTTATAATATGCCAAAATATCTTGATCACAAAGTTTCTGCAAAATACAATTAATCTTATCTGAATTTAAACTAAACTCATTAACAAAACCAAGATGCTTAGAAAAATCTAAAATCTGTTTAGTCTTTAAAAAACCAAAAATAGTAAACAAAGGAAGAATAAAATATATTTGTTTATGAGATTGTTCAACTAAGCTATTTATAGATTTCTTAAACTTTATAGGATTGTCATAGTCATTTATTTTAACAGCAGAAGCAATATAACCTTCTTTTATTAAATCAACCAATTCATTCGTTTCATTATCATTATCCTGACTATTGTTTAAGGTTTCATTATTTGCTTGTTGTTTATTAGATTTATCATCTATAATTGAAATGGAATCATCTTCTTTTTTATTACCATTATCTTGATAATTTAATTTATTAACTCTATCCTTTTTAGAATCTTCTTCATTGTTATTCGTTACATTTGTTTCATCGGTCAATAAACATTCTGTTTGAATTTTAGATGTTTCTGCATTTGTTAATTTTTTTTTGAAATATAACTATCTCTTAATTCTTCAGCCATACGATATTTATTAAAGAAAATACCTCTTTGAACTTTAGAAGTATATATATCGCATATATTATCTAATAGTTTTTCACCTTCTGGAGAATCTAAATTATCTAACAATAAAAGGCTAAGAAAATCATCTGCATTTTCAGCTATTTTTGTAATATCTTCTGGAATATCACTGTCTATACTATCAAGCTTTTTAATAATCTCATAAGCTTGATTTCTATAAGGCGTAAAAGAGTTTTCATAATCTTCAAATAGGCTTTGAATCGAAACGAAAGCATTTAATTTGTTTTCTATATCTTTTACTTTACGTTTAAGAATAGCTTGTTTAATGATTCTAGTAAATTCAGGAATACTGACATTTTTAGGCATATTATCAAGTTCTGAATACTTTTTTGCTAACAGACTAATCTTATCATAAGTAGCCCTTAATTGATTAGATATACTATTTACTAGCGATATTCTTTCATAATCAAGAGCAAAGCCTAAATTTATTTGTTCCAAATCTTCTTTAAGGTAAACCTGCAAAATTTTACTTTGGTTTTCGTAATAATTTAAAAGATCTTCAAAATTGTCTAAATTTAATTCATTGTTGGAAAACTCTGTTTCCTTATTTGCCTCCTGCAATGAATTTATGCTTTTTTCTCTTTCTATTTGTTTTGTCACACTTACACCATTAACATCCCCATAATTATTATCATTATTTTGATTATCATTTTCGTTTTTTAAAGAAGAAGATATAGCCTTTAAAGATTGGTCTTGAATAATATTCTTAGAATCATCAGACACTTTTTCTGTATGAGAATTTTCTTCAAAAACAGGTTTCTCTCCTGTTTCCTTGAAATGAACAATCTGTTGTCCAACAATTCCTTCCATTATTTTATTATCAATATCTTTAAGTTTAAAAAATAAATCAACATTATCTTCAAATATAGAATCAATTAAAGCAACTATGTAAGAATTTGTTTGACTATTAGATTTTAATGTTTCTTCTTTTATCTTTTTATCAATAATATTTATTTGCTTTGTTATTGTTTGTTCAAGAAAACTAGTAACAACTTTATCTTTTACAAATTTCTTTAAAAAACCAATAGGGTTTTCTTTTAACAAATTGAAATATCCCAAGCCTATAAATTTTGTAAACTCTTTTCCATGATTGTCAACATAATTTTTCAATGTTTGTTCTGGTATAGATCCACAAAGCCTAATTCTTTCTTCGTCAGACAATTTCTGCAAATAACCCATCTTCTCAACTCCCTAAAAACTAGCTTAATTACAAAAGATACTTATAAGCTAACATATATAACTTATTAAATCAATATATGTATAAACGAACAACAAATTAAGTCTCAAGAAACAATAAAGAAACAATACATTAGTCTTTTGTTGTTCCCATCTTCTATATTATACGTCATTCTGGGGGGAACAACTACAAACATAAATTCTTGCATAATCATTGTTTAACTAATATAATTTAAAATCTTAAAGAATCATTAATAAGAATTATTAATGATTTAAATATGTTCAATATTATGTCCTCGCTTTTCCCTATTCAATACATCCTATTAGGAAATAAAGATAGCTGAAAAGTTATGTTTGGAAGCTATGGAAAAGATACAATGATGTTTTTATTATAATTTAGAAAGAAGAATTATTTATGGATATATTATTAAACTATTTTTATTATAATAATCGTTTTATTATTGTAGATAGCATTAATTTGATTGTATTTATATTTGTTATTATATTTTATTTTACTTATAATCGTTGGAAAGAAAGTATTAGAAAAATAATCTTTAAATTAATTATAATTTATTGTTGTTTTAATGCTATTTCTGTTTTTAATAATTTTGGGATTATTTGTGTAAAAAAAGGAAATACTTCTTCTGAAGACAAGGAATGCTGGAAAAATATTAGAACTTTGGAAGGAGCAGTTGAAATGTATAATATAGATCATTCTACCATGATGGAAGAATTGGATATTGATACTCTAATAAAAGAAAAATATTATGATTCAAAAGATCAGCAAAGAGTTTGTTGCTATAAAAATTTTGGAAAACTAAGTGAATATTATATTATATACTGTTCTATTCATGGAAATTCTTTATTTCAAGAAGACTATTCTAACAAAAATGAATATTTTAATAAGAATAAAGATGAAATCGAAAGAATAAAATTAGTGGTTCAAGATAATAAAGACAAAAAGAAAGCAGAAAAGCAATTATTAAAAGAACGTTTTTTACCTATATTAATTTTACTAACTCCAATTATTGTTTTGTTCTTCCCATGGATAGCACACCCAACTAGATAAAGATGAAAATCGAGGAATTAAAAGAAGCGAATCATAATTTTTCAGCTATATATAATCATTAAAGAGAATATCTCATAAAAAAAACAAAAGTGCTATCTATTACAAATATTATCTGATAGTTCTTTTCCTACTAAATAATATGAAATATCCAACAAACTTTTGTTGACTAGACTACTGTTTTTTTATTATAAAGAAATTAAGCCTAGTCAAAAGAGAGATTAACAAAAAAAATGAAGAATATTAATAATTTCAAAAGTCCTTTTTTATACTATAATCCTGCACACCTAGAACCTCTTGTTCTTTCTTCTTATTACGCTCCAAGAGGAAGAAACAGAATGTATCAGCTTGGAACTTTATTGTCGCATCGTTATTTGAATCCTAGCGATTTGTTAATAGGCATAATAGGAGGGGAAGGTTCTGGCAAGTCCACTCTTATAAAAGGACTATTTCCTGGACTAGAATTAACCAACGATGACGAAGGAGTTAATATTAAATCAGCACCAATATACGATTTTCAACCCGACAATTATTTTGCTCCTCATACATTTCATTTAGATATAAGATACGAATTAGCATTTCATCAACCTTTTGAAATAATAGATGCTATAAATTTAGCAATAGAAAATGGAAGACGTGTTGTATTGGAACATTTTGACCTCATCTATGACCAGCTAGGCTATAATGCCCAAATAATATTCGCTATAGGAGAAGAATTGACAGTTGCACGACCTTCGGTTTTCGGCCCTTTTCCTGCCGAAATAAAACACCATTGCGACAAAACAGCACCATTTAGATTAATGGCACATTCAGCCGAAGATATTGCCAGTTATATTTTATTAGAAGATTATAATTACAAAAGAGAAGTCCTACACTCAGACGTAAAACACGGTTTTGTCATTAAATTTACAGACAAACCCGATATTAACATTGAAGAATTAGAAACAAAAATAAAAAAAATAATAAAACTAGACTGGCCTATAGAATTTGCAGGAACTAATAAAATAACAATAGGAAAATGGGAAATATATTGCACTGGACCAAGAACACATGTTAAACATACAGGTTTAATAAAAGAATTTAAACTATGGCCTGAATATGTATATGATCCAATATATAAAGAATATATGTTAATTGGTATGGTCGGACCAGACAGACAGCAAGGTATAAAAGCAATCCATTATTTTACAGACGAAGAATAAGAATAACAATAATATTATTATGATAATTCAATAATTCTATTCATTTAAAGGGAAACACCAATAATCTAAAAGAATAATAATTATCAATTTTATAAAACATTTACTATTCTTTTATCAAGAAGTAAATTCTATTATCATTTTTTCAACAACATTATAATATTTATTGTGAAATTTACACTATTTTATTAATCTTATAATTATTTTATCATATTTCTGATATTTAATACTGTTTTTTGACAACTTTGCATCTATTTATTATTTTTTATTAATATAATATTTTATAATTTATATTTTATTTTTTAGTTGTTTTAATCATAATTTAATTAAAGTAATCAAAATTTTATCTATACAATAAATTTTGATATTCTATTAAAAATTTCCTTGTATTTTTCGATAATTATTTTTGTTTATACATTGAAATATGCTATACTCTTTGCTAGAAGCAAAATTTTATAAAGCCAGGGAGATTATAAGAAATGGCTATAGTAGTTAACGATTTACGAAGAGGTATGATAATTTTATATAATGGCGACCTATGTCAGGTAGTTGATATAGAATTTATTAGACCTGGAAACTGGCGAGCTTTGGCACAAGCCAAGTTAAGAAATTTAAAAACTGGTTCGACTTTTATTCAACGCTACCAAACAACCGAAAAAGTTGACGAAGCAACCGTAGAAACCAAATTAATGCAATTTTTATATGCAGATGAAAATTTCCTTCATTTTATGGATTTGGAAACCTACGAACAGATGGAAATGGAACTTGATCTCTTAGGAGAACAGGCCAAATTTTTAAAAGAACAAATGGAAATCTATGTCAAGCTTTACGAAGGCAAAGCTATTGGAGCAGAATTGCCACCTTCTGTAGAACTAGAAGTCATTGAAGCACCGCCAAATGTAAAAGGTAATACTGCTAGTGGTGGAAACAAACCAGTTACCTGTGCTGGTGGTCACGTAGTTACAGTTCCAATGTTCATTGAAGCTGGTGAATTTATTAAAGTTGATACTCGAACAGGTGAATACCTAGAACGTTGTAAAAAATAGTTAATTTTTCTACAATTTTAAATTTTACCTAATACATTTAAGTTATAGAAAAAAATAATTTTCTTATAGCTTATAGTTTAAACTTTAATATATTTATAAGATAAATATTCCAAACCGAAATGTTATTTTTATTTTTTCGGTTTGGAAAGTTCACTAAAGAGATTGAAGGTGCGTATATGAGATACATTAAACCAATCAAAGGTTTTAGATTTTCAAGAAACCTTGGCCTTTTTTTATTTTCGACAGCTATCATCTCGGGGCAATTAGTCGCAAACGAAAACAATAAAGCCTATGGTTTAGAAGCATTAAAATTACCGCCTTCAATAGCTCTTTCTCCTTCTCAAAGTTCTCAAACAACTAAAGCACCTTCAAAAAAAGAAGTTGGTAAAACCCAAAAAGTTGTTGTTCAAGAAAACAAAACAGAAAAAAATATAACACTTTCCCAATCTTCAAAACTTAAAGATTCTAAAAAAGAATCTTTAACTACAGAAAAAGGAAGTGGTTCTTATCCTAACACAACAATTCAAAAGCCAGTATTACCTGCTTCTTATTTCTATTCTGAATCCCTAAAAAACGAATCAGGGAAAGAAGAAGTTTCAATCAGCCCCATTGAAGTTGAAACAGAAAAAATAGTATCTCCTAAAATTGCTGATGATTCATCATTTAATTCAGATAGCAATAATTCATCGAATATAGTTTTAGCAAAAGTTGAAACTGTTTCCGAAAATCAAAAAGAAGATAAAACAGATTTAAATTTAGAAGAAAAAATAGAAGCAAAAATTTCTCCTATCAGAACTATTTTAAAAAAAATATCAAATGATGACAGAGAAAAAACTACTCCTTCTATAAAGGCAACCAAAAACATTGAACAGACTGTTCAGACTACTCCTCAAAATTCTACTAGAACAAACAATAGTTCTAAAAAAGTAGTAAAAGAGGAATGTCCTCCAGAATGGGATTGGTTTTCAGCTCCATTAGTATTCGTAAAAGATGCAAATGGAAAATATGTCATCAGAGCAGATAAAAATGCTCCTAAAATAGTTATTTCTTCTAAGAAAAATTCTAACACTGTTATTGAAAACAAACCTTTGTCTAATGATTTTGTAAATAAAAAGTCAAACAACAATAAATCTACAAAAGTTCAAAGTAATAAATCATTAAAAACAGTTGAAGCAAAACCAGTAATTGAAGCACCAGCCTCAAGTAACAATTGTTCTATCAACAAAGATGCTTCCATAAATACTATTAAAAATGAAGAAGTATCTAAGAAACAAACAGAAATAGTTGCTGAAAAGAACAATAACTCAAAAATTTCTGATCAATCGGTAAAAAAGCAATGGTTTACCGAAGCAAGCAGAAAAATGGCTAAGATCAAAGAAATGCGTAAATCTGAAACAAATAATAATGATTTATTATCATCAACTAAAGCTTCAAAATCTGAAAGCATGATGAAAATAAATAAATTGGTTGTAGAAATTATTAAAAAGTATGACAACAGCAACATAGAATCTTCTAAAGATAATATTAATACAGAAATAGTTCCACAAGCCCCACCAGAAAATAATAAAGCAGAATGTAAAGAAATAGCAACAAACAACGATAATATAGTTTTAAAACCTTATGTAAACCGAAGTTATCGTTCAAATAAAAGCAAAAAGCCTTTAAGAATACTTAAATTTTTCAGAAGATAAAAGGCAATAATTTGTTATACTTAGAATAATATAGCAAAATAGAAAGAACGGCCAGTTTGGCTCTTTTTTTTTGCTGTTTTTTCATTACATCCCCCACCCCCACCAACACATACTCAAAAATACTTATCGAATCCAATCTATTACTTCATCATTACAGAAATCAACTTCAAAAGCATAGCAATTATTAGGGAAAAACTCCTATATCGAATCATTTTTCAAAAGAATAATAAGAACAAATATAATTTCAATTATTTATTAGAAATAAGGCTTCTAAATATTGTATTTTATAAATAAACCTTTATTTATAAAATACAATATTATTAAAATCTCATCATTTTTTCATAAATAAATATTTATTTAAAATATCAGGTAAATTTTAGCGATTGTGAAATTGTTAAAAAAATTATTTATTATTTTTGGCTATTTTCAAAGGCAATTTTACATAAAAAAAGAGTTACTCTCTTAGCTTAGTAACTCTCTTTTTTATTGTTTGTTTTTTGTTTTTTGTTTTTTATCTTTACAAAACGCTCTATTTATCAAGCATTTAGTCTATTAACGAGTTTAAACCCTTTAATATAGCGGTTTTGAATGACACTATCTAAAAATAGTAATATTCAAATCTGTGTTATCTTTATAACCATAAACTTCTTTAAAAAGTCGATAGGCAATTTCAATAGCTATATTTTTATCTTCTATTTTTTTATTAAAGCTTTCAAATTTTTCTTCGCATATTTCTTCACCATCACAACAATCACAATCGCAATCTTCACCATGTTCGTGTCCATCGCTACAACAACAGCAATCATCTTCAGATGGAGTTATTTCTATTTTTTCTATAGAATATTCAGACATTAGTTTTTCTGTTTTTTGAAGTTCTTCAGAACTCAAAGCAACTACAGGTAAATCAATATACAATCCGTCACTTTCATCATAAGTAAACTGTATAAATTTTTCTTTTTTAGGTTCTTCAATAACAGCAAACCAATCTTCACCTTTATTAGTAGTTAATAAATTTATCGTTTCAAAAATACGTTCTTTCATTTTATTCTCCTAATTATTAATGTTTAAAAAATGCAACAGCTATTTTTGTGCACAGAGCTGCATTATTTTTTACTAGTTCTATATTAGTTTTAAGACTTTCACCGCCAGTAATTTCATATAATTTTTGAAGTAAATAAGGAGTGACAGCCTGTCCTATTATACCTTGCTGTTTTGCTTCACAAAGAGCTTCTGCAATTTTTGTTTCAATAGCCACCTTATTCATTTCAAATTCTTTAGGAACTGGGTTTCCAACAAGAATACCGCTTTTATATCCTAAATCTATTGATCGTCTAAAAATTTCTGCCCCATCTGCTGGGTCATCAAATCTTTGTGGAACTTTAACACCAGAATTTCTGTAATAAAAAGCAGGCATTTCATCGGTTCGATAGCCCAAAACAGGAACTCCTAAAGTTTCTAAATATTCCATAGTGTGTGGAATATCTAATATAGCTTTAGCTCCAGCACATACTACCATTACTGGAGTATGAGTAAATTCTTGCAAATCAGCAGAAATATCAAAGCTTTCAGAAGCACCACGGTGCACACCGCCTATTCCACCAGTAGCAAAAAATTTTATTCCAGCTAAATTTGCACAAATCATTGTAGCAGCGACAGTGGTAGCTGCATTTTGTCTTAAAGCAATAATTGATGGTAAATCACGCCTTGAAGCTTTTTTTATATTCTTGCTAGTTCCTAATATTTCAAGTTCTTTTTCTGTAACACCTATTCTAATTCTTCCATCTAATATTGCTATAGTCGCTGGAACCCCTCCATTTTTACGAACTGTATTTTCTAGCAAATGTGCAGTTTCAATGTTTTGAGGGTATGGCATACCATGTGAAATAATTGTTGATTCGAGAGCAACAACAGGCCTTTTGCAAGCTAAACCATCTTTAACTTCTGCATTATATATTAGTCTGTCACTAATTTTCATAAGAACTCCGTTTTTTATTTACAAAGTTCTTCTACTATAGCATTTATTAATTTGCCATCAGCCTTGCCCTTAAATTCAGGCATAATACTTTTCATAATCTGACCTTTATTTTTAGATGCAACAACATCAGAAAATTTTTCATTAATAATTTTTATAATTCCATCTTTATCTAACATAACTGGTGCATAAACTTTCACATAAGATTCTCTTTTTTTGTATTCTTCAAGAAGTTCAGTCCTTTCAGCAGGGCAAGTATCTATCTGTTCTTTATAAGATTTTAATTCTTTTAAAACCATTTTATCAACTAACTCATCAGAAATGTTATCTCGGTTGCCTTCATCAATAGCAACTTTTTTTATAGCTCCGATAAGAGAAGAAATAGCTTCCCTCTTTTCTTTATTTTTTTCTTTCATTGCAGCAACTAAATCTTTTCTTAAATCATCAAATTTCATTTTTATCTCCTTATTTTTGCAAAAGTTTTATGTAAACATTGGAAATTTTAATGTAAACATTATATACTCAATTAGCATTTATAGCAATTACAACTTAGAATAGAGTTCAAGGGAAAAATAATATGAAAGCATTAGTTTTAGCAAGCGGTGGTGTTGACTCTACAACGGCATTAGGTTTAGCAATACAAAAATTTGGGAAAGATAATGTTATTGCACTTTCAGTATCTTATGGACAAAAACATTATAAAGAAATAGAAGCAGCAAAAAAAATAGCAAAATATTATGGTATTGAACAACTTTTTATGGATTTATCAAAAATTTTTCAATACAGTAACTGTTCGTTGCTTCAACAATCATCAGAAGAAATTCCAGAAA
>CAJOQX010000208.1 GCA_905236865.1 Candidatus Rifleibacteriota bacterium
ATTTAGAAAAACGTGCCCTTGTAAGACAGGTTATGAACCGATACGAAGCCATAGAAAAAGAATTATTTGGGTAAAATGACAGAAAACCTAAAAATAATTCTTGACACATAATTGTCTTTGTAGTAATATTTCTCATACAAAAGGAACGAAAGTTCCTACGCCGGGATGGTGGAACTGGTAGACACGCACGTTTGAGGGGCGTGTGGCTTGCGCCATACGGGTTCAAGTCCCGTTCCCGGCACTTAGAAAAACCTCTGATAATCAGGGTCTTGGTAAAACTAAAAGTTTAGCGTCAAGTTAGACGTCAAGACTAAGGATTATCGGAGGTTTTTTATTATGTCATGGTTGGCTGAAAGAAAAGACAGAAACGGCAAAACCGCCTCATGGCTCTACCGTTACAGGGACAGCTACGGAATAGAGCACCAGAGGTCAACAAAGGTCAAGGACAAAAAAGCGGCTTTGAGAATACAGAAGCACTGGGATGCGTTTTTGCTTTTAAACGGCACGCTTCCAGACGAAAAGCATGAAGATACGAAAACGTCTGATGAACACGAGATAGAAAACAAGATAGAAAGATTCCTGCTTCACAAATCCGCAGAAATAAGGGAATCGACTATAGAGCGCTATCGGACCCATTTCAAAGCAATAACGAATTTTTTGAGCAAAAAGAGGGTTTACTTTTTTGAGCAGCTAGACACTTCTTTAATGAACGATTACAAATTTGAGCGCCTCAAATCAGGGACATCTTATAAAACAGTTTTTGAAGATTTGGCGGTTTTCAGGGCTTTGATAAAATCGCTGGTCGAAGAAGAAATACTGGAGAAAGACCCAGTAAAGAAATGGCCAGAAATACCGAAGAAAATTCCCAAGCACCCCGAAACTCTCGGACCTTATTCTGACGAGGAGGTCACAAGAATACTTTCTTACGCCAAAGAGAAGATGCCTAATTTTTATCCTGTAGCTATGGTCGCCTTTTACGCAGGTTTAAGAGCAGGTGAAATAAAGAATTTAAAAGTAAAAGACTTGGATTTTAACAACAATATTATGACTGTGTTCAATCAGAAGTCAGTCCGTGATGCTGGAACAGCATACCGCAAAATTCTAATGCATCCTGATCTTGTCGCCGTCCTCAAACAGAAATGCAGATTATGTTTGCCAGAGGCTTTTGTTTTTGCTTCAGAACAAAGCAGATGGAAAGAATGGGCTGCTTCAGACATGGCAAAAATATGCAAGGAACTTGATATACAATACAGGCGTTTCCACGGCTGCCGTCATACCTTTGCAACTAAGTTAGCTAATTCTGGTATTGGTTTACCTAAAGTTCAGGCAGCTCTTGGTCATACGAACCTAGCGACTACTCAAAGATACGTCAAATCAAACATGTTAGATAAAAATGACATGGATAAAATTAGTTTTGGGTAAAGCTGAAAATCTGTTATAATATTAAAAGAAAGTGAGGATAAAATGACAATTATGACAGACAAACAATTACAGTTTATTGCTTGGTTAATTACAACTGCTACAGACAAATGCCAGACTTTGGAAGAAGTGAGAGCTATGAACGCTGAAATAAGGAAACATTCCCTCGGTCTTAAAGACGAAGAAAGCGATTTAAAAAACGAATGAAAGCGTTTTTGATTTTTCTTATATGCTCTTGAGGAACTGTTGTAAAGACGATAAAACAATCTGAAAGAGAAAAGAAAGAATAATGAAAAGGGTGGCATAAAGCCACCTTTTTTCATTTTAGAACGTTAATCCAATAAAACAACCTATAATATAGCCATAAGACGATATAAAATCTGACGGTTTTTAAAATATTTTTTTATTTTTTTGCAAAAGCGATTAGCGAGATCAGCGACAACCCTCTCCAGAAGTTCTTAGATTTTCTTTGCTTCCGACAGGATTTCTTCAATTCTTGCGACTGCTTCTGCTGAAGTTCTATTGTTTCTTCGTGCTTCTTCAATAGAGTTTGAAGCTGACTCAACTTGATTTCTAGTGTATTTGTTAGCTTCAAAGAGTTCCCTAGCTCCGTCTTTGATTTCTGTAACTCGCTCTGTGCAGTCTGCAATTTCTTCTCCTGCTCGCTGGTTGAGTCTTTCAAGATTTTCAAATTCTCTTTCAGCTCGCTCATCTGTTTTTCTGTCAAAATATAGTCTGCATAAGCACACGAAGACAATGATAAACACAACCCCAAAAGGCATATATACAAACAGTTGCGATGATAAGTCATTCATTAAATCCCTCCTTAAACTTAAACGTCATTGCGAGGCGTTGAAAAAACGCCGTGGCAATCCATATTTATTTATTAAGCTTAGTACAGAATCAGCATTTGTACAAGAGTTTAGAGTGAAAAAAAACAAAAAAAGTTTGTTTTATCTCTTGACATACTGCGTGCAGTATGATATAATTAATATATCGAAAGGAGGAAAACAAAATAAATGAAAAAGGAGGGTTAAGATGAAGACCTTAATAAAGGTTGCAATCCTGGTTAGTTTCATACTCACCACAGTAGCCGCTAACTAAGGATTGAAAAAAGGGGAGTAGCCGAAAGGCGAAACCCTGCTTAACCCTCGCTTATTCTTATTGTAACACAAAGAAAGGAAAATGTAAAATGGCAATACCAGAATCAAACAGAAAGGCTATAAACAAATATAACGCTAAGAATTACGATACTATTTCAGTCAGATTACCTAAAGAACTTGTTCAGCAGTTCAGAGAAAAGGTTGCTTCTAACGGTGACTCTCAGGCAAAGATAATTAAGGAGGCTATCGAAGCTTATCTAGCTAAATAAAAACAGCCCTCGCAAGAGGGCTTTGTTATTCATTTGTTAGGTTGTTAAACTAATCAGGCAAGCAATCTTTGTAAGCAATTTATTATGCAATCATCTGTTTAAGATAGTTTGAGTAAGCAGAAAAAGGACAGACTTTTGCGTATTTCCTCAACATCTTTAGGACAGTTTCAGAATACGGAGAACTAGATATTTCATCATAGACAAATAACACATTATATCTGTCTTTTAATTCTTCAGCCAAAAAAGCCCATTGTCTTGCAGATGGTATAAGTTTTTTAATGTTTTTTTCTTTAAAAGAGAAATATTTGATAACCAGCTTGTTTGTTACATAATCTAAATTGACTTCTTCATCAAATTCTCCAGATATTTTTGGAGACAGTATCTGTAAATTATTGCTGACAAGCATCTGCTTGATTATATTTCTCTCTTTATTGTGATCGAGCCTTTTTTCTTTCTTAAAATCGAATTTCATAAACATTTTAGAAAGAATATCGGCATAATCTTCATTCCTTTCAAAATTCAATATTTGTGGCTTTGCAAATCGCAAGGAATTGACATAGATTTTTATATATTCTTCTATACTGAATTTTTTCCCATTATTGAACAGATTTTCTTCTACCTCTTCTTTTATTCCTTGAAGATATAGTTTTATAAATTCTGGATCTGCTTCATCATCGAAAGATTGAAATCTATTGAAATTTGATATAAATCTGAAATCTCTTTTCCCTGTTGTAAGGTTGTGGATAAGAATACCAACGCATAAACATTCGTCTGAAATTATGTTGTTATAATAATTTAACGGAGAATATTCTATCTGATACATCAATAAATTTCCTTCCTTTCGTTTAGAGTGAACTCAATCGTATTACATATATCGTCTATATGACTTATTCTATACAATATATATTTTAACATAGTTTCGATATTTTGTTTAGAAGGAAGCCAATCACAAGGTATGTCTTCGATGATATTTCTCATTGAAGATTCTGTTATTTTTTCTTCAAAAATTGGTTTCAAACATAATAGTTTTTCTTTGCTAAAATTTAAATAGCAGAAAAATTTGTCATATAACTCTTGGTTTTTTATCATTATTTCACTGCTGAAAAAATCTTTTTCAGACATTGCCCTGCTTAAGGTAGAGTTATTCCAAAGGGACTGACCAACTAATACGTGTGTATGGTCTATAGCATATAAGAGTATATTGTTTTTGTAATATTGAGCTAATAAATTGCCTGTATTTCTATCTGAATTAAATACCTGATTTCGGCATTGGTATATTGATTAAAATAGCTAGTCTGTAGAAAAAGTATTCATTAAAAAGAACTATCGTTCCTTCTGGATTGCCAAAAGTTTTAATGACAGCCAAATCTCCATCATCGGTTGTGCCGAGCATAGGTTCTGTTATTCCGTTGCCAATAGGTTTCTGTATTATTTTTATATGTTTGTATTTTATGATTATTCACTCCTTTTTGTTTATATTATTACCGTACTGGAAGCGAGTTTGCAAGGGTTGAAAAATATTAAAAAAAGTTTATTTTATTGCTTGACATACCGCAAGCGGTATAGTATAATTAATATATCGAAAGGAGGAAAACAAAATAAATGAAAAAGGAGGGTTAAGATGAAAACCTTGTTAAAGGTAATAATCTTAGTAAGTTTCTTACTTTCCACGGTAGCAGCTAACTAAGATTAAAAAGGGGAGTAGCCGAAAGGCGAAACCCTGCTTAACCCTCGCTTATTCTAATTGTAACACAAAGAAAGGAAAATGTAAAATGGCAATACCAGAATCAAACAGAAAGGCTATAAGAAAATACGATGCTGAACATTACTCAATGCTTTCAGTGAGAATACCTAAAGAACTGCTTCAGGAATTTAAAGAAAAGGTTGCTTCCAAAAATGATTCTCAGGCAAAGATAATAAAAGAAGCTATTGAAGCTTATCTTGGTAAATAGAAAAAGTGGCCAGATTGGCCACTTTTTATTTAACCTCGTTCTTTAACAAGTCCAGATAATTGCTAGGAAAACCTATTAAAGACAAATCAATACATTTGTATTGTTGTAACAAATTTTTTATTCTTATTACTAATTCAAATCTATCGTTTTTTGAAGGGAGTCTTTTTAATAAAACAAGAATATAAGCAAAAAGACTGTCATTTTTTACCAAAGGATTACTTCTCAGGTAATTTGTTGAAAATCTGGCAGGAGGGTTAAATATGGTATTGTATAAACGAGCTGCATGAGCACATTTATTTCTTAATACAGAAAGACAATGTAAATGATTTTCCAAAGTCTTGTAACCTGTTCCCATAGATTTTGCTATAGTTTATTTATCCGAAATATACATAGAATTATAAAGTTGTGATAGTTTTGAAAGAGATAGAAACTCTACTATTACCCATAATGGCATTTTATTTCCATATGCTTTTTGATGATGCTGCATAATCAAAGAATCACTGTAATAATTCTTTTGATTGTCAAAATTATCCATAACTTTATCGAAAACTGACTTAGAATAGAAATTGTTTCTGTCATAATGTTGGTCATAAGGAGGATTTATGCATTTAATCAAAGAAAAAATATAGGAAATTTGACATCTACAGAATACTTCAACCTTTTCTATATAAAGTCGTAATAAGTCTCTTATTATTTCATCAAATTTGTATAATTTGTATATCTCGATAAATTTAACCGGGGTTCTTAGGTCACTATCATCTGGAGCTTTTCTATATTGTAAAAGATAACCAGTAAAGCGATAATAGTTTACTTCTGATAGAATTTTTAAGGCAAAATTTTCATCATCTATAACTAGGTTATGTTGCTTTAATCTGTCTATTTGTTCTGAAAAAGTAAGAGGTTTCTTTAAATCCATATTATCGTCCAAAAGGTAAAAAAGCCGGGTCATGCCCGGCTTTGGTCCCCAATACTTCAAAGAAGTCTCGGGCAACACTGTTAATTTGATAATAACAAATCTTTTCATTTATGTCAATTTTTCTAAAATCTTATGATGTTCTATGATGCTTCACTCCTTTTTGTTTATATTAAACCGTACTAGGAGCTAGTTTTCAAGGGTTGAAAAATTTTAAAAAAAGTGAAAAAATAGCTTTAGTGAACTGGCTTCAAATATAAAAATCGAAACTAAATAAAAACAGCCCTCGCAAGAGGGCTTTATTATTTATGCAAGAAGGAAAAATAATAATTACTTTTCGGATGGTTTGAAGCCTATTTGTGGCTTTTTGGGCGGATGCTGTATCATCATTCCGTTTATGGTCTGCATTATTATATCAATACTGTTTCTTAATTCCTTTGTTTCTTTTCCTAGGTTTTTAGAAGCCTTTTCAAGTTCTGTGAGTCTTCTAGCTAAGTCTTCATTGGTCAAAGCCATCTGACGTATTTTTACAAAGGCCCTCATTATGGAGATGTTTACGGTTATTGCTTTTTCGCTATGAAGAACGCTAGAAAGCATTGCAACTCCTTGTTCTGTAAACACAAAAGGTTTTGTTCTTCGACCGCCATAAGAACTTGATATTCCAATTTGGAATTTCAAGTTTTTATATTCCTCATCAGAAAGTTGAAACATAAAATCTTCTGGAAAACGTTCAATATTACGTTTAACAGCTTTATTGAGATTGAATGTCTCAACGCCGTAAAGTTCTGCAAGATCAGAGTCAAGCATCACATTTTTGCCTCTGAAATTGTAAATATTCTTTTCTATGCTATCTACTATTATTATCTCTTTGTTTTTCATTTGTTAATCCTTGTTTGTGAACTGGTCACAATTTGTGACCAGTTCGCCGGTTTTATTCTTCCTCATCATCAAAGAAACCAAAATCTAATTGATTTGGAGCGTCAATTTTCGGGCAGGCTTTATTCAGTCTGTTGTAAAAAGTAGTCCATGTACCAGATATTTTCATTAGAGCTATTGTTGTAGAAAGATGACGATCTAAATCCGGTATTCCTATATTGTCGGTAAGAAATTGATGGTGTTTGTATTTTCTATTGCCAGAGGAATCAACAGGATTTTTTTCTCTTAATTCGTCTAATACGCCAATCGGCAACCTGGCATAAATAATATCGTTTGTTATTTTCCCTATAAGTTTTGGTCTAAGAGTGCTATCTCGATAATCCCAGCCTCTGAGCCTGAACAATTCCTTATAAAAATCATCTGGGAATCTTTTTGTCCATTTAGCATATTCGTCTCTAATATATAATTCAAGAATCTTCTGTAGTGCTTGTCGGTCTCTTACATCCTGATAACCTGTTGCTTCATCAATTAAGCCGATGATACCGATTTTTGCCAAGGATTTTAATATTATCTCGCATTTTCTCACCACTGGGATCTGGCTAGAAGTTAGAACATTATCCTTAGATGCATTTATATATATTTCGCATATTTCTGGAAGAAGTTCTGCTTTAAACCCCTTTGCAGGACTACCTTTAATTGTTCTAAAAGGAATAGGTTCAAGCATCGCTTTTATTTCATCGGTTATGTAGGGCTCAAGATTTTTAGCTCTTACAAAAGCAGGATACTCATCTTGATACTGCCCTTTATAAGGTCGGTCCATCATAGCCAGGATAGAACGCCCTGTTAATAGTCTTGTACCATCTTTCAAAACCGCTACGCTAAAATCGGTTTCTCCAATGGTTAGAGTTCCTTCGTGGGTTGCCATCTTTTCTTTCTCTTTTAAAACAATATTGTTATCCATCATTATATCAAATAATCCTTTCTCTGTTTTGTATAAAATTACTATTTCTTATAGGTCAGATTGTTTTCTTTTATGAATTTGAGGAAAGAGAGAGCGAGCCTTTTATCTTCTTCTGAGAGTTTACTGAATTCCTGATCTGCTTCAGAGGGTTTGTTTTTCTGGCCATTGGTGGTGATGGAAGAATTGAAGGAGTTGTTGAAGGAGTTGGAGATGGTGGTAGTGTTGGATGGTTCGTCGATGAGGTCGGAGACTGCAACACCAAGGACTTCGGCTAGTTTGGTAATTTTATCGGCGTTGGGAACACTTCGACCTTTTGCCCAATCGTTTAGGTTTGAAGGAGTAACACCTAGCTCACGTGCTATTTGAGCCTGTGAAATTTTTTTAGATTTTTTTAGTTCGCTTAAAATGCGGTTAAGATTATTACTAAACATTAAAAATCCTTGATTATACGTTAAAATAATACATATTGACATTATACGTTTTTGACGTATAATTAATACTGTCGGAAGGAAAAAATAAAACCTTAACCATAAGGCATAAAAATTCCTAAG
>CAJOQX010000209.1 GCA_905236865.1 Candidatus Rifleibacteriota bacterium
ATTTGCTTGAATATACTGGAATAGGTATTCAAAGTGAAGAAACAGATGGTGTTGTAGAGTTTACTAACAATCTGTTTGTTTCTCCAACTTCATTAGCTTTACAAATAAATGGAAGATGTCAGCTTATAGAAAATTCTGTTTTGGATACTCCTTATGCGATTCAGATAAAATCAGAAGTTCCTTTAATAAGGAAAAATTTATTTATGGCTGAAAAAAGCCTTTATTCTGAAGGGAAAAAATGTATTGAATATTTGGGAATCACCGTCGTCCCTGAATTTGGTCCAAACAATGTCGAAGGTTTTGATACGGATAATGTTTATATAAATTGCACTCCAACAGAAGATAGCTCTTCTTTAAAAGATTTAATGCTTATGAAAGATTTCTCAGGCGATATTTATGATTATCGTCTTAGACAGCTTTATCCCAACAATACTGATCCTTGGGGAATTATAAGAGAAACCATACCATATATTGAGGATTAATGGGTATGAGGTTAATTCATTCTGTTTTTGCAACTTTAATAGTCTTATTGTCTTCCGTATCTCTTTTTGCTCAACCTTACGATTTACTTTTTCCTACAGACGAAAGCCCAGATACACTAACAAAAGAAGTAAGAAGTCTTCACGATATAGAACGAGATTTGGCTATAGAAAAATTAACAAGAGAGCCAAATAAAGTAGATGCTTATATTGAATTAGGCGATTTGAGAAGACGACAGGGCAAGCTTCAGGAAGCCAAAAGATTCTATCAAATGGCATTAAAGTTATCTCCTGACAACTATCTGGCTAATCAGGGTTTGATGCAAACTCATTATTTGTTAGGTGAATTTCAAGACGCAAGAAAACTTATGGATAATGTTATTGAACTAGACCCACTTTCTTTAGATGAAAAAACAGAATTTAACAAGTATAGGAAAAAGATTCAAGACGAATTTAGACTTGGACTTAGCTATTATGAAGATGATAGAGAATTGTCTGAATTTTTGTATTTTGCAGAAATAAACTTTAAGAGCTTTAGATATAGAAAATTACAAACTAATTTTAAATATGAAAAATGGAAATTTGAAGAAAAACCTGAAAAACAGAATCTAGATGTTCTTCATTGTAGTATACTTTATGAATTTAATGATAATTCTCATATAAATGGAACTTATGCTCCTGAAAATTATGGAGGAAATAAGAGTATAGATGGTTTTTATTTTGACGCTCTGACAGGAACTGATAATCTGAAATTAGCTGTAAAATATGGTCATGGTGGCTTTAGAGAAAACATTTATACTATCAAAAATATGTATGAAGAAGACAATACATCTATTAGTATTTTTGGAGATTTACATCCAAGAACAAGATTAATTCAAAATATATCTTTGTCAGAAATATCAGATGATAATAATAAAAGACGTTATGATACGGAAATAATACATAGTATATTTAGAAATAACTCTCCGTTTATGACTGCGTCATTAAGATTTTATCAATCTAGCTATGAATATCAAACAGATACAGATGGAAACTACCTTAATTATTGGGCACCTTCAGATTATAAGGGTGGAGAACTAACTCTTTCCTTTGAAAGAAAAGCTGGCTCAAAATGGTGGTGGGGTATAGATACAAAGTATACTTATAACAGGTATCGTTTCGATACTGATGACGATGTTAGCGATAGCGGTGCTGGTGCTAATTTGTTTGTAAATTACAAATTGGCTGGTGGAGATGTTTTTGTGAGTTATGGCAATAAAATTAATAGCTATTTCAGAGAAAAAAGAATAGATTTACAAGGTTCATTCAGTTTTTAATCAATTCTTTTCTAAAAGGTTAGTCTGACCAACTAGATTAGCAATAAGTGAATCGCTTAGCAGAACAATTTTCTCAACTCTCAATTCTCAATTCTCAATTCTCAACTCTCAGTTTCTCTTACCTCTCCTGCTCTTTTCCCTTTATCTTCTATCTCCATTTTTGGTCTTATATCTTATATCTTAAATTTCACTGTGCCGATTCCCAGTATTTACGTCGAGCTTCCATATAATGAGGATTTAGTTTTATTGCGTGTTTGAATTCTTCCATAGCTTCATCGTCGGCACCTTTTTTTCGTAAAATTATTCCAAGGTGATAATGCAAATCGGCGTAATTAGGATGAATTCTTAAAAGACGTTTGTATTCTGCTTCTGCTTGATCTAATAAACCCAAATCGGTAAAAACAGCACCAAAATCTATTGTTACACTGCTTTTTGCAAGCTTTTCAGCAATATTATTTTCTACTATCTGTTTATATTCTTTCAATGCTTTGGCGGTTAGACCTTGTTCTTCATATATTCTACCTATATAATAACGAGCAGCTGCATATTTTTGATTAATGCTCAAAGCGTTAGTAAAACTGGTTAAAGCTTTATCGTAAGCTTTAAAATCAAAAAATACTAGTCCTATGTTAAAATGAGCATCTGCAAACCTAGGATTTAATGCTAAAACAGATTCATAAGAAGCTATCGCTTGGTCTCTATCACCTAATTCTCTGTAGGCGTGACCTAAATGGGTAAAATAAACAGGGTTTTTTGGATTTTTATTTACAGCTTTAACATAGCAAAAAGTAGCTTTATCAAATTGTTTCTTTAAAAAGAAAGCATTTCCCATATAAAAAAGCTTTTCATCATCATTTGGCTGGTTACGAAGATGCTTTATACACGCATCGATTAACTCGTCTAGCATTTCTTCATCGTAAAGAGTATCTGCCATTGTATGCTCCTATAAATCAGATGATAAAATAGATTTTATATCTTTTGCTTGTTTTGTTCTAGGCTCTAGATGCCTAAACTTTGGTTTATCTACAACATAATTACGCAAGACTTCCAGACACTCATAGTTTCGTTTGTTTAAACTATCACGAAGTTCTAAAAATATAGGAGCTAATGAGCGTAAACCTTCTTCATCACTTTCGTAAATATTCTTTGTAAAAAATCTAATCTTATGTATTATACCGTTGTCACGTCTATATATGTCTAATTCTGGTTCATCAAGTTTTTGTGAACGAGCGGAATAATTTCTTGCATCAAAAAAATGCTGCCTTTCATAGTCTTCAAATAAGGTTGCACCCCAAATATATGGGTTTTTGAACATCCATAAAGGGAAAACAGGTCCTAGAATATTTTTCATAGAATCTAATAATTCATAGTTATATTCATCTTCTCTGACTGTTATTTTAAGAGTATTGTTTTGGAGAGAAAAAGAACCTCCGTCGGAAAAAACTCCTTCTATTTTGGTTATTTTTTCTGGTTTTGGAATACTTAGTATAATCTTTTTTGTGCGTTCGTTGATTGTCTTATAAAATTCGTCTGGTCTGTCTTCAAATTGGAAGGTAATATTTTCTACTAAAAAGTCAAATGCTCTGTCTAAAGTATTTTTGACTGTTTCTTTATCCTTACGGTTACTGAAAAATATGTGTGTCTCAATGATAGGGGAATCGTTACTCATTTTTATCACTCCGACTTCAAATAGATTATACTATGATCTTCCTTTGGAAGTTCACTGAAATTTGATTTTTTTATTTGTTTTACAAGACTATCTAGCATTTTATCGGCATTTTGTTCTGGAAGCTTATCTAAAATATTCTTTAAATCTTCATTGCTTAAACGTTCTAATTTTTCGCCAGGAAAATCTGTGATTCCATCTGTATGTAATACTATGCCGTCCCCAGGCATTATATTGATATACTGGTCTTTGTATGGTTGAGTTCCTTGATTAAAAAGACCCAGTGGAATACCTGTTGTTAGTTCTGGTATTTCTGCAAACCCACTTCTTGTTCTGTTTATTATTGGTAAAGTGTTTCCTGCTATGGCAACAGTAATTTTGCTTTCAGTTGAGCTAAACATCAAAGCTGTAACGTCTACGAAGATGTCTGGCATTAAATCTGTATTTAGATAAACAGATACTTTATTTAATAGTTCTGCTGGAGTTTGATATTCGGTAATGAAACATCTAAGAATGACTTTTAGCTTATTAACATAAGATGCCGCATTTATTCCATGCCCTGAACATTTGCCTAACAAAATCATCTGTTTGCTAGAATTTAAACTAATTATATCCATAAAATCAGCTTGATTGTTTTTTGAAGCTTGATGATATTCTGATAAATCCCAGTTAGGCATTGTAGGCAACAATTTGGGGAACATTAAATCATATAATTCTTGGGAAAATTTATCTAATTCATCGTCTGTTTTGACTTCGGTAGATTCTATTATACTTTTTGCTTGGTTTTCAAAACTTATATTATCTTCAATAATCAGAGCAAGACTTTTGCAAAATTCTGACAGAATTTTATTTTCTAAATCGTTAAGTTTTGTTTTGCCAATCTCCACAATAATTCCCAAAACATTTGTATAAAAGTCAACTGTTAATATCTGTCCTTGAATACGTAACCCACTTGAAATAATTAAGGGCTTTTCTAGTCCGCCTGTTTTTTGTAAAGATTCATAATCTGTTAAAGATTTTATTTTATTGGTTATTTCACCTATTAATGGGTCTTCGGGAAAAAGTCTTTCAACCTGTTTCCTTGAATTTAATCTTGAAGCTGCTATAAAATTGAAATCTTTGTCGTAACAAGAATAGAAAACAAATGTTGATTCGGGAATGTTTTCTGTAAGTAGTCTAAGACTGAAAAACACCTTGTCTTTTAGCTTCATTTCAGGATTTATTAAATGAAGATTGTAATGAAGCTCCGAGAGAATTTTCCCTTCTTCTTTTAAATATTCTATTTCTTCAACATTATCATTTGTTACAGACTCTGCTGTAAAACAATAAATAACTAAACTTGCTAAAATAGCAAAGACTGCGGCAGACCAGAGTGATGTCTTTAAAACTTCATCACAAAAGAAACCGCATAAGAAAATAATAAAACTGACTGCCGTGATAGGCAGACAGTATTTTATTATTATTATATTGTTGCTATAATTATCTTCCACTTTATCA
>CAJOQX010000210.1 GCA_905236865.1 Candidatus Rifleibacteriota bacterium
ATACATACCCAAAGGTGCTTTTTCAAGCTTACCTCTGTTTTCTTCAATATAGTTAGCCAAATCTATACGAAAATCATCAAGTGAAAAATCTGTTAGCGTAATACCATCTTCCAAATCTTCAATATCTATAACTTCTTCTTTCAGCCTTTTAAGCTGTTTGGTCCTGTATTTCAAATCTTCGTCAATCAAATCTTTTAATTCAGGATTCTGAAGAACATTATCTTCTGCTTTTGCAGTTAAATCAACCAATGCCATACGAGCCTCTACTCTGTTCTTGAGGTTAATATAACCGTCTAAGTCTTCCGTGGGCCAAAAACATACTTCACTTTCAAAAAATCCAGTCTGCTCTACATATAAAAGACTATTATTCTTTTGGTCATCAAGATATTCATGGAATATTTCATATAGAGTTTTATAATAAATAAAGTCTGGTGCGTTTTCAGAGTATAGCTGTTCAATATATTTTAAAACATCTTCTTTTACATCTTTAACCCATTCAGAGTTGTTCCATAATTCATTAAACCAGTCTAATAACTGGTGGCGTTGAGTATCACTATCTACAATAAGGTTAAGCTCCATATTTGAGTTCTCTGAAAGTCCTAGACCTTTTGTTGTAAAATTGGAACTACCGTTTATAGCAGAGGAATGCTCACCGTCTTCGTCAATATGATAAAGCTTTCCATGTAGAAAATTAGATTTAACCATGGATTTAACTTCAACTTTATTGCGAATCCACTCCGCACAGTCTTTTGCTATTTTCTTCTGTTGTAACTGGTTTTCAGTCTTTATTTCAAGTTTGCTATCTTCAATTTCATACACCTTTGGGTTCTTGTCGCCATTTAGACCTTTTACAAAAGTTGGCTCACCAAAGAGAAAACGCATACTTTGTATATTATCAAATTTATCTTTTAAAGCATTATAGGCATAAATTGTAAAATAGGCAGAAACAATAGATACCTTAGAGGTGACGTAATCTGTAGTAAACTCTGTTTAATGCGATAAACATCGGTCTATAGTATTTTCACTAAAGACCCTCTTTATAAAAGAGGGATGTCAGCTTTAGCTGACAGGGAGATTTTTTAGCTAAGTCTTCGGACTCAACTTTATTTTTGCTTATTCAGCTTTTTAAAAATCCCCTTACGACTCGCTGACCTCCTGTCGCTCGCTTGCACACCGCCATCCTTAGCGGTAGTAAAAAAGGGGGTCTTTATTTTCTCCCTTCTACAATAGCGATTTCATCGCTGGTGAGACCATATAACTCATATACAAGCAAATCGATTATGTGTTCTAATTCGCTAGTATCTGAATTTGGGTTTGATTGCTTTTTAGTTAGAATTTGGTCTACCAAATTAATGATTGGTTGTTGTTGTGCAGTAGAAGTTGAAGGAATTGGTGATATTAACGTATATACTCTAGTTAAATGCGACAGTCAGCTAAAAATAAAACAATCAAATTGTAAAAGAATAAAAACCGTAATAGTAAATCATCTTTAGGTCTTACAACAATTCATTTTTTACTTCTTTAATAAAAAAACTATGACAACAAACATTATAAAAGAATACCAACTAAAAACACCAGTCATAAAAAAAAATTTAATATAAAAAAGGATTTGCTGGTTTTATTATTATAAATCTATTGTTGGCTTGTCGGAAACGAAATAAGAACTGTAAAATGTCTATTTTCTACAAAACAAAGTCAATTGCTAATTTGTTCTTTTGAAGAAAGAAATCTTTTTAATTCTAAATCTTGTCTGTTAAATAAAATCATATTTTGAGGGATTAGTGTACCATCTGGTTTAGAATAAACCAATAAAGTAAAGCTACAATTCTTCTTTCTACCTGCATCGTCTAACAATTGGACAGCTTCTTTAAAAGTCTCATCATCTTTTTGTATTTTTAAAGCAACAGGTTTATTTAAATACTGTTTTTTTAATAATCCGTCAATTCCTTTATTTCTTTGAACTGCATCACAATCAAACAAACTCAAAATAGCCAATTCTTTTTCAGATTTAGTATTGTAAGCTTCTATACCTTTTTCTAAAAGAATAGATTTTGTTTTAAATGGTGAATCTAAACGATTTTGGCTAAGTTTTATAGCTTCAGAATTCTTATCTATACCAATATATTTCCTACCCAATAACTTGGCACTAACTAAGGTTGTCCCACTCCCACAAAAAGGATCTAAAACTAAATCACCTTCATTAGTACTTATTTTTATTATTCTATCTAGTAATTCTATTGGTTTTTGTGTAGGATAACCAGTTCGTTCTTTAGCCTTTGGATTTAAAAAAGGAATTTCCCAAACATCAGATAACGGAACTCCCTTTTTAGCTTTTGCTGTAACTACAGCACCATTTTCATCTTTTTTGTATGCAGATTTACCATTACCATTTCTTTCACGCTCTTGTAATATTTGATCTAAATTTGTTGTTGGTGAATAGTTTCCATATAAAGTATTAAATTTAAATTTATTTGTTTTAGAAAAATGAAATATAGTTTGATGATTTGGAATTAAACCTTTTTGAGAATTTGACCATCTTTTATAAAACCATATTATTTCACTTCTGAAATTTTTTTCTTCAAAAACTGTGTCGAGCATAGTTTTTATATACCAAGAAGCCGATGTGTCACAATGCAAGAAAATATTTCCATCTGATTTTAAAACTCTTTTCATTTCAATAAGACGAACTTTTAAATAATCTAAATATTCTGTTCTAGAATTCCAAACATCGTCAAATTCGTATTCCTTTCCAGATGAATCAGATAGTTTTTGTTTTCTCTGGGTAAAAAATGGTGGATCTAAATAAATCATATCAACCGATTCTGTATCAAACTTTTTCAAAACATTAAGACAATCATCGTTATATAACATAATTATGAATTTTCCCTTTGATTAGCTATAGTTTCTAATATTTTAAGTAGATCAATACCAGTATAATCTTTTATATATTTCCAAGCAGAATCTCCATAATAATATTTACCACCAATTCCATTATATAACGTTTCCAATGTTTCTTGAATCTTTTTAGCTTGCGTTCTTTGTGGATAATAAAACATTATTCTGATAGGAACAAAACCATATTTTTTTATAACTTTAACCCTTGTATGTTCTTTAGTTATATGGTCTCCGTCTGTAGTAGCGTCTCTCCATTTTATTTCATGAGCGTCTTTTCCAACCAAACAATCTATCTCAAAGGTTTTAGGTTTATTTCCTAATGTGTTAGGTATTTTGTGTTTTTCCGCATTAGGGTATTTATGTTTGAAACACATTATAGCTGATTCTTCTAAGAAAGCTCCTGCATATTTATAAAGAAATCGTCCTTTGTTTTGATATAAATCAATAGCATTTCCTTCATCAATAGATACCCCAAGAACTCTATAAACTAAATAATGTGAAGTATCATCAGATTCCATTTCTTTAATTCTATATGCTACTTGATTATTAAGTTCTTTTGAATATTTATCAGCTAGATTCTTTATTTCATTGTAAACAAGTTTATTCAAGATATATGCTCCAAATGCTCATTTTTTTTATATTATATCAATAGTTAGTATTTTAGTCTATAAGCTAAAATTTCAAAATAAGATGTTTTTATTTCAAAATAAAGTATTATCTGCAAAAAATAGATTCTGCAAAATAGCCTTATAATAAGCACTAGATTCATTTTTATCAGTCTTTATTAATTTCTTAATTTCAACTTCTGAAAAAAACTTTTCACTTATTTGTGGCAATTCACGGATTAGTAAAAACCAATGATAAAATAATAATTTATTTTAAACTTTGATAAGGCATACTACAAAAACCTTTTGAGCTAAACAACAAGTAAACTATTCGTTGCTAAGTTTTGTTGTTTCAACAAGATTTGAGATCCAGACGCCTTTTTTGATTAAAATGTAGCCAATAATTATTTTAATTATTTCAAGCCCATTTACCAAAACAAAAATACTCAGAATCGGCAAGTCAGTAAATTTGCACAAAACAAAAGCTGTTGGAACCATAAATATCCAACTGAAAACGCTGTCGAATAAAAAGGTTATAAAGGTTTTTCCGCCAGAACGCAAAACAAAATAAAGCGAATTTAATATTCCGTGCATCGGCAGACAAATAGCATTAATTATTATGAAATTTCTTCCCATTGTTCTTATAGAATCTGTAGTTTCAAAAAATGTTGGGAAAATTCCAGAAATAGAAATTACCATGCATGTAACGATAAACCCAAGAAAGCCTGTAAATCTAGTTAAACGTAGTGCATTTTCCTTAGCACTATCAAATTCGGAAGCCCCTAACTGTTGACCAATCAAGATTCCAACAGCACTACCCATAGAAATGATTACAACAATTACTAAGTTTTGCAATGTTCCTGCTATATTCATAGCAGCAATGACATTTAAGCCTTTTAGAGAATAACATTGGAAGGTTGAAACGAAACTCAGTGCCCATAAAAATTCGTTAAAAAATATAGGCAGACTTTTCTTGGCAACTACCATCATTTCTTTAACTGGAATAGTAATTTCTCTCAGAGCACCAGTTATATATTCTATTTTTACTTTAGAAATGTAGCTCCAAATAACGATTACAAGCATTTCAACTACTCTAGCTAGAACTGTTGCCATAGCAGCACCTTCCACACCAAGACGAGGGAAGCCAAGTTTACCAAAAATAAGTAAATAATTAAATATTACATCAATTAAAACAGATGAAATGCCAGCAATCATAGGCTTTACGCTTTCACCAGTTTCCCTAAGCGAAGAAGCATAAATTTGCGTAACAGTAAAAGGTAGAAGCCCCCAAAGCATTATTTTAAAGTAATTTAAGCTGAGATTTAATGTTACAGCTTTATCTATTCCAGAAGACTCACCCTTCAAATATAAATTTATAAAAAAAGTATCAAAAAGATTATAAACCAAGAGAGCTATAGCCAATACAATACAACATATCCAAAATTTTAAGCGGAAAACATTCCAGAACCCCTCTTTATTTTTCTGACCATAATACTGGGCACAATAAATGCCAGGCCCTGAGATTGCACCAAACACCCCTAGATTAAAAACAAAAATAAGCTGAACAGCGATTGAAACTGCTGTAATGCTCTCTGTTCCCAAAGAGCCAACCATGAGATTATCTATTAACCCCACGGCATTGGTTATGCCCATCTGAACCATAATAGGAACGGCTAGCAGCAAGGCTTTTTTGTATATTTCTGTTTTTACAGTCCACTTAAACATAGGTTTTTATTATACCATATTTTGTAATTAACTTCCCTTTTTTGTATAGAAACAGGGCAAATTCATAAATATATTAAACATTTTTTATGACGAATATAGTATAATAAATTATTGTAATTTGTTACTATTGTTTTTGTAGCGCCTTCCAGGCACGATTTTATCTGTGCTCTATACCTAGGGCAACTACGTTGCCCTAGGTTATTAATGTTGCGACTTCCATAAGGCACAGGAGGTGCCTATGCAAGCGAGCGACAGGAGGTCAGCGAGTCGCAGTCGC
>CAJOQX010000211.1 GCA_905236865.1 Candidatus Rifleibacteriota bacterium
AAATAATTAGAATAAACTAATTATGGAAGCAAAACCTAGTTTTTAGACAGCCACTACAAAGGGGAGCTAGAATTGGCACAGACTAAAACAATCCCCTCATCTCTGCTCTCTAACCTCTTATCTCCCCTCTCTAAAAAAGCGAAGCTATGCTTCGCTTTTTTAATGAAGATTTAATTATTTTTCTTGTATTGAAAATTATAATATAATAATATACCTTATCATTAAAACAATGTTAAAACTAAAATATAAAAAGGTTAATAATAATGTCAGATAGTATAACAATATACGGATATGGTTTCCCAAATACTGAAAAATACAATTCCATTTTAAACGATAAATCAATAAATGCAAAAATATTTCCTGATATAAGGCAATTATTAGATGAAAGTATAAATAATGATGGAATTCTGTTTATATATTTACCAGCCTTTGAAAGCTATGTAGTTGATTTAATGGATATTTTAGTAAGAAAACATAAGAAAAATCCTATTGTAATGATAGGCGAAAAATATAGCCAAGAATACCTAGAAATTCTATTTAAGCATCATTATTTTACATATATTAAACTTCCTACCGATAAAGAAAAAATAATAGAAACATTACAGAAAGCAAAACTCAAAGATTGTGTACATAAACCCAACAATGATTTAGAGGAAGAATTAAACAAAACAAAAAAGGAATTATTAACTCTAAACAATCTCTCAATAGCGTTAACAACTCAAAAAAATATAGAACATTTATTGAGCTTTATATTGACAAAAACTAGACAATTAGTCAAGGCAGATGCAGGGTATCTATTCTTGAAAGAAGACAACAATCACTTATGTCTTGTTTTAGCTCAAAATATTTCAACAAATTTTACAGCTAACGAAAATGTTTTGTTAGAAATAGATAACAATTCAATTAGCGGTTATTCAGCAAAATCTGGTCAAACCTTAAATCTTTTAGATGTTTATTCTATTCCTGAATCATTCCCATTTAACTTTAATAAAGATTTTGACATTGCAAATAACTATCGTAGTAAATCTATGATTTCAGCTCCTATGTATAATAACAATAATGAAATAGTGGGTGTTATTCAGCTAATAAATAAAAGAAAAGACTATAAAAATAATAAAAAGATGATAAAGCTTGAAGAGAATCAAATAATACCTTTTAACAACGAAGATGTTGATTTGGTTAATAACTTAGCCTCTCAAGCCGCAGTAGCATTAGAAAATGCAAAACTTGTTGAAGATTTACGCAATACATTTGATGGCTTTGTTAAGGCTTCGATAGTTGCTATAGAAGCGAAAGACCCATGTACACATGGACATTCAGAAAGAGTTGCGAAATTAACTGTAGCTTTAGCAAAAACAATAAATGAGATACATGAAGGAAAATATGCAAAGCTACACTTCAATGAAAAAGAATTATTGCAAATCAAATATGCTTCATTGTTGCATGACTTTGGAAAAGTTAGCATAAATGATGAAGTCCTAACCAAAAGTAAAAAGCTTTATTCTTATGAAATGAATAACCTAGTTTCACGTTATAAATCTATAAAGGAATCAATTGTAGCTGATTATTATAAAGAATGTTTTGATTATATTACAAATAATGGATATGAAAGCTTTTTGTCTGTAAAAGAAGAAAAGGAAAACAATTTAAATAATAAGTTAAAAGAAATAGAAGAAACAATTAATATGTTGATAAAAGCTAACGAACCGACAGTTTTAGAAGAAAGTTCGTCTGATAAAATTAACGAATTATCACATACGGTGTATAAAGATAGATATGGAAACGAAATACCATACCTAACAGAAAGGGAAGCTACAGCATTATCTATAAAACGAGGTTCTCTTACAAATACAGAACGACTAGAAATAGAATCTCATGTTAAACATTCTTATGATTTTCTTTCAAAAATCCCATGGGCAAAACATTTATCAAGAGTTCCAGAAATAGCTTACGCTCATCATGAAAAATTAAATGGTCGCGGGTATCCAAATCACTCTGTTGAGCAAGATATTCCAATAGAATCTCAAATGATTGGAATTACGGATATTTTTGACGCACTTACAGCACAAGACAGACCTTATAAACCTGCTGTTCCTCTAAAAAAAGCATTGGATATACTTTGCATGGATGCAAACAGCAATGGTCTTAACAAAGAATTGGTTGATATTTTTATAAAACATGAAGTTTATAAATGCTTAGATGAATAGTAATTTTAAGTTTTATAAAAATAGAAGAAGAAATTTCAGAATAAAGGAAAAAATCTAATAGAGGGAAATAGGTAATTGAAAATTTCATAAAACACAAGGTATTGTAATATTTATATAATAATTGTAGAATACAAATAGAATAAATAAAAGGCACAAATCTACATAATGGGTATTAGAAAAAAAATAAATATAATCTTACCTATAATCGTATTCTTAGCAGGAATGTTGCCAGTATTATTTAAAATTGGCAACCTGGGTTTATTAGAGCCAACAGAAGGCTTAGCTGCTTCTGTTGCTAGATTAATGGTTGAAAAACAAGATTATTCAACCCCTGTCTATAATGGCATAAAGTATTTTAATCATGCTCCAGGGGTTTATTGGATTACAGCATTTGGAATTAAACTTTTTGGGAATACAGAATTTGGGGCGAGATTTTTTCTAAGTATTGCAGCAGGTATTACTTCTCTAGCCGTATTTTTAATAGCAAAATTATTTTATGGAACGCAATGTGCATTGATTTCATGTTTATTATTATGTACATCAGCAATATTTCAATATAATTTTAGAATAATTTCACCATCTAATTATTGTACCGCATTTGAGTTGATATTATGCCTCTTTTTCTTTTTATATCTTAACAAACCATCAAATTTATTACGTATAGTTTTTTGGATGACTCTTTCATTTGGTTTCTTATTTTTCGGAGTTTCTATAATAGTTCCGCTTATACCTTTGAGTTTGGTTGCCACCTATTTAGGTCAGAAAAACCAAATTATAAAATTATATAATTTTATTCCTGGTGTAGTTAGTTTTTTTATAATAGGATTAAGCTGGTATTTTATTCAAGTAATAATAAATCCAGGTCTTTTTAACTATTATTTATTCACTCTTCCATACTTGACTATATTTAAAAACTATAATGGGATTTCGTTCTTTTTCTTTTTAATACTACCATTTATAGCAACTTTTCCTTGGACAATCATTATTTTAAAAGTATTAAAGCAAAAAATCTCTTTATTTAAAGAAGAACCTGTAGTCACTTATCTCCTTTCGTGGGCTTTGTTTCCTTATGTAATCAACCTATTTATGACTTCTAGAAATAGTTCAAGTTTATTACATTCTCTGTCCCCAATAATTTTGTTGGCCGTTCCTACTTTCCATAATATTTATATGAAAAAATACGAAGATAACGAAAAAAGTCTAAAAATTATCAAAGAAAGAAGAGAAACAAATTTAATATTAACAATTTCTACAACTATTATAGGCATGATATTCTTAATATATGGCTATTTAAACTTTGAAACATCACGCGTAGTTTCTCAAAATATGATATATATTGGATTAGCTTGGCTGTTTTCTGCTTTAATAATGATTGCTTTCATGATAAAAAAATTAAATAAAAGTGTATTGGTGCCAATAGTTTTATTAACTCCTGTCTTTATGCTTTTTACTGTTCAAACAATAATAGGGAACGAATCTATAAGTAAAAACGATTATATTTCTAGTAAATTTATGCTTTTAAACAGAATCAATTACACGATCGAGAAATATTCAGATGAAAAAACAGATGAAATAGAAAATAAAAATATAACAGATTTCATTTTCTGTGGGAAACCGCTTTTTGCCTCTTATTTTTATACAGGTAAAAACTTTAAACTTTTCGAAATAAGCGAAAATATAGATTTTGCAACGCCAGAAGCTATTAATTATATAATTAAAGACGAAAATAACATAAAAGAAATGATTCTACCTGAATCAAGGCTAGTTATGCCTTCAAATATTAGAGATGAAATATCAAAAAAATTGAACAAAGAATTATCTTTATCTGCAGAAGAAAGTGATTGGATAGTAGTCACAATGAAATAAAAGGGTTAATATATGGTTTTTAAAATTATTCAAGAAAATAAACTAATTGGTTTTACTTATTATCCTTTATTGGAAAATATCCTTGGAGTTTTTTTCTTATTTATGGCTTTTTTTGTTCCTCTCTTGTTCTATAGATATAACGGCTTTAAAACGCAACAGTGGGATGAATGGCTATTTCTAGTAATTTTTTTTATAATATTTCTGTTATTAGGTAAAAATCTTGGCTACCAAAACATGAAAGTAGAACTAAAAAACGATATATTAAGACTTAGACAGGATATGCGATTTCCAGAAGTTAATCTAACAATAAATATTAATGAATGGCTAGGAATTAAAACTGACAAAAAAGAGATTAAAGGCGAATTTTTATATTCAATAGATATAATAAATAAATCAGAATACCAAAACTTTTATCAGACAAAAAATCTGAAAGAATTTAATCAAATAAATGAATTATTAACTTCAATTTTTAACGAAAACAAAAAAGAGAACTTAAATATTACTGATAAAGGAGAAGGCAATGAATCAAAATAATTGTGCAATCAGACTTTACAATTTATTTCCTAGAATAGTTGGTTCTATCCCTAGATGGGAAGAACAAGTAGACAGAATAAAAGCAATGGGCTTCAATGCTATATGGGTAAACCCATTTCACTACTCTGGTTTCAGTGGCAGTCTTTACTCTCCTAAAGATTATTACAGAATAGCAGATATGTTTATCGACAACTCTATTAATGTTGCCCCTTTTGAACAATTAAAATCTTTTATAAAAAAATGTCACGATTCTGGCATTAAATTTATTATGGATTTGGTAATAAATCATACAGCAATAGATTGTGACCTTATTAACGAACATAAAAATTGGTATAAATTAGATGCAAACGGTAATGTTATAAATCCTGGAGCAATGGATAATGGAGTATGGCACGCATGGGGCGATTTAGCCGAAGTAGACAATCTAAATTCACCAGACAGAGATAATCTTTGGAATTATTGGTGGAATATGATGAAATATTATCTAGAAATGGGCGTTGATGGATTCAGATGCGATATGGCATACCAAGTTCCTTCAGATTTGTGGCGTTTTTTAATTCCAAAATCTAGAGAATTTAAATCTGATTGTTTGTTTTTAGCAGAATCTCTCGGTTGTGATTTTAAACAAGTTCAAGAACTTGCTAGTCTTGGTTTTGATTATCTATTTAACTCAACTAAGTATTGGGACTTCAATGAACCCTGGGGCATGGAACAATATAACAAAACCTCACCAATTGTAAAAACTATTTCTTTTCCAGAATCACACGATACAGAAAGAATGATTACAGAAACAAATGGAGATATTGCTGCCATTAAACGACAACTCCTATTTGCAGCTACTTTCAGTGCTGGTTATATGATTCCTGTAGGTTTTGAATATGGTTTCTCCAAAGCTTTAAATGTAGTTCAAACCCAGCCTGAATGGTGGGAAAAAACATTAGTTGATTTCACCGAATATATAAAGAAAATTAACGCATTAAAAGATAAATACCCAGTATTGAATGTTGAACCTGGAATAGAAATTATAGATCAAGCAAACTGGGCAAATGTTTTTTGTTTCAAAAAATCATTACCAAATGAAAAATCTATTTTTGTAATTATAAATAAAGATGCATTTAATTATCAAAATATTTATATTCCTGATTTAACCACAATACTTGGAACAAATGGAATAATAGACATTAGTCCAGAATATGCTATGAATTATCTCCCCTATTCTTTTGATTATAACTTACGTCCATCTGAAGTTAAAATTCTAGCTGAAAAATAGTTAGTAAGGAAAAAGAGATAACCAAATATCTTATATCTTAAATCTTACATCTTATATCTTATATCTTATAGATAAATAAATAATAATTGACTTTTAGATGATAAAAACTTATAATTTTTGCACTTATTTTTGACCTAATATGCATGGAGTTTTGTAAATGAAAAACAACAACACAACAAAATTTATCGTGGTATTTGTTATTTTTCTGATTTCAGTATTAGTAACATTACCATCAACCCCAATTTGGGATTCTGTATTCGGCAGTTTATCCCTAGATGAACAGAAAGCATTACCTATCAGCTCTTTTGAATATAAAGAAAATGCTGAAAATAATTCTGTAATGATGACTATGGCTGTAGAAAGCTTTGCAGATTTATTTACTAAAAAAGGTAAAGCTCCTAAAGTTGACGAATTTCTAGACAATATTAGCGAAACTATTCGTCAGAAACTCATTGAAATGAATTATGATGCTGTATTCAGCAAAACTGACAGAATTGATAACAGAAAAACCCTAGAAATAAAATCAAAAACAGATGAAAAACTGACAATTGATAAATTAAAATCAGTAATCGCTGATTCAAAACTCTATGCAAAAATTCCATTATATATAGTTTCTAGTCTTTCTAAAGTGCTTCCTCAGAAAAAGATAACCCTAGGTTTAGACCTTAAAGGTGGTATCGACATAGTATACCAAGTTGATGTTAATTCAATTGAAGATGATGATGAAGGTAAGGCAGATAAAGCCAATACAATTCGTGATGCAGTTAATAGATCTGTAGAAATCATCAGAAATCGTATCGATATGTATGGGGTTGCTGAACCTAGCATTAAAGTTCAAGAAGGTAACCGCATAAGAGTCCAATTGCCAGGCGTTAAAGACACTGATGCTATCAAACGTCTTATAAAGAATACTGCAATGTTAAAATTCCATATAGTATTAAATCAGGCAATTAGTGCTTCTGAACTTCAACCTGTAATGTCAGATGAAATTTTACTTATGTCTCAGGGCAACAAAAATCAGATGCCTCTTTGGTATAAGCTAAAACGCAGACCAGACCTCACTGGTAAAAATCTAAAATATGCAAGAACAGCATTTGATCAAGTAACTAATCAACCTATAGTCAACATTGAATTTGATCCTCAAGGGAGACAATTATTCGCAAAAGTTACTTCAGAAAATGTTCATAGACAATTAGCTATAGTTCTTGACAATACAGTTTATAGTGCACCAGAAATACAAACACCTATTACTGGTGGGATGGCACAAATATCAGGTCGTTTCTCTATAGAAGAAGCTAATTCTTTGTCTATTGTTTTAAGAGCTGGTGCTCTACCTGCAAATCTTATTGAAATTGAAAGCAGAGTTATTGGTCCAACTCTAGGGCAAAGATCAATTAAAGCAGGTTTTATAGCAGGTGCATTAGGCTTTGTTCTTGTTATTCTCTATATGTTTATATTCTATGGAACTTGTGGTATTGTAGCAGATATAGCCTTGATTTTTAACTCATTGATTGTTTTTGCTAGTATGGTATTATTTGGCGGAACAATGACTATGCCTGGTATAGCTGGATTCATTCTTTCTTTAGGTATGGCAGTCGATGCAAATGTTATCATTTTTGAAAGAATAAAAGAAGAATATCGTTCAGGCAAAACAGTTAGAGCTTCAATTGCTTCTGGTTTTGACAGAGCTTTCTCTTGTATCTTAGACTCTAATATAACAACCCTGTTAGTTGTCGCAATTCTTTACTATAATACTACAGGTGCTATAAGAGGCTTTGCAACTACGCTAGGAATTGGTTTACTTGCTAACCTTTATACCGCTGTTTTCTTCAGTAAACTCTGTCTTGAAAAATGGTTTGTTGGTCATGAAGACAGAAAACTAGGACTTTGATACTTAGGTTAGGAGGGAAAATACTTTATGTCAAAATTTGAATTTGTAAAAAACAGATATGTATCATATATACTTTCAGCAATAATGATAGTTGCTTCATTTGTTCTTCTTTTAAGTAGAGGTTTGA
Organism: Candidatus Rifleibacteriota bacterium; assembly: GCA_905236865.1. Taxonomy (GTDB): domain Bacteria; phylum Muiribacteriota; class Ozemobacteria; order Ozemobacterales; family Ozemobacteraceae; genus RUG334. The sequence continues at coordinate 7,896 of CAJOQX010000211.1, forward strand.
ATTATGGTATTGACTTTAAAGGCGGTAACATTATTCATGTAACTTTTGATAAAGAAACAAATGAAAGTGAAATTCGAGATATTTTCAACAAAATCACAACAGACAACAAAATCCAATTGACTTCTGATCGTATTATCATTCAAAATGTTGCACCTAGTCGTGGTTCTGTTGGTGTAATTAAAGATAGAGAATTTATCATTCAATACCCTGCTACAGCTAAAGATAGCCTTGAAGCTAATAAAATTAATGAAAAGATTTTGTCTGAATTAGCTAAGAATCTACCTTTTGCTAATGATAGTCTTGAAATTTCATATATTGGGCCTACCATTGGTGATGAATTAAAAGAAAAAGGTTTTATAGCTGCATTATTCTCTTGTATCGGTATATTGTTATATCTAGGCTGGAGATTCGATTTCCATTCATCTCTTGGTGTAATAATTGCAGTAGTTCATGACTTAATTGTATCATTAGGTTTCATTTCTCTCTGCAATATTGAATTTGATACAACTGTATTAGTTGCTCTATTGACATTGTTAGGTTCATCAGTAAACGACTCTATTGTTATTTTCGATAGAATTCGTGAAAACTCAAGAATTAGCAAAAACGGAACCGCTTATGCAGATATAGTAAACAGTTCTATTAATCAATCCCTTGGTAGAACTTTGAATACTACAATAACAACATTGCTCGCTCTATTAGCACTTGTATTCTTTGGCGGTCGTTCTATCTATGGTTTCTCAATAGCATTAACATTCGGCAGCATAATCGGTACTTATTCTTCAATATGTATAGCTGCAACTTGTGTTTTAGATTTGTTTAATAAACAAAAAGCTACAAAGAGCCAAGACGGTGGATTTGCAGTAGCAACTTCTAACTAAGTAACCTAAAAAAATAAGCCGCATAAGCGGCTTATTTTTTTAGGTAAAGAAAAGTATAAAAAAAGATTAAATAAAAATGAAAGCATTAGTTCAAAGAGTAAAAAGTGCAAAACTTACAGTAGATGAAAAACTTATATCAGAAATAAATAAAGGTTTAGTCTGTTATCTAGGTATTGGTAAAGGTGATACTGAAAAAGAATTAAAATGGTTATCAAATAAAATTGCAGGTCTAAGAATTTTCCAAGATAATGATGGAAAAATGAATCTTTCAGCAAAAGATTTATGCTTAGATATTCTAGTAGTTTCTCAATTTACACTATATGCAGATGTAAGAAGAGGATTCAGACCAAGTTTCATTGAAGCAGAATCACCTGAAATAGCAAATAAAATGTATGAATCTTTTTGTAATGAATTAAAGAATTTAGGTATATCAAAAGTTGCCAAAGGCGTTTTTGGTGCAGATATGCAAATAATTCAAGAAAACGATGGTCCTGTTACGATTATGATAGATACTTCTGATAAAGCAAAAACTTGCCAATAAAATACTAATAATTAGTAGAAGAGTTTTTTGCGTAGTCTTCTTAGATTTTTTAAATTTTCATCTGAATCTGAATAACTATCTTCTTTTTTTATTTTATCTTCAATTTTAGTCGCAACTGATTCAAAAGTTGTTATATCTAATAGCATATTGCTCGGTTTTACTTTATATAACAATGCCTGCATAATTAAAAAATCTCTATCGAAAGAAGATAATCCCTTTTGAGCACTAATCTGTTTTAAAACATCTAGTTCATTTTCAGGAATATCATCAAAAGGATTTTTATTAGATTGTCTTGGATTATAATAAATATAAAGCCAAATCAAAAATAATAAAGCGGGGATAAGCAACAACCAAAATCCATTTTGGATTATATCAGGTTTACTGAAATAATCATTTAATACATTTAGAAATTGTATCCCATTTAATTTCATCTTAAGAATCAAATCAGTTTATAACTGAGTTCCTTTACAATATTTCTTATTTTTGGTGAAGTATCTTGTCTTAAAAAAGACATATAGGGGGACAAAATTTTAGGATTAATTCTAGAAATAGCTTTAATAGCGTTAAATCTTACTAATTCATTTTGATCCTGAAGAAATGGATATGTTAAAGGCAAATACATTTGTTCCCCTATTTCACCTATTGCCCACAATGCACTTGCTTTCATATTATCATCATCAATTTTTAACATATTCTGTAATAAACCACTAACATTATAATTCCCAAATTTGCATATACCAACTATAGCATTGGCTCTAATTCTATTATTAGAATCTTCTAAGTAAGGAAAAAGGATTCTGGTTACAGTGTTATCGCCTAAACTAGCTATCGCTTCAATTGTATTTGCTCTAACCCTTGTGTCAGGATCACTAAAAAATCCAATCAAGTGTTTTACAATTTCTTTGTCTCCGACAATGCCTAATGTTTTAACAATAGCTGCACGAACCTCTTTTGAAGGGTCTCGCATTGCTGAAATTAATGCGTTTTTCCCTTTGTCATCAATTTGAATATTTTCAAGTAATAGAGCAGCTCTTAATCTAGTCTGTGGATCAAAAGAACGTAAATCGCTAATAATCTCATCTGTAAAGTTTATATTTATTTTTTGTATAGCTTGAGCTGCCAATTTCCTCATTTCAGGTGTCATTGAATTATAGTTAATTTTATATTGTTCTTTTGTTATTGTAGAAATCTCTTGTTTTACATAATTACGCAATTCTTCATTATCACAATTGAGAAATCTAATCAAATAAGGAGATAATTTATGGTAATCCATATTCGATTTTAAATTTTGTAAAATATATAAAACTACGCTTGGATCAGGGTCGGCTAACAAATCAAGAATGAACTGATTTGTTTCAGGATTTCTATCTTTTATTAAGCATTTAATAGCTGCTTTTCTAACAATTGAAGAAGGATCAGTAGCATAATCTTTTATCTTATCTACATAGCCTGAAGGTCGCATTTGGCTAAATATTTCAACTGCCGCAGCTCTAACTCCATCATCATCGTCTTTCATAAATCTTTCAATAGAAATATTATGATACCTAGCTAACAGATTTTTTCTAAATATATTAGAATCATCCTCATCTTCAAAAGCATTAGATAGCTTAATAGTCAATCTCCAAAGATTATCGTCAGCCCTTGCATTTAATGAACTAATCAAAATCGCCCCAAAAGCAGGTTCAGTTTTAATCAACCAAGAATAAATATCATATTTGTCATAAAAAGACCAATCTCTTAAAAGGAAATAAGTATCAAAAAAATCTTTAGAAACAAATTCAGAAAAGAATGGTTTCAACAAGTCGTGTTTAAAAGAACAAAATTGAATAAATACTTTACGAGCAGCCTTATAAAAATCTTCTTCCACATCTTCTCTAGTATTCATTATGGCAGAAATTTCTTTTTCCCAATTATCCATAAAGTTACTTAACATGGCTTTATTAAGTTCATATCTATCATTCAATCTATTGTGAACTTTTTTAATTAAGTCCTTTAGAGAATTGACTGCAAGTTCTCGCAATTCATAAGAAGAATCTTTTAAAAGCTCAAATACGCTATCATAACAAAATGGGTCAATATTTTTTAAAATATTAGGCAATACTTTTATTTTATATTTTGAGTCGTTTATTTGTAATAAAAATTTAATTGTTCCCAACAAAGATTCTTTATATCTAGCCACAATTGCCATATCAATCAAGCTAAGTATGCCATCAGATCCATTATCACTTACATAATCAGTAAACTTTTTTATTAATTCATCAAAATCATATTCTCTTAAATGCCTAATAATAGTGTTTCTCTGGCTTGTAGTAGCAACAGGATAATAAGACAAATATAAAGGAATAAAATCTAGTCGATTAAACTTAATTATTGAAGAAAAATAAAAATCTTTAATAATTGAATCATTATCAGAAAAACTTCTTTTTAAAACTTCAAAAAGCCCAAGTTCTTCCATAATAGAAACAATTTCAAAATATAACAAAGAAGATTTATTGTCTGGAACATTTCGCAACAAAGCACCCAAAGCGTCATTTCTAGGCAATCTTGAAATATGATTGGCAACTCGTTGTTTTATTTTCTCATCATCTGTATCTAATAATTTAACAAGCTCATCGATACAATCAGGCGAACCAATGTCATATAAAGCATCAATGACACCACGAATTAAATCTTTATCGTTTCCTCTCAAAAATTTTTTAAAGGTAGGTAAAGCATTTTCTTCGGCTCTGTGTCCTAATAGACTAATAATAGCCAGTTGTTTTTCTTTCGTCGTATTTCTAGAATTTAAAGACATTAACAGAAGATTGTCACATTCTTCGTCTGGATGGTCTAGAAGTTCTCTATAAGCGTTTTTACTTTTATCAGGATTTTCTGAATTGAGCTCATTGACTAAAACATGAGGTTCTTTTTGCTTTTTAAATAGACTCCAAATCATTTCTGATTCCCTGGCTTATAAGTTAAAACAGCCATTACCTCCTTTCTTACTTTCTCATCAGAATCAAATCTTAAAGGACGAATATATGGAGCCAAAGTATAAGGTGGAGCGATTTTAGACAAAGCAACAACAGCATTTCTTCTTACATCGGGGTCGGTATCTCTCAAAACAGAAAGTAAGATTTGAAAAAAGCTAGGATCTTTTAGTTCGCCTAATGCAAAAATAGCTGATGCTCTCATCCATTTGTCTTGATCTCTTAACATATTAGCTACAGCATCAAATATTTGGTAGTATCCTAATTTCCATAAAGTCATTATGGCGTTTGCTCTAACCCTGTTATTTTCATCATATAAACAAGGAATTATATCATTAACTAAGCTGCTATCCCCAATTAGTTGCATTGCTTCAACTGCATTAGCCCTAACTCTGTCGTCTTGGTCTTTTAAATAGCTAACTAATAAACCAGCAACAGATGGTCCTCCAATTTTTCCAAGTCCCATTATAACAACTGCTCTAACTTTTGGATCTGGATCTGTTAAAGCAACAATTAAGTTAGGTTTTAATTCTGGTGGAATCTGATTACACAAAACCTGTAGTATTTCAGCAGACAAAACTCTAACTTTTTGATCAGAAGCAGTTAAATTTTCTGCTATATCTTTCATAAAAGTTGGATCCATTTTTATTAGAGAAGTTCCAATAGACAGTTTTGCTTCAAGATTCATTTTAGAGAAACCTAGCAAATATTTTCTTCTTGTAATAAAAGCGATAGCTTTTTGAGAAGTCATTTTAATATTACTATTAGTAGTTGTCTTCATTAATTTGGAAAGATTACCAATTATAGCAGGATTATCTCTCACTTTTAAACGTTCTATAGTTTGAAGAACAATATTTGGGTCGGAATCTGATAAAAGTTTCAATAAAATTTCAGTTCCATCTTCATTTTTAAACTGTGGCAAATCAAGAATTTTTAAAATATTCTCTCTAACGATATAATCTGGATCTCTTAATTTAGTTTCAATAATTTGTAAAACGTTTGGGGAGCCTGATTCTCCAAGAATCCAAAGGATTCGAGAACGTAATTCTGGATTTTGATGGAAAAGCACGTCATCAATAAATCTTTGCAATCTTGGATTCATCATAATATTTATGACTTCTGTCTGAATCTTCTTTGAAGTTTTCATAAAGTGTTCAAGAAGCAAAGTATTTAAAGTTTCAACAATAAAGTTTTCAGTTGGGTCTGACAATAGTTTTAAAGCTGTTAAACCAGTTTCTTCATTTTCATAACAACAAGCATCAATAAGTAGTTGCTTTCTTTCATCTTTTTCTATGCCTTTTAAGAAACTTTTTAAATAAATCAAATTATATTTATATAATTTAGGTAAATTTCTTAATACAACATCAGGAACAAATCGCCCTATTCTTAATAAACATTCTGTTAATGTTTTTATAGATTGAGTATGATTTTCAGTTAAGTTTTCTTCAATAGGTTTAACATAGTAGTCTATTTTTTTTAGTTCTGGTTCAGAATTACGTTGTTCTGGAGTTTTTAATTCTAATTCATCACAATATGTTTTTATTATAGTATTTATAGTATTACAAACAATTGGAGGAATTGGCTTATATGAATCTAATAAGAATGGGAATAAATATGGATATGAAATAGGGTCAGACAACTGATCAATAAGCTGTATAATATTTAGTCTATATCCATCAGAATTAGCATCAAGTTTTTCAAATATTCTCTTAAAGAATTCATTTCCATGAATTTGAAAACATTTAAAAATGGAATATCGCAAAGCTGGAGCAATTGCAACCATTGATTTTGTGCAAATTTCTAGGAATTCTGGACTTTTTATATTATCAACATATTTTAAAAATTCCATCTGCAGAATCTTTTTATCTTCTTTTTTTGCATCTACAGTTTCTTCTTTCATTATATCTATGAAAATAGGAAAACTTTTTGGATTTTGGATTAAAACCAATTCTTTTATATAAAGAATCTGCTCTTTAATTGAAAATTCATTCCACTGTTTGAGAAACATAGTAAGAATTCCAGAGCTTTCAATTCCATGCTGGATAGTTCTATGAATATCTAAGTCCGAAGTATTAGAAAGAAATTCTGTAACAGCTTTAAGGTTTTCTAGATTAATTCCTAATAATATTTCTTTAAATGTTTCTCTATATAAAGTATCTGGATAAACAATCAAAGTTAAAATATCTTTGAGTTCATCAATGGTAAAAGTATAATCTCTATTGTTTGTCGCGGCAAAAATTTCTAATATATTTAATCTAACATCAGAATTTTCCGTTTCTTTAAATTTACGTACAAGAAATTTTATGTGATCTGAGTTCAAGCATTCAATAAATTCATTTTTTGCTTTTTCAGATACTTTTTGTTCGCTCTGGCAAAGCCTTTCAAAGACTTCATCAGGATTTTTTATTGTCCTAGTAAACCAACCCATTTGTCTAGACCTTACTATTTGCCTTCATTATTCTATCGACATCTTTAAGCCTATAATTAAAAATTTATCCAATTATAGTATATTACATTAATAAAGAATTATCTATACCGAATTTTTATTTTAACTCATATTGAACAGAAATCTTTACCCAAGTTTCTTGCGGAGTACCATTATTTAGTATTGGAGTAAATACCCATCGTCTTAA
>CAJOQX010000212.1 GCA_905236865.1 Candidatus Rifleibacteriota bacterium
GCGAGGACATTACTCCATACACTAATTTTTTAACAAATTCTTCGTTTTTAGACAGTCTCTAGAAAGGTGTTTGACTTTTATTATAAGTTTAGATACATGATTTCATAATAGATTCAGCGATGACAAAATCTAACTCTGTGTCAATATCTACAGAATGTTCACGAGGCATTATATAAGCAAATTCATTAGAATCTAAAATTTTAATACTATTATTATCATATTTAATTTTTCTAATATAAATTGCTCCATTTAAGCGATAATAAGTAGGCAGTTGCTGTCGAGGTTTTTCTATAGATTGTTTTCTGAATTCTCTCATTGAAAGGCTATCAGGTAATGTCATAGTCCAAAGCGGAGAATGGTCAACTTCACAGACAGAAGTCACTGAATCGGCTTGTTTAGAATCAAATAACTTATATGCTCCAACAATATCTTTTGCTGTTCTTAATGGTGAAGTTGGTTGCAAAAGGCAAACAGAATCATAAGTTTTACCTAATTCAAAGTATTTTTCTAATACTTCCAAAATTACTTCCCAACTTCCAGCTTTATCATTACTGTTGGTTTCAGACCTTAAAAAAGGAACATTGGCTTTATAGTTTCTAGCTATTTCTGCGTATTTTTCACTATCTGTAGAAACCATTATTTCATCGAAAAGTTCGGATTCTGTGGCGGCTTTAATAGTATAAGCCAATAGAGGCTTTCCGTTCAATTCTTTAATGTTTTTGTTTTTTAAGCCCTTAGAACCACTGCGAGCTGTTATTATTGCAATGTTTTTCATTTTTCCTCCAATTGTCTTTTGGAAGACTTTCAAGACAGCCAAAAGTCGAATTAATTTAAAACTAAACTACTAAAAAGTCAATTAATTAAGCGAATAGACTCAACCAATCAAAAGTAAAAGAAATAATTATATATAAGGTTTTAAGATAACGAGAAAATGAATAAAAAAAATAGCTTGTACCTTTTTTTCCAAATCAATATAATATAAGTAAAATTTTACAGATAGAAATAGTAAGAATGAAACACAAACAAATTAATTTTTTATTACTTGTTTTAGTATATATTTTCAATATTTCATCTGTTTTTGCTTTACAGCAAATAAATAGTAACGAAAAAATCACAATAAAAATTTGGGATTTTCCTAGATGGCTTGAAGATGAGAAATCAGTAGACAGATTCAGCTGGATAACTCGAAAAATTAAAGAATTTGAGCAGATACACTCTGAAGTGAATGTTGAATTAACGAGGCTTACATGGCAAAGAGGGAATGAAAAGCTTAAAATTGCAGCTATTAGCGGTAACTACCCTGATATAGCGCCAGGCACTGTTCCATTGCTTTTTATAAAAGAAGGAATAATTGAACCTATTGATGATTATTTAACAGAAGAAGACAGAAAAGATTATTTTTCTGGTGCTTTAAACGCTTTTAAGGTTAAAGATAAAATCTATGGTTGGCCTTGGTATATGAGCGGTCAGTTACTCTATATAAATAAGGAAATATTTGCTTCTGCAAGTGTTGAACTTCCTGTAAATGGACGTTGGACAGTAAAAGAATTTGAAGATAAGCTTCAAAAATTGAAAAAATATATGGAAGACAAACCTGCGAACTTTCCGTTAGGCATCTATTTTCAAAAGAATGAAACAGCAAATTTACCATTATTGAAAGTTTTTGGTGGTGAAATAATTAATGAGAAAGGAAAATATACCGCTGACAATCTTGAATTTATAAAAGGCATTAACTGGATTAAGCATCTAATTGATGAAAAGCTAATTCCATCAGATAGTGGTGGAAGAACAGCTAATGATATTTGGCAGGCTTTTGGAGTTAATCATCGTTTAGGAGTTGCAGCGATAGGTTTATGGGGAATAAAAGTATTAGAGAATAAATTTAAAATGGATTTTCAAGTTGTCCATTTTCCAACGTCAGATTTATCTAAGCCTAGTCGTTCTTATATAGGCACTTCTGGATTATATGTTTTCAAAAATTCTGATAAAAAGCGTGTAAAGCTGGCTATGGAATTAGCTAAGTTTTTAACAAACGCTGAAAACCAAAAGGATTTAGTTAAATACACACAATTTCCAACTAGAGCTGCTACTGGCAATATATATTCAAGTAGTAAAAATATGTCTGATGCTTGGAAAATTTTACAAGAAGGTGTTTCTGTATTTCCTGACAGTAGATGGCCTTTGATTGACGAAGAATTTGAATCCAACTTGCAACAGGTTTTATTAAATAAACTTCCTGTAGAAAAAGGAATGAAAAAAGCTGGAATAAATATTAATCGCATACTATCTAATGAAAGTGGTTCTATAGGTAGCGATTTAAGAAAAAGCAGTATATTTGCAAAATCAATCGCAGTTCTTTCAATATTAGCTTTTATATTAGCATTAGCCTCGAAACAGACTCATCTAATAATGGTTATTCCTGCAGTAACAATTATCGGTATTTTCCTCTTTTATCCGCTATCAGACGCATTATTAATAGCGTTCAGAGATTACAAAATTGGGAATGTTGGTGGTGCTACACTAGAAAACTTTGTTAGAGCTTTTCAAGACCCAAAGTTTATACAGGCTTGTAAAAATACGTTTATTTATACGTTAATTGTTGTACCTGCAAATACCCTTACTGCACTTATTATAGCAAGTATGATTTTTGCTTTGAAAGGAAAAATAAAATCGTTTTTCAGAGCGGCTTATTATTTACCAGGAGTTGCTTCGGTTGTTGTGTTGACTATGGTTTGGCGATATATGTTCGATACGGAAATGGGAGTATTCAATACCATAATTACAGCATTAGGCTTTGAACCTGTAGGTTGGCTTACTAATCCTTCAATAGCATTTTTGTCTGTAATGATTTCTGGAATATTAAAATCACCTGGTGGTGCAATGTTGATTTATCTTGCTGCTATGGGTAATATTCCAACTTCTCTTTATGAATCAGCTGATTTAGACGGTGCAGGACCAATAAAAAAATGGTGGTATATAACTGTTCCTCTTTTGAAGAGAACAACTACATTTTTGCTTATTACAGGAACAATTGCAGCGCTTCAAGTTTTTGCACAAGTAATGATGCTTACAGATGGCGGACCTGGAATTTCAACACAGGTTGTAGTTTATAGAGTCTACACCTCAGCTTTCAGAGATTTTGACTTTGGTTTGTCATCTGCTATGGCTTTGATTTTGTTTATTGCGATAATGGTTATAACACTTCTGCAAAGAAAGTTTACAAAGCAGGACACCGACTATTTGGCATAAAAAAACTCTAAGCTTTAAGCTTAGAGTTTTTTATCCTTAGTCTTTTGCAAAGTTTTCAGGAGTCTGACCAGAAAAAACACCTTGATATTTTCCTGGATTTTCACATCTTTGGAAAATAAACTGACATACAGGAGTGCCAGGAATTAAATTTAATGGGATAGGACCAAAATTTGAAATTTCAAGAACTTGATGATTGCTAATTCCAGGTTGCATAAAAGAAGCTGAAATATGAACCAATAAACCAACTCTTGCAAATCTACTTCTTCCTTCAAGCCAACCACATATTCCATCACCAAGAGTTATTTTTTCTTGTGTTATTCCTAAAACAGTTTGACCTGGTTGAATGGTAAGAGTTTCTCCATCAGGAACCAAAAAACCTTTTGTCGCTGCTTTAAAATCCATATTAGCAGTAAGATTTAAAATATTAGGCAAGTGAACAAATACACGAAATGCATTAGATAAGTGTAAATCGACACTAGCAGGTCCTAACATTTTTTCATTGTAAGGTTCAATTTTTATTGTTCCCTTTTCAATTTCTTTGATAATAGCTTCTTTTCCAAGAATACCCATGGGTTTACTTCTCCTATTAAGTTACGAATCGAATAATATTATATCACTCTTTTTTCTATTTGTGTAAAAAATGATATGAAAAATATTTGATTTGTTAATAATGAAATACGCAAACGAAATTTATAGCCTTTAAAAAATAATTCTGTTAAAATATCAACAACTAGTTGTATTTGTAATATTTGTTCATAAACTTTGGAGGAATGATGATTTTTAAACTATTAAAGCTATGCATCGAAAAAGGTGCTTCAGATTTACATTTTAAAACAGGTTATCCTCCTATTTTACGAATAAATGGGAATATGCATCAGCTAACAAAAATGCAAAAAATAACACGTAAAGATTTTGAAACGATGTTAGAAGCTATTTTAGATGATTCTCAATTAAATTCATATAGAAAAAATAAAAAACTAGATTTTGGTTACAGTTTTAGTGAAGCACGATTTAGAGTAAATTTATTCAAAGATTTACATGGTGGAAATGCTGGTTTTCGAATCATTCCATTCAAACAGCTAACTTTTGATTATATAGATTTACCTAATTCAGCTAGAAAATTTGCCGAAAAAAAACATGGGTTAGTTTTAATTACTGGCAGTTCTGGCTCTGGAAAATCTACAACTCTTTCAACTTACATTACTTACATAAATAATAATTTCAATAGAACAATTATTACAATAGAAAATCCTATTGAATATATTTTTGAAGATCAAGAATCATTGATTAGCCAACGGCAAGTAGGAGTAGACTGCAATTCTTTTGAAGAAGGAATTACGGATGCGATAGATTCTGATAGCGATGTTATATTGATTAGTGAACTTAACGGAGCAAAAGAAGTTGAACTAGCTTTACAAGCTTCTGAATCAGGTAAGTTGGTCTTTGCCTCTATTCAAGGGAATACTTCTAAACAAGCTGTTGACAGATTTATTAAACTTTGTCCTAAAAATATGCAAATTCAAATTGCTGCTAGACTAGCAATTAATTTACTAGGAATTGTATCACAAACTTTAGTTTCAAAAAAGTCAGAAGCTGGAAGAATAGCTGCTTATGAGGTTTTAGTAAATTCTCCATTTATTAAAAACATTATAGCAGAAAGAAAATTGCATTTAATTCCTGCTCAGATAGAGGCTAATTCGTCATTAGGAATGATTTCGTTAGACAGTTATATTTTAAATCTTATACAATCAAATATTATTACAAAAGAAGAAGGTATTTCAAAAGCTAATAACCGTTCTTTTATTAAACGAAAGCTGGAAGAAACAACGAAGTAACCTGTTAGGAGAAATGCTAAAATGAAGCCTGAAATATATAAATATTTTGAAGAAGCAATAAGAATAGGTGCTAGCGATCTTATATTGAAGCCAGGCTCACCGCCTACGTTTAGAGTTAATGGACATTTAATCATATCTGAATATGAATCACTAGCTTCCCAGCAAATGTATAATTTGTTACTTCCAGTAATAGATGCTACACAACAGGAAAACCTGCAAAAAAATTCAAAAAGTTCCTCTGTTTTTGTCTATAGTAGAACTCTAACAAGAATCAGATATTTCATTTATAAACAGAGAGGAGCGTATGCAGGCACATTCAGATTTATTCCTAATGATGTACCAAGTATAAAAAGTTTAAATCTTCCAGATAGTTTAGAAAGTCTAGCTTCTGTCAGAAAAGGTCTCTTCTTGGTTACAGGTCCGTCTGGAAGTGGAAAAACACTCACTGTTTCTGCTCTAGTCCAGTCTATAAATGAGCGTCTTGCACGTTATATTATTACTATAGAGAAATCTATTGAATTGGTTTATAGACCGATTAAATCTGTTTTTGCTCAAATCGAAGCAGGAACAGAAGTTTCAACTTATCTTGAAGCAGTTTCAAATGCTTTAAGGGAAGATGCTGATGTAATTATTCTAGGTGAATTAAAAGACAAAGAGATAGTGGAACAGGCATTAATTGCTGCTGAAACAGGTCATCTTGTCATAGCAACTCTTCCTACTTCTAGTTCAATAAGAACCATTGAACAGATTATTAACTTGTTTCCAAATGAAAAACAAGATGAAATAAGAAATCAGCTAAGTCAAAATCTTGTTGGTGTATTATCTCAACGATTAATACCGAGCACTGATTATAAGTTAAAACCTTCTTTAGCCTATGAACTATTATTTGCAACAACAAATATAAGGAATATCATTAGAGGGAGCAAATATTCTTTGCTAGCTTCAACCATATTAAATGAAAAAGAAAATGGCTGTATTTCATTTAAAGAATCTATTGAAAAACTTAGTTCAAACGAAGATATAGATAAAAACTACTTGAATGATTTGCTTATGGAGGTAGAAGGATGAAAGAATCGGCTTATAAAAATATCGCTGAAACAAAAATAAAATTTGCTTCTGCTATCTGTAAGCAGATAAATGGCAAATATACAAAAGAAAGTAAAGGAAAATTAATTTATATTCTAGCTAAGTTAGGCATACCGAATGTCTATAAAATAGTTTATGAGTATGCTAAAAAACACCCTGAAAACAGTGATGTTTTGTTAGCTCTTTCCTATTTTGACAGAAAAGAAAGTATTGATTTTTTCAAAGTTGGTCTTCAAGATGAGTCTGCTTATCATAGAGACTTAATGATTGAATGTTTGGGAAATTATAAGAAACCTGAATTAATAAGTTTCATTAAAGATTTTTTAGAAGACGAAGATAGGCAAGTTCGCTTTCAGGCTGCACAAGCTCTTTATAATATAGGAGGAAAAGATGCTGCTTTGGCAATGTGCAAATATGTTGCCGATCCAGACGAATGGATTTCTATGTCTATATTAGGCTTAGTTTGCAGAATGAAAGAGAAAGAAACCATTCCAGAACTAATCAAACAGTATAGGTCAGATAACGATTTAAGACGTAAAGCCAATATGGTTTCATTTTTCTCTATATTTAAAAACATTTCTCTGCTTGAAACTTTTGACAATGCGTTAGAATCGAAAGAAGCCAGATTAAGAGCCAACGCTATAGAAGCAATAGGTGATTTGAAGCTTCCATCTGAAGAATTAAAAAAAAGAATTCTTCCTTATTTACAAGATAACAATAATAGAATCAGAGCAAATGCTATTTTGGCTATGGCTAAAATTGCTCCTAACGAAGTCAGAAAACAAATTATTGAAATGTGTAATTCTGAAGACATTCAGCTTCGACGAAGTGCTGCTTTTGTATTAGGTATAATTCCTTCGAAAGATTACTATAAAGAAGCGGAAAAACTTATTGTGGACAAAAGTGATGTAGTAAGAAAACGTATGATTATGTCACTTAAAAATTTTCCACACGAATTTATCAGTGCAAATATCAGAAAAGTTCTCTCTGATAAAAATAAATGGATAAGGAAATATGCTGTCGATATGGTAGCTTCTATTCCTGCTTTTGAAGCTACACCAATTATTGATAATCTAAAAAAAGAAAAAGCAGCTCCTAATATAGAAGCTTGCATGAAATTTCTTGTGTCACATCCTAGTGAAAATGCTTTGCAGTCTTTAAAAGTTCACTTTAAGGATGACAGAATACCTGTTATAAAGTCTCTTTTAAGGGCAATACATGCTATTGGTGGTTCTGCATGGATAAAAAAAGTCGCCCCAATGCTCGATCAACATGATCCTTATGTAGTTGAAAATATTGCTACAACATTATTAGAAATGGGAGACCTAGTTACCTTAGAAAACTTCTTAAGTAGATTTATAGCAATAGATAATCAAAGCTTATTAGATATGATGATTCCTACAATGGAAGCAATAGTAGATTTGATTACTAAAGAAGACAAGATGCCCCCAAAGCTTTTGAAAGCTTTTTCGGGAGAGGTTATAGAAAAGAAAACTGTTTCAAATACAACAGTAAAGAAAGAAAAACCTGTTGTTGCCAATAAACCTACTTCAAAAGATATAGCTATAGAAGAAAAGCCTAAAGTTGCCAATAAACCTACTTCAAAAGATATAGCTATAGAAGAAAAGCCTAAAGTTGCCAATAAACCTACTTCAAAAGATATAACTATTGAGGAAAAGCCTAAAGTTGCCAATAAACCTACTTCAAAAGATATAACTATTGAGGAAAAGCCTAAAGTTGCTGATAAGCCTACTTCAAAAGATATAGCTATTGAAGAAAAGCCTAAAGTTGCTGATAAGCCTGTTTTAAGAAATCAAATTATCGAAGAAAAGCCAAAAGAAAAACTTGGTTTAAAAGACAAATTAAAAGACAAACTAAGAGATAAACTAAGAGAAAAAATAAAGAATAAAAACTTTGGAAAAGTTATATCAACAGAAAAAGTTAAAGATACTAATAATGCTGATAATATTGAAAATATCGAAAATATCGAAAATACAAAAGATATAGATATAGGTTTAAATACAGATACTATTCCTATTGATAATACCGCAACAATTCCTGTTGAAGATTTTTCAGTAGATAATATATCTTTTAATAATACTGATATTAATATCGGTGTAGAAGCAGTTACAGATACTATAGATATTAATATTGCTGATACGGCTACAGATACAATTGATGTTGATATTGCTGACATTCCTACAGATTCAGTAGATATAAATGTTATTGATACGGTTAATTCTGATTTTTCAGATGTAAACGATATAGTTACGGAAACAGACAATACATCTGTATATACTAATGATAGCGTTACTCCTGATATTGATAATAAACCAGGAGATACTACTTCCGATTATAAACTCGATTTTGACTTCAAAGTCTCAAATGAACCTCAAGATATTATCGAAGAAAAAACAGACTTTGTGGTACCATCATTTGAAGGTTTAGATTTAGCTAGTATTGATGAAGAGCAAGAAGAAACAATTAAGAAAAAGCCGAATGTTCCTCATTATAGAATTGGTTTGAAAGCTTACAATCTTGGAAAATATAATAAGGCTATGGAAGAATTCAAATTATCTATAGCTAACAATGAAGAAGCTCCAAAAATGATTGATGTTTATATGGGTATGATACTTTATAGTAAAAATGACTACGAGGGAGCTATTGAACATTTGAAAACTTATTTAAAGAAAAAACCAGATAATGCAAGAATTACTTTCTTGTTAGGAAAATACTATAAAAAGATAAAAGATTGGCAGAATCTCATCAATACATATCAGCTATTTATACAAGGTGATCTAGATGCTGATTCAACACCCAAAATGAAGAATAGGATTTATCAAGATATGGGTACTGCGTGTTCTATTCTTAAAAAAGATGAAACTGCAATTAGACTGCTTACAATTTTGCAAAAGTTTGAATCAGAAAATGCAGAAGTTTCTTATTACTTAGCAATGTCTTTATATAGAATGGGAAGAAGAAGCGAAGCTGCTGTAGCTGTTGACAAAGCAAAAAAAGTAAAAAACAAGAGTAAAACTTTTGAAAAGCAGATTGAAGATTTAGCTCAAACAATTCGTGCTGGGACTCAACTTAAAGATTGATAACTAAAAAGGGCTTGCATTAAGCAAGTCCTTTTTATATTAATGACAGCATATAACAAAAAAAGCAATTTAGATTAAATCTAAATTGCTTTTTTTGTTTGTTATCTAGCTATTATTTCTTTTCTTCAACTGCTGCAGCACTTTTTTCTTTTACAAAGCACTTTCTTATCATATCAACTGGAATAATAGTCAAAGCAAGAAGTATTACCATGCCCCAGCCTTTCAGACTGAATGGAACACAGCTAAACATTTTA
>CAJOQX010000213.1 GCA_905236865.1 Candidatus Rifleibacteriota bacterium
AATAATGACAAAAGAAATGGAATTTTTTATTTACCTTTTGGAACAATATACAGAATATAAAAATGCCAAAAGTGGCGATATAATGCGACAATGGGATGAGAAAAAGCTAACAGATTTTATTTTTAATCAATATGAACTTTACCATAGCGAAAGTATTGAAAATGCTTTTAAAGACATTGATTCATTACTACTTACAGGAAAAACTGCTTGGTAATTTTATATCTAGGGATTAGGGAAAAAGGATTAGGGGAATTTGGCTAAAGAATGTTAGTATTATAACCATCATTAGAAGCCTCTGAAAGAGATATAGCATTTCAAAAATTTTCATAGATTTATAACTATTTATTTTCAAGGAAACGTCTATTCTTTTCTAATTCTGCTTTTAACTCTTCTTCTGTTGGTAAAATAGTTCTATATTTTGAAGCAAAAATTTGTTTTGATTCACTTAAAACAGAATATCTAACAATACTCTCGTCTTTATCCGTGCAGAATATTATTCCTATTGTAGGATTATCATCTTCACATTTTTTTATTTTATCAAACATTCTAACATACATATCCATTTGCCCAATGTCTGCATGACTTAGTTCATTTATTTTCAAATCTACCAGTACAAAGCATTTTAAAATGTAATTATAAAAAACTATATCTATATAAAAATCTTTTGTTTCTGTAGCAATATGCATTTGTCTTTCTACAAAACAAAAACCTCTACCCATTTCTAACAAGAATTGTTCAAGATTTTTGCATATTTCTTTTTCTAATTGGTTCTCTGAAATGTCTTCTGTTGATCTTATTCCTAGAAATTCTAATATATATGGGTCTTTAATTATTTCTGTATTTTTATTATCAGCTACAGTCTTAGACTGTTTATTGACTATTCGATGAAACATATCTGTTTTTATATTTCTTTCAAGTTCACGTACTGACCAATTTCCATACTTTGCTTCTTTAATGTAAAAATCTCTTTCTTCTTTTGTATTAAGCCTCATTATAAGCCTAATTTTAGACCAATTTAATTCTCTACACAGTGTGTAGAGAATTTCAGAATCTGGGAAAACAGTGTAAAACTGTCTGCAATTCCATAATTGTGCAACTGACATTCCATTACAGAAAGAGTCACTTAATTGTTTAGATAAATTCTCTATAAGTTTTGTTCCATATTCAGCTCGTTTTTCCCCATTTTGTTCTTGTATAACAATTCTTCTCCCTATAAGCCAATAAGCTTAAACCATAATTGAATTTATTGATTTATAAGTTTGTTTTCTTGCTAAATTTATAATGACTTTTATATCTTTTATAAAATCATTGGTTACTGGAAGAGATGATATATTCAATTTTTCAAGTTCATTCATCTTTTTACCCTTGTTTACTTGTTAATTCCTTATATAGATTCATTAAATAAGCAACAATCTCTGCTTCGGTGGCGTTTTTAGGTAATCCATAAGCTTGCGTTACTGCTTTGTCGTTGGCTTCGTGAGCTTTTTTAAGCTCTGGAAACAAATACATTTGTTCCCCATACATATCAGCCAAACTTTTATTTGGATACAGCTTTCGAGCATCTAGTATTGTCTGAGCTGTTTGTTCAATCTTACTTTTCTTTTCGTCTGAAATTTCAGGAAAAGGAAAATTATAGAAAACAGATGGAGCGTATCTATAGTCACTTTTTAGTCTTCCTGCAACAGTTCGCATCCATGAATTATGAGTATTTGAGCAAATCAAACCAAAATCAAAAAGGCTCGCATTATATACTAATACTGCTGAATCACTGGCTATAACATCAGGAGGTAAAAATCCAATGGGTATATATTTCCTTTTTTCAGATGAAACGCGAGGAATTATCAAATAATCTGTTTTTGGTTGTCTATTTTGAGTAAATAGAAAAGGTTTGTCTGCTGTTTTCTGTATTCTATCAACAGGGCTTTTTAATCTGTATTCACGAATATAATTAAAACGTTCTATTAATTCTGGAATATGCTGATAATTCGCAGGACTTTCACCTACAAACCAAAAACAAAACCTTGTATAACCTATATCATTGATGAATTCTCTGCTTCCAATGAAAGGTTTAATCACTTTTTCCAATTCAGGATATTTTTCTATAAATTTATTTTTTTCTTCTAAAGTCATCAATAAACGACCGTCATCGGCAGGCGGACTACCTTGAACAACAGTAGCAAGACCTTTATTTATACTTTTGCTACGGTTTTTTATGAAAACATCTGGCCCATCGTTTAAATAACCGTTTATATGCTTTACAACTTTTTTTTCTTTGTCTAAGAACAAATATTTTATTTCTTTTTCGATAAAGGAAAAGCCGATTATTACACAGATAACTCCAGCTTTATCTTTAGCTTCACTAGTCCATTTAAAAGATGTGTGAGCAAAATTTATTTTTATTCCTTGATTAAAAAGCATTTCCCACAAAAGATTTACAGACTCTCCCTGGCTAATTGAATTAGAGGAAACAAAAGCAACTTCAATATGGGGCTGTTCTTTTCTTTTATCTTTTACTTCTGAACTATTACTTATATAATCAGTAGCTTTTTTAAACCAGCCTGCAACATAATCTAATTTTCCGCCTGCTTTTGAAGGGGCAAAAACTTCTTCTATTTCTTTCGCTTGCCATTTTGTTCTCATAGCCTGTCCCACAAACGGTGGATTGCCCATAATATAGTTGAGTTCAGACTTTGGAACGACTGTTTCCCAATCAATTCTTAGAGCGTTGGCTTCAACAATGTTATCGTTTGTATTCAGTGGCAGAGGCTTTGCTTCGACCAAGGCGACATTCTCTAAAGTTTCACGCAACATCTGGTTTTCAGCTATCCACATTGCAGCCTTTGCAACATCAACAGCAAAATCATTAATTTCTATGCCGTAAAACTGACTGATACTCACTTTTATCTGCAAAAAACCTTCTGTTCCAAAAACCCTTTGAGTCTTGTTTAGTTCCTTTAAAATCTCATTTTCTAGACGGCGCAGCGAAATATAAGTTTCAGTTAGAAAATTACCCGAACCGCAAGCAGGGTCAAGAAACTTCAGACTTGCAATCTTATCTTGAAAATCCAAAAGTTTTTTGTTTCTCTGCTTTTCAGCTTTAATTGTTTTGATTTTTTCAAATTCCTGTCGCAAATCATCTAAGAACAGTGGGTCTATAACTTTGTGAATGTTTTCAACTGTAGTGTAATGCATTCCCCCTGTTCGTCTGGTATCTGGATTCAAAGTACTTTCAAACATAGCTCCAAAAATGGCTGGGCTTATATTTTCCCAATGAAGAACAGAAGCTTCATGAACAATTGCTTTCAATTCATCGTCAAATTGAGGAATCTTTATTTTACCTTCAAATAAACCACCGTTTACATAAGGAAAATCATTGAGAGCCTTTTCAATGAACTCATCTCTATTAGTGTAGTCTGTATCAAGAGTTTCAAAGACATCAATCAACTCTTTTCTAAACTTATCAGCGTTAACTTTGTCCATATAATGCTGAAAATAGTTGTATTCAGGGAATAAATCTGTATCTTCAGCATAGAAACAAAAAACGAGTCTGACACAGAGTTTGTTTAAGTCACGCAGTATTTCTTCAGTAAGAGGATTAAAAACCTTCTCATACTGTTTATAAAGAGCGTTGTAAATTTTTCCAATAATCAAACCAGCTTTAAAAGAAATATCTTCTTCAACTTCAATCTTTGTAGTCTGCTTCTTTATAAGAATATTTTTGAGAAACTCACTGTATTTAAGAATTTCAGGAAGCAGAATTTTTACAGGCTCATAAACACCTCTAATTTTTGGATTCATATCGTAAACCCAAATTTCATCGAAGTTTGAAGTGATTATAAAAGCAGCTTTTTCATTAAGTCTTAAATCATCGTTATATTTCTTTGCCTGTTCAAATGGAGTTAAACAAGAACCGTCAGATTGCTTTGCTTTTACATCAAGCTCTATTCCACGCTTTTTCTGTTCAATTATGACCTTTACATCGGGCAAATAAATATCTATAAAATTTGTATGGTTATCTACTCTAACTTTTTCTTCGGCATTAATTCTATTTGAAGCATTGGTATCACCGAGAACATTCTGCATTAGCTCTATCCAGAAAATTTGGTAGCCTCCACGTTCTGACACTTCTTTCGTGCTCCATTTTTCAACAAAGGCTTTAACGGCTTTCTTCTGTTCTGTAATATTCATATATTCCACCTTACTTTTTGATTAGTCTTTGAGAGAAAAAACGAAGATTTTCGTAGTAATCCACAGTGTTTTAATAGCTAATAATCTTTGAGTAATAGATTAAGAATAATTATAAATTATTATATTATTTTAATTCAAGTATAAGTTAGACTGAAAAATAATATATTTTAAGAACAACAACTAACACCGCCAAGCTACGCTTGGCTTACCCTTTCTCCCTAAGCCCTACTCCCTACACCCTAGGTATCTCATAATGCAGGTCACTCTTAGCAACAAATTTTGCATCTTCAGGAATAGAGAAAAACTCTTTTATTGCTTTCAGAATAGTTTTATTTTTTATTATCTTCTTTGAAGACAAAAGAACAAAATGATCTTTTGTCGTATCATAAACTATTCTGCCCCTAGGAATATATTCATATTCTTCGTAATAAAGCTCTGGAAACTCTTTTTGAATTTGTTCCCAATATTCATAATGACCCAAAATAGGTGACAGAAAGTCACCATATTTTTCTGCTTCTGAAAAATTATAGGTTTTGCCTATAACTTTATTTTTGTAATACCAGAATATTCCGATTTTAGAGTTCATAGTTAGTATTTTTTTAAGAGGTAAGAGGTAAGAGATCAGAGGTTTATTTGCCGAAGCTGATGCTTTTGCGTGATTGGTGGTGGGTGATGAGTGATATGTGGGTTGTAATACGCTTACGCTAAAGAGTGGTTTACTATAGTTAAGTCACCCCTCCGATTGCTACGCAATCACCTCCCCTCTAGTGGAGGCTTTAG
>CAJOQX010000214.1 GCA_905236865.1 Candidatus Rifleibacteriota bacterium
ACTTACAACAATAAAAACAAGAGAAGCGATAGCTTCGCACAACCAACAACGAGGCGTAGCCTCAAAAAACCGCCAAGCTTTGCTTGGCAATTTCAAGTTTTTGCACACCCTCTGCAATGACGATTAAACAGATTTGTAAAATCTTAAATATTGCATTTCAACTCTATGCTTTTTCTATGATACAGCTATGATGCTTGAAGTCTGGGTTATTGCTAGGAATATCTTTGTTATAATTAATGCCTATTAGCAAAATATTGCCTTTGTAATGTTCAAGTCGTTCAGGGTAATTCTGCTTTTTGATTTGTGAAATCGCTCCATCAACCTCTTTGTTGTATTTTAATTCTATTAAAAGAGCTGGTTTATCGGAATATTGAGGTGAAGGTAGGTAGACAATATCGGCGTAGCCTTTCCCAGAATCTAGTTCTAGTATAGTTGTATAGTATTTCTGAGAAGCGTAATATGCATATTGAACTGCATAGCTTAGAGCGGCCTCGTCATTGTAAGTTTTGTTTTCAACTTTATTGTGGGCTTTTTCTAGTAATTCCGCTACTTTATCGGAATTCATTTCCCATGTTGCTTTCAATAGCTTCTGTGACAACTCGAAAGACTCAAAAGTTGATAGCCATTCTGAGGATTTTGTAGATGTTTTAAATTCATCTAGTATTTCTTTATTTGGAACGAAAACTTCGCTGGTTTCATCGTAAAAACCAAGATAGCCAAGGTGAATTAGCAGTGAAAGCACATCGTCTTTGCTGGTGAAGGTCACCATATCGTTCTGGTAGGTAGAAGTGTCTACTTTAATTTTGCCACCGTCCATCAAAATTGCTATTGTTTCTTTTAGTCCGTCATAGTCTCTTCTTATGTATTCGGCAAGTGCTTCATAGGTTTCGGTTTTGTTCCAGTAGTTTTTTATAAAACCTGTTATTATTGTCTGTACAACAGAAAGTGGGCTGTAAAGCTCAAAACTTTCTGGCTTGGGAGATGAGCCTGTTTCTTTAAGCATTTTGTAATCAGGGTCTGATGGTCTTATACCACTTACTTTATAACCGTCATACCAAGCTTTTATTTCATCAAAATCTCTCCCGAATCTGTTACAAAGATCTTTAACTTCTTTTTCTGTAAAACCAGTAAATTCTGCTAGTTGCCGAGGATACAGCATAGAGTATTCGTCAAACATATTCAGTGCAGAATGTTGACCGTATTTCTTTATCGGAAGAATACCTGTCATGTAAGCTAATGCTACATAGGGTCTGTCTTTTAGCAGATTTCTTAGAAAATCAAGGTACTTGGTATATTCTTCTTTATTATTTTTCCAGATTCTGAATACAGCGTCCCACTCATCTATAACGATTACAAACTGCCGTTTTGTCTTTCCGTATATTTTATTAAGAATCGAACGAAGATTTAATTGCTTGTCTGACTTTATTTCAGGATATTTTTCTAGAATGTCTTCCGATATTTCATCTGTTAGGTTTTGAAGCATTTCGGAAACAGAATTACAGCCTCCCATAAAGTCGGTTATTACAAAGCGTAAGACTTCAAACTTTTCAAGATAAATATCCCAAGCTTGTTTATTATAATAGTGTTTGCAATTGTTTGCTAAGTTGAGTTTTTCAAACATGGCCCTGCTGTCAGCTTCTCTATCGTAATATGCACAAATCATGTCGGCTGCCATAGTCTTTCCGAATCTACGAGGACGAGAAATGCAAACAAATTTTTGCTTGGTTCTTACTATGGTATTAAGAAATCTAATCATTTCTGTTTTATCAACAAAAATTTCAGAATTGACTGCTTCTTCATACGATTCTTTACCTGGATTTAAGTATATTCCCATATCTTCCTCGTTTTTTTATTGCAGATTTCATAACTTTTTCTCTCATAGCCGTGTTTTGAAATTATTATACGTTTGATTTTTCATTGAGACCATCTACTTTTGTATTTTCATAATCTATCAAATAATAATCCATAATTAGCTCTACTTTATAAATAAACAAGTAGCATTATATCATAATTCAATCTTTTATCAATAAATGAAGAATTTTGCC
>CAJOQX010000215.1 GCA_905236865.1 Candidatus Rifleibacteriota bacterium
GGCTGTGACGGGTTCGAACCGCCGACCACCTGGGTGTAAACCAGGAGCTCTTCCAACTGAGCTAACAGCCCTTGATGATGTTGCTATCTTACCATAATTGTTTTTTACTGTCAACTATTTTTTTAAATTATTTATTTTTAAAAGTTTATTACTTTTTGAACTTGATTTATGGCATCTATTAAATCTAAATGATTCGCTAATTTTCCAACTCTTAGAGAACTCTTTATATTAAGTTTATCCAATGCATGGCTTGCCACCAAAACTCTAACACCATATTTTTCAAGACGATTAATTATTGGAATCAAATCGCTGTCCTCAACACAAAGCTTAACAGCATTATTCCAAAATACTATGTATTTGGGAACCATCTCAGATTCTGATAATGTCACCAGCATATCGTTTAAGCTATTCCTACCCATTTCATCGTCTTCACCAATAAAAGTTTTAGAAAACATCATCAATGAATTGCTTAATCGAGCAGAGGCTATCCAGACTCTTTTTTCATAATATGCTTCTTCAAAAAAATTAGTATCAAGATTTTCAGGATTCATTGTTTTATTGGCTCTCTACTTAAAAAAATTTATATTTGTTTATAATTTTTATAAATTATATAAATAAAATACTTGAAAAGTTATAAAAAATCAATATAGTATAAGCTTGACAGTACAAAGTCATTGTGGTAATTTTTTATCATAGAGTCTTTAATTTGTATCCGTAAGGGTACATATCTTAAAGTTCCCTTATGGACAGGTGAAAGGAGACTTCTTTAATGAAACGTTTATCTGTTATTCTCGCAGTATTGCTTCTAGTATCTGTTGCTTTTACCGCTAGTGCTGAAGAAAAAATACTTCTTCAATACAATCCAGATCCAGGTACAACAACAAAATACAAGATGAATATTAAAGGTAGCACTGTTGTTACTGCTTCTAGTTCTTCACAGAATCAGCAGACCAATCTTGAAACAGCTATGATTATCCAGCAGAAGGTTACTGGTAAAGACAAAGCTGGCGATATAGATATGGAAACTCGTATTCTCGAAGGCAAAATAACTGTAAATGGTACTCCAACAACAATTCCAAGTGTTGGTGAAATAATAACTGTCAAAATGAAAAAAGATGGTACTATTATTTCAAGATCTGGTATGGATCAAGGTGGTATGGGTAATAATCAACAGGTTAAATTCCCCACTAATCCAGTAGGCGTTGGTGATAGTTGGACAGTAAAAATGGAACCAAATCCAGAAATTCCTATACCAATGGAAACTGTTTATACTGTTGAAGCTTTTGAAAAAGTTGGTGGTGAAGACTGCGTTAGATTAAAATCAGAAGTCAGCACTCCAAAATACAATGCTGGTAGCATTAACATTGAAGTAAAAGCTAATGGTAGAATTTGGTTTGCATATAAAAAAGGTTATATGCTTCAAAATGAAGTTGTTTCAAATATGAAAATGATTATGCTAACAGATGTTGGCAATAATAAATCTGAAAAAATAACTACAGTTATGAAGCTTAGCTTAAAAATGGGACTTGCTAAATAAAATAATTAGTGTATCTTGACGTATTGGCTTTCTGTAAGTATAATTAAAAAAGATATAAGTAAATAAATCTTTGTATAAATTATATCGGAGTCAGCGTTATTATATCAAATATAGTAATTATATTTGAATTAAAATAAGAAACTGAGACTCCGTTTTTACCCGAAACGGAGTTTCTTTTATAAGTCCGATACTCTACCCAAGTATCACTTAAAGTTTTACCTACCCATGTTTTAGTTTTAAATGTTCTTTTTCTCGTTCCACACACTCTAAGGAGGAAACCGTTATGAGGTTGAAACACAGTCTTATGAGGCTTATGGCAACAACATTAATTGTTGTTATGTTCATAGCTTCTTCCTGTTCAGTCGCTCATGCAGGACTGTTCTCGAAGATCAAAGACGCTGTTAAAAATCATCCGGTAAAAACCGCCCTTGCAAGTGTTGCCGCAGTTGGTGGTGCTATATTGGCAGCTCCCTATGTTGCAAGTGCCGTAGGCTTTGCATCTGGTAGTATAGGAGCAGTTGCTGGTGGAGCTACAACAGCAGTTGCAGCAGCAGGAACTGGTCTAGCAGCCATAGGGTCAACCATTTGGGGTGGCGTATGTGCAGCTGGTGGTTTTGTAACGGGTGTTCTAGGTGCCATTGGTGGTGCTATAGGCAGCGTGTTCTCAGGTATTGCAGGTTTCGTTGGTGGAATTATTGGTAGTCCTCTGTTGGTTCCCGCACTTTGTGTAGCAGGTGCAGCCGTTGCTGGTTATTTCATATATAAGCATTATAAGCGCCAGAAACAAACTGTATCTAATAGCAATGACATTCCAACTACAAGTAATAAGTCTTCATCAGAAGTTGTAACTGTCTCTGCAAACAATGTTGCTTCAACAGAAATTCCAGTGTCCAGCAGTGTAACCCCCTCGCAGGCTACGAATGCAACTGTAACTGATGCCAAGTTATCCGCAGTAAGTTCATCTACAAGTTCATCAGACGAATTAACTAAGGCTCATTCAGAATACATTCAAGCTTACAACAAATACATCAATCTTGTTACTAACATTGGTGGTTCTGAAAATCTTGACGAAGAAGTAAGATCCAATATGTTAAGAACAGATACACAAACAGCTCTCACAGAATATCGTGAAGCTTATAATCGCTATGTAACTTTACTCAGACAGAGCAATTCGAACTAGCGAGTGTAAAAAATACCCCAGACTCAAAGTCTGGGGTATTTTTTTTATCTTCTTTTTTATCCTCTTCCCTCTTCCCTCTTTCCTCTTTTCAATTTCCTCTTCCCTCTTTCCTCTTTTCAATTTCCTCTTACCTCTTATATCTTATATCTTATTAAGATAGAATCCATGCCAATCACCATCTATTTTTTCTTTTAAGTTAGACCAGCCATTTTTTTTGAAAGCTTCCTTTACTAAATTTGCATTAGCTGAATTTACGCCAGAAAAAATACCCCATCCGCCTTTTTTAACCCAAGGAGTAAAATGTGGTAAATATTCTAAAATGACAGGAGAAGTAATATTAGCTACTAATCCATCTGCAAGAAAAGTTGGCTCATATTTACCTAAATCTGCACAAAACATTTCTAATCCGTTTGGAATCTTATTAATAGCTGCATTTTTTTTCATATTTTCAACAGCAGCCCCTTCTATTTCAATCGCTACACCCATTTTGGCTTCTTTTTTCATCAAATAGAAAGAAAGTATTCCGCTACCTGCACCTAAATCAAGAAACGATTGATTTTTAACATCTATTTGAGATAGAAATTCTAAACAAAGTCTAGTAGTTTCATGAGTTCCAGTACCAAAAGCCATACCTGGATCAATAAGAATAGTAGTAGCTTGTTTTTCACAATCGAGAGGTTTTTCCCAAGGAGGTCTAATAACAATTTTATCTTCAATTAGAATTGGTTTGAAATATTGTTTAAAATTTTCCATCCAATCTTGGTTTTCGCTATATTCTTCACTATTTAAAGCTTCTTGTGGAATATTAAAGTCTCTTAGCCAATTTTTAATACCAGCTTCAATTGAATTAGAATCCTGTTCAATAGTAGAAACGATAAAGCTTACAATTGTTTCACCAGTATAAACAAAGTCAGTTTCACCCATTCCTTCGTCACGAATAAGTGGATTTGAAAAAGCACTGACACCATAAAAATCAGCCAATCCAAGTAAAGGTTCTTCAAAAGCCGATGGAACTTTGATATTAAATCTTTTAAGCATATATTTTCCTTTTTTTAATAAATTATAAATTTATATCAGAATAAAAGAATATTGCGAACATATTATGCAAGTATGTTCGCAATTTGAGTGAAATATTTTTAATTAATTACTTATTAAATTTGTATCTTAATGATTCTATTTTTGCAAGTATTTGTTGGTCAGATTTAGACTTTGAAACTAGATAGTTTAGAACTTGATTAGCTTTATTGGATTCTCCAAGAGCAAACAAAGCTTCTGCCTTACCCAAATAAGCGTATTTATCTTCATTGTCATATTCATTTATTATTTCATCGAACGTTTTCAAAGCTCTATCATTTAAACCAACTTCAAGAAACATTCTTCCAAGAATATTTATAGAATAAACATCATCTGGTTCATAATTCAATGAAAACATTAAATTGTATATAGCATTAGGAAAGTCTTTTATTGATTGATAAGCCTTGGCTAAATTATAATAAGCAAATGAATAATCTGGAGAAACTTCAACAGCCTTTTTTAGATATTTTATAGCTTCTTCGGGACGATTAAGGTCAACTAACATTTTTCCAAACTGACTAAGAGTATACCCATCATTTTCATTTAAGTTTAAAGCTAGAGTAAAATGTTCTTCAGCTTTTGCATAATCATCCCTGCCATAGTATAAAATACCTAAATTTGTGAGTATAGAAGCCTTATCGTCAGATGAGGCCAATGCAAGATTGAAATGTTCTCTAGCTTCTTCTTCAGTTGATGTTTCAAGACATATACGTCCAATATAGTAATGAGCATCAGAGTTTTCGTTATCAATAACCAAAACTTGATTAAAATTCTTCATAGCAGCCTGATAATCACATTTTTCCATTAATATTCTGCCATTTAATATATAAGCTTGAACATTTTTAGACTCTTTACTAATGATTTCTTTACAAAGTTTTTCAGCTTCTTGAATTTCACCATTTTCAAATAAAACAGTAGCTAGGCTTAATTTATTATATAAATCCTTAGGATCTGACCTAGCAGTATCTCTGAGCATTTTTAAACATTTTTCATAATCGCCTTTGGTTCTATAAGCTAACGCTAATGAATTTCGTGCATATCTATCGTTAGGATTAAGTTCAACAGTATGCTCTAATGTTTCAATTGCTTTGTCGACATCACCAGCTTCAAGATATGTATTCCCGAGTAAATAATTAGAATAAAGATCTTCCTTTTTCCCTTCGCTTCTTTGAGTTCCTATAGAATTGTCTAGAAGCGACTTTGCCTTTTCAAAATCTCCTAATTCTTTGCAAACCATAGCAAGTTTGTTTATAGCATAAATATCATTTGGTTTTATTTTTATAGCTTCTTCAAAAAAAGAACGAGCTTCTTTATAATTTTTTTGTTTTAAAGCTTCGTTTCCTTTTGCATAAACTTCTTGAAAGTCCATATAATCAATCTCCTTTATCAATATATAAAGTTATTTCTCCTAATAAATATAACACTATTTACTTACTAAGTAATTTTAGTATTTTTATCAAAATAGTGCGTAATTAAAGATTTTGTCCATTCAGATGAAGACTTTGAGATTTTTTTTAATTCATTATTTTCTTTTAAACTTTCTATAACATAAACTTTGAATTTTCCACATTCAGCAGAAAGAATCTCTAAGGTTTCAAAATTTGCTATATCTTTTATTTTATCATAATATTGCTCACTAATAACAATCTCATTATTAGATTGAATTTTAGAAATAGTTTTAAAATCTATCATATAATTTCCAGCCACAATAGGCTTATTGTCTATTTTTTCATTTTCAATATACAGTAAATCACTAATATTTAAAGTAACTTTAGGATTAAAAAGTAATGATTCTGATTTAACTACTTTTTTAATGAAAGAATTTGCAAAATCAATACATTCTAAAATTCTATCTTCTTCTACTCCTTCTTTAAACAGAACAAATATACCTTCAGGATTTATATCAACAAAAACAGAACTATTATTTTCAACTAATTTACGAACAATTTCATAACAGCATTTTATAGATTCAGTAATTTTTTTTCTATCAAAAGTTTTTAAGGATTGTTCCAATCCACTAAAATATATAAAAGCTGAAGGCAACAATGATGATTTTTCTATTATATTATTATTTGATGAGTTTGAGGCAAAAGAAGAATCTTCTTTTTTTATTCCAAAGTTTGTTTTTATATATTTTTCATCAGTAAGTAAATAAACTAATAAATAAATAACCAAATAAGAAAAAACAAAAATCAATATTAGCTTTTTCCGTAAAAATAAAGATAATTCATATTTGTCTAAACATCTCCAAACAGAACATATTGAAGCTATTGTATTAGTGCCATTAACAACAGGAATAATCACAGTAAAATTTTCAAGGTTTTCATGTCTAAAAACAGATGGAACATTTGAATTTAAAGATTTTATATAATAAACATCAGAAATTTTACTACCTATTTTAGAAATATCAGTATTAAAAACATAGACTTCATCTTTTACAATAGAAATCGTTTCAAAATTTTTATTTTTACTTAAAACATTAATACTTTTCTCTAATTCAGAAAAATTACCATTCTCAACGGCTTTAGCAACTGTAGGAGCTAATAATTGGGTTTGCCCCACACATTCTTTTAAAATAAAATTATTAATTAAAACGTTATTATTCCATTTACTAATAATAACAGAAGATGATAAATATAAAATTATCATAATAATAGATATTGACACTAACAATGAATATCTTTGATTTAACGAAGAAAAATATTTTATGGAATAAAGAGAAATGAGAACAATAAAAATTAAAGTAAAAACAAGAATATTTCTTATTTTTATATATGATAATTGATTTTCTTCAAAATCGTTAAAAAAGCCAAGTCTTAGAATATATTTGATTTTATTTTTTGTAAATATTGGAATAGCTGTTTCAGTAATTGATAATCTTTGGGTAGGATCCTTAAAAGAAGTCAAAGAAAGAAAGTCTGATTTTAAAGCTTTTGATTCTGCATACTCAAAAACACCAACAGGAATAGCAGAACCTTCTGAACGAGCTAGAACAGAACCGTCAGAGGAATGAACAATAGCATAAATAGCTGTGTTTTCAGCAATTAGATTAGATAAATTAGGACTAATATCTAAGTGATTATCTATTAAATAACTTATCTCATGAGCTATTTTTTTTGTTAAATTTATTTTTTGTATATCGAATTTACTTCTAAGTTCTTTTAGGTTTGATATAGTATAAAAGACAGAAAAAAGAAGAAATACTAACAAAAATATTAAAGCCAAAGTTTTTTCATATAGAGAAGTAGTATGTAAAAACTTCATAATACCTATAGACCGTTATGGCGAACCATATTAACAAAAATATCAGCCAATTCAGGATCGAACTGTGTTCCTTTACACTTTTCTATTTCTTTAAGAGACTCTTCTGTTGTCAATGCTTTTCGGTAAGGTCTATTTGTTGTCATAGCATCAAAGGTATCTGCAATACTAACTATTCTAGCTAAATAAGGAATTTCCGTTCCTTTCAATTTATCAGGATAGCCTCTTCCGTCATAGCGTTCGTGATGGTGTTTTATTATAGGAACAACATTTTGCAAAAATTCTACGTTCCCTAATATACCTACCCCAAGAACTGGATGTGATTTTATAACTTCGAATTCGTTGTCATCTAACCTGCCAGGTTTGTTAAGTATAATTTCTGGAATACCGATTTTACCAATATCATGCAACATTCCACCAAGTCGTATACGTTCTACCTCTCTATTTTCAACACCAGCTTCAATAGCAAGTTTTACAGAAAGATCGGTAACACGGTCAGAATGGCCTTTAGTATAACTATCTTTTGCATCAATAGCATTTGTTAAAGCAGACAGTGTATCTATATAAGCCTTTTCAAGATTGTTAAATAATTCTGTATTTTGAATGACAAAAGCTATCTGGCTTCCTAATATGTTAAGTAAATCCAAATCTTCATAAGAAAAAGGTGTATTGCTACGTTTATTGCAAACTTGAAGAATACCTAATAATGAATCTCTTGGTTTTAATGGAATAATAGCTGTTTCTTTTACTGTTATATTCTCTATTTTGTTAATTTCTGTTTCTTTAAATTCTGATTTATCAAAATCACTTATATTTCTAGGCTTTTCATCTTTACGGACTAGTTTTATTAAATCAGTATAACCTTCATCTGCCCCTGCTACAAACTTAACATTTTTTGATGAAGCAGAAAAAAGACGTGTAAAATAAGGTTTTTCTAACTTTTCTTTAAATAGATAAAGACAAGCAATCTCGCCATCTGTTCCTTCTACAGCTATCTTTAAAAATTTATCAACTAAACTTTTTAAGTCCACATTAGTAACAATTTCACGACCAAAAATAAATACATTTGAAAGTACCAATAGTCTCTTAAACATTTTTTCATAAAGAATAGCACTTTCTAAAGAAGCAGCGGCACGATTAGCCAATACAGGCAACATTTCATAAATATTGTCTGGTGTTTTTGAATTAAGCTTCAAACCAATTAATCCAAGCATTTTATGTCTTTGAACTAATGGCAACAAAGTAAAATCATCTATTTTGATAATATCTGATTCTGTTTCTATCCATTGCTCATACTTTTTTACAAACTCTTCTTTTATTATATTTATTTTATCTTGTGAAACTTGATTTAAAATATGAACATTTAAATCAGTTGGTTTTTTGTTTGTTGTAGCGATGAAAGAAGACTCAGCTTTGCATAATATTACTGCTTTTTTTAGAATAGATTTTAAAAGAGAATTTAATTCTATAAAAAAACCTGTTTCGTCAAGTGTTATTAATTCCTTGACTTGATTTTTTAATAATTCATTCTCTTTAGAAATGGATTCCACTTTAGAATCGGAAGATTTTGTTTTAAACCAGCTAATATTAAACATATTCTATATTTTACCACTAAAAGAAGATTTTAACAATCATTCTTCAACCTTTATACGTCCGTCAATTTTTAATTCTATTGGAGCTATTAAGCTTTGAGAAGCTATAATATTTCTAATTGTATCCCTTTGCGAGGAACCTATTAAGATGTTTTCTCCTCTTGTAAAAGGAAGATAATTATCTCCACCATCTGCTAAAAAATTGTTTGTTGCTACTTTATAAGATTTATCAGGAACAATTTCTTCACCTTTTATTTTTACATAATTTAATCGGTAATCTTTTGTATTATGATAAGTATAAGAATATTCTAAACCTGAAACTTGTAAAATACCTCTTTTCCTACTCGCTGCAATCATTAATAGCTCTATAATATCAGAACCCTTCAAGTCCATTGTTACAATTTTATTTGCAAAAGGCATTATAGAATACAAATCTCCATTGGTAAAATCGCCTTCGTTTATATTTCCTTGTATACTTCCACTATTTATCATCGCAATATCTGCAGAAGTTTCTTTAAGCAAAATATCAGCAACATAGTCACCAAAAGGACATTCATTATAATATGATTTTGTATAGTCTTTTGCAAATTTTCCAATTACTTTATCTCTAAATTTTCTTATGTTAGCTGTAGCATTATCAATTATAGATGAAATTTCACTATCAGCGTCGTATTCAGATAAATTAACCCCTATTCTATTTGACGAAACACCAACTATTTTTATTGGTCTGCTCTTGGTTATCTCAAGATTAAGTAAGTCTATTTCTTTTGTTTGATTGTAGCTACTAATTGTATATATTATAACACCGTCTTTAAAAATTGGTATCGGAGCATCTATGTCTGAATCAAGCATAAAGCAAATATCAGGAGCAGCAGAAGCAATAGACAGCCAATCTTCCGAGCTTATATTCTCTTTGTTGTATTGTGTTAAAACGGCAACTATATCCGCTCCCTTTTCTCTAATTGAAGCAACTTGTTTTTTTAAAGTTTCCGAAGGCTTGAGAAATTTCAATCCAGAAATGCTTTCTTTAGTAGCTAAATTAGGTGTTTCATAAGGTGTTAAACCTATTAAACCGAATTTTAAATCATAAGGCGAGTCAATAATTAATTCACTACAGAAATACTCTGGAGTTTTATTATTATTTTCATAGACAACATTTGAAGATAAAAACTTAAAAGTATTAAACTTTGATAGTTCTGATAATCTTTCTTTACCAAAGGAGAAATCAATATTTCCTATTAGCATTGCATCAAGATGCATTGCATTTAAAGCCTTAGTTACAGCTTCACCTTTTGTAAGAAAAGCTTCTGCACTTCCAGAAAGTTCAGCTCCCAATGAAAGAAAACAATAAGGTTCCTTGTTATAAGAAAAAGAAGCAACTTCTTCTTTAACAACAGAATTCATAGCAGCATATCCACCCATTTTTTTGCTTTTATAGGGTTTAAATTTTGCGATATAAGGATAAACTTTAGCTCTTCCCATTCCTGTTAAAATAAAATGGCATACTCTGTATGGACTAGGATAAATTAACCATACAATTATAACAGTTAGTATTAATATAGATATTCCAAGAAAAACTTGGCTAATTTTATCTTTCATTTACTATTTCCTTATTAATATATTAGAGCCGATATGCTTTCAACGCAAGTTTTTTTTGACAAAAAAAAGACCACTCAAATATTAAGTGGTCTTTTTCTTTTAAAAATTAATATCTAGACAATTCAGAAAGTCTGCTCTTGTAAATAGCTATTTCTTCATCGGTAGAAGCATTATTAATTTCGTGAACAATACCTGAACGTATATCTTCTACAACATCTTTTACCAAAGCTCTATCTTTAGCATCAAGACTATTCATTTTGCTCATAAAGAAATTATAATACTGACCAGCTTGTCCACCTCTTGTTCTTAAATCCCAAACAACGATTCTTGAAAGTAGACCAGCATCATCTTCGCGTGATTCATAAGTAGTATTAATGTCAGACTGAACATCTACAGAATAAGAAATATCAGATTTTGCAGATTGTTTGAAAGAATTGATACTCTGAGATTGTTTAACGATATCATCCATCAACATTCCCATAGTTCTCATAGATACTTCTGTATCATAGCTAAATTCTTTGCCTTGTTCAGCATCACCAGACTGAATAGCGTCATCGCTTTCTTGTTCAGCTTGATTGTTATCTTCAGCAGGAATTTCAGGAATTACTGGATCATCACCAGCAACTGGCATATCTGTATTTTCTTCGTAAGAATTGCCATCACCAGACATTCCTTCATCAGTATTAGGTTCGTAAGCACCTTGATCAGCAGAACCGCCAAAACTACCTTGATCAGCATAATTGCCTTGGTTAGCAGTATTTCCACCATTAGGCTTACTAGCATTAAGCTTTCTCCAATGTCCTTTAATCCATTTGCCATTTTTGTCATAATGACCGCAAACCCATACTTTATTCTTTTTGCCTGTAAGTTTTTGTTTTGCCCAAACACCAGTATCCATACCAGCATTGACAATCTTAGCACCAGCTGTCTTTATAGCCATACCAGTCTTTTTAACTGCTGTTTTAGCAGCATTAGCAGCTTTTTCTGCTGCCTTCTTAACAGCTACAGCTGCTTTATGGGAAGCCTTTTTAATAGCTTTACCTATTTTTGCAAAGAAACCCACTTTTTTGGGCTTTGCACCAGAACCAGGGCCTGCAAATACATCTGCTGTAAGAACCAAACAAAGCATAGCAACTATTGCTATTGTTTTTGTCCAAGGTTTAGACATATTTTCCTCCATATATA
Organism: Candidatus Rifleibacteriota bacterium; assembly: GCA_905236865.1. Lineage (GTDB taxonomy): Bacteria > Muiribacteriota > Ozemobacteria > Ozemobacterales > Ozemobacteraceae > RUG334. Next base: position 11,429 of record CAJOQX010000215.1, read on the forward strand.
AATCAAAATTTTCAATATAAGTAAAAGTGTACCTATAATTACCGAAGTTGTACAAATAAGTTTACTCAAATTTTAGATTTTACGCAAGACTTTTTACAAGTTTTTATCATTTTTATTATTTTTTTATTTTTATCGTTATAAAAAAAATATATAAACAACAATAATTAATAGAAGCTTAAATTATAGTTTAAAATTATTTATATCAAAATCATCTAAATTAAATGTTCCAGTATTGTCTTTTTGTCCTGAACCCATCATATTGTCTAAATCTAAAACATTCCCCAAGTCGAATGGATTACTATCTGTTTGTTGATTGTTAGTAGAAACTGCAGGAGCAGGCGATAAATTATCTTGATTGCCACTAGATAAAATTTCAAAATTATCCAAATCTAAATTTCCAAGTCCGTCTTTTCCGCCAAGACCAGAATCATTAAATAAAGAAGCAAATAAATCATCTGATTTTTTCTTAGCTGGAGCTTTCTTTGGCATAGCATTTTGAGCAGGGCGCATAGGTGGCAAAGGTGTGTCTTCTTCCGCCAAACCATCTAACGAATAATTAGATGATTGTTGTGGCTGCATCGCCTGATAATCAGAACTATTATTATCACCGAAATTATCTAAATTAAAATTACCTAGCAAATCTAATGGATCTTGATTGTTTCCATTGTTATTTTGTTGATTAAAACCATCATTAGATTGGTTCAAAGTTGCATTTTGCATATTTCCTGAAAAATCTGGAATATTAAAACCTAAATCTATGTTATTAGAAGCTGGTTGACCATTATTATCTTGAGGTAAATTTAAACCTAAATCTGGTATGGATGATGGAGTTGGAGAAGTTGGTATATCTGCTCCTAAATTAAAACCTAATCCCAAATCTAAATCAGGTGAAGTAGCTTGATTTTGAGTATTCCCAAAATTTGAATCAAGAGAACCCAAATCTAGGTTTGGAACAGTATCTTGATTTTGCGTATTTCCAAAATTTGAATCAAGAGAGCCTAAATCTGGAACTGACATTTGAGCAGTATTAGAATTTTGAACATGGTCTGTTCCAAAAGAATCTAGGTTTAATCCACCCAAATCAAGCGATGGAGCAGTCGCCGTATTGTTATCTACTGATTGCTCTAAATTATTCAAAGAAGAAGAAATACTACTGAACGGATTATTATCTTTATTTTGACTACCATCAAAATTATTTTGTCCTAACCCATTATTAAATTCGTCATTCTTTAAAAAATAAGGAATAGGTGTATTTGATTCAAAACCTGAATTTGCTAATTTTTGTTCTGCTTGTGAACTTGTAGGAGTTTGACTACTGAAATTATTGTCTTTTGTTTCTGAAACATTCGTAACAGAGAGATTTTGATGACTATTCTCAACAGGATGAGTATTAATACTATTATCTGTTGGTTCAGCAGAAGCATTCTGGGTTGTTGATTCGACCTTATTAAGAGGTTTCAATCCTCCTAAAGGTTTCAATGGTTTTAATGGCTTCAAAGTTTTTGAAGCTACAGTAGAATTTACATTAGATGATTCATTTATAGCTGAAATATCATTAGCATTTTCTACTGGCTTCATTCCTATATCTTTTTCTTGAACAGCCGAAGTTATTTCAGGTTTCGTCTGAATATCATTTTCCTGGTTTAAAGAGGAGCTAGTTTTGTTTATAGGAATATTTCCACTATTATCTGTTTTTTCATCTTTTTTTAGCGATAAAGGTTTTTTAGCTGGTGTTATTGGTGGAACAGCACTACTTATGCTATTATTGCTTTTTACAGATGAAATAGGTGAAGCAGTAGTAGAATTACTTACAGGACTGGGAGTAGATGAAGATGGTGAACCTATAGGTCGAGGTTTTCTAATAACTGGTTTTATTGGTGGTATATTTGGCTTTTTTGGCAATAAAGGTTTATTAATACTACCTTTGTGCATTCCTGGTTTTGCCCCTGATACTAAAGGTTTACCACAACATGGGCAAAATCTAATAACAAAATCACATTTAGGACAAACTAAGCCTTCACCACCTAAGTTTTTCACTAAGGACGAAGATGAACTTGACGACTCCCAAATACCAGAATCATTCTTTTTCCAATTTGTTAACTCAAAATTAATCTTAGAAACGCCTAGGATATTTTTTATACTAGACTCGATAAATTTAAGTTCAATAGCAACTTCATCATTTGTTTTTTCCAGACCAACAAAAACAAATTCACCTTCTAGAGTAACTTCGCCTGAATTGACAGGAAACTTTATTTTTGATAAATCAACACGGCGACTAGATAATTCTCTTCTAATAGCCGCACTGATTTTTAAATCGTTTGCTCCCATCAATTTTAAGCCTCCAAAATTAGTAATGAAATTGCAATTCATCAATACAATCGGCAAATCTACCACAATTTTTTAGCAACAATTTATATGAATTTTTTCAAATTTGTATAGTTAAATATAAATTTATATCATTATTATTTCAATAAATATAATTTAGTTTTATTCTTTTTTTTTATTAAAATGTAATAATTGACAAATAAAATGCCCTCTTTATTAGAGGCTGTCTAAAAAGGGGAGCAAATTTTGATAAACCCCAAACAAAGTCAATACCTATATTTTTTTCAATAAACACTTGATTAATTCATTATTACATAATGATTTTGAAGTGGGAAAGTTGAGTTATAAGTCAATTTTTTTGTTGAAAGTACATTTTTGTTA
>CAJOQX010000216.1 GCA_905236865.1 Candidatus Rifleibacteriota bacterium
AAGTAACGTTCAAATCTATTATTCAACTTGTTTAATTACATTTTCATGATTATAGTTAGGTTCCAACAAAGTAGAGAATATAGAGCCAAAAACTATTCTGAATATGCTGGACACCTTGCTTTATTCCAACAAACCTTCAAAAGAAAAACTTGATACCTTAAAAAATGTTTATAACATTACAATTTCAGACTCTATTATCGAGGAGGTCAATACTATGTGCAATTTAGGCGAAGGAATCTACGAAAGAGCTGTTGCTGAAGAACAGGCTAGACAAGCAATCGAAACCGAAAAACTTTTGAAAAAAATGGAAAATGAAAATAAAGCAGAAAGAGAAGCTTTAGATAAAAAAAGAATACAAGAACTTATTGCTGCTGGTCTTGATCCAGATACGGTTAAACGCATAATGAGTAATTAACTGTAATTATAATTATGAGCAATTTAGGTGAAGGAATCTATGAAAGAGCTGTTGCTGAAGAACAGGCTAGACAAGCAATTGCTATGCAAAAATTATTGGAAGAAAAAACAAAAGCTTTGTTAGAAGCTGGTTTTCCTCAAGATGTAGTAGATAAAATAATGAAAGCAAATTAATTATGTGTAACTTAGGCGAAGGAATCTACGAAAGAGCTGTTGCTGAAGAACAGGCTAGACAAGCAATCGAAACCAAGAAACTTTTGAAAAAAATGGAAACTGAGAAAAATAAAAAAATTCAAGAACTAATTGCTGCTGGGTTTGATCCTGATATTGTTAAACGCATAATGGAAAGTTAGTGTTTATGTATAAATAAGAATAGTTTAATTACTTATATAAAGATTTCTTTTTATATTAGAACATAAATTTCAAATAGCTTTTAAATAGTATTTGATAATTGTTTTTTGGGTTGTTAATGAGACTTTATTAAAAAAATATCCTTTATCTTGTATATTGAATCATTTTTTATCTACAAACTAACTTAAACAAATTATAATCTTTAAAAACATTATTGCTTCAACATCTAAATACCGAATTTTTATTCATATAAATAATTGCTACGAGCATATCACAACAATCTACTTTTGAAGTTTTTTTATTGTAGAAATAATAATAATTTCTATAGTGAATTTAATCTATTATTTGTTATAATTATAATTCATTTAATGTGAAGATGTTTATAATTTAACTATGTAATACATTATTATTTACGTTTGGAGATTAAACATGAGTGATAAACGCCAAAAATTAATAACTAAGCTTGAAGCACTAAGAGAATACGTTAATAATCCTAATATTATTAAATCTGAAAGTTTACGAGAAGATTTAAAGAAACAAATAGAGGCTTCAATCAATCATACTAGGTTTGGCAGATATCACGTTACAACATTAGGAGCTTTTAGTACAGGCAAATCTACTTTGTTAAATGCTATATTGGGAGCTAATTATTTACCTAGCAATAAATTACCTACTACTGCAATCACAACAGAATTGTATTTTGATAATTGCACTTCGTTCTTCATTAAATTTGATGATACAGAAAAAGAGAGCTTTAAACAGATAAAGCTAGACGTTGAAAGAAGTTTAAAAGCCTTTTTTCCAAATCAAGAAATTCGCTTCATAGATAAAATAGATAGAGATGGTAACTCTTTTGCTGGAGTTGGCGGAATAATAACAAATTCTAATTTAGATAGACAAAAGAAAGCTGATTTTTTGTCTAAAGTGCTGAGTGAACTTACAGACCAACTAAAACGTAAAAGTGTTTTTTTCAGCAGTCTAAAAAATGAGTTAAATTCTAATACGGACTTAACACTTTGGGTTGCCATAGATAGTTTATCAGAATGGCTTAAAGATATTGTTTTGACAGATGTTCCAGGTGCTGGTTCTATTAATAGTAAACATGAAATAATAATCAACAAAATAATTCCAGATAGTCAGTTGATTCTTTATCTGTTAGATTATGATAAATTAGGAAGTAGTATTGATGCTGAACTATGTGGTAAAATATCTAACTCATATCATCGAAAAGTTTTTTATATTATAAATAAATATGATAGAGGAGATGTAAATGACTTTGATATAACTGTAGATAAAGCAAAAGAATTTATACCAAAGTGTAATGATGAGAATATTAAACCAGAATTTTATAAACTATCTGCTCTATATTATCTTACTTTTACGACGTTACAAAATAATATTATTACAAAGAGAGATGTTGTTAATAATAATGATATTAATCTTACAAAGTTATTATTATCTGATGAATTTAATGAAATTCGAGGCAAAGAACCAGAAGAAACTAATTTAATAACTAAGTATCTTAAAGAAAAAAGTTTTTTTGCAAATATTCAAAAAAGAATTGAACAATATTTAAGAGAAGAAAACAAGACTGAAGCTATATTTTATCAAGGTTTATCAAATTTAACCAATATATATAATATATTAGTTCAGGGCAAACGCAAACTTTTTTTAGATGTTAAGCACTTTTTCGAGGTATTCAGTTTTACGACATGCTTTTAACATTTTGGCATTA
>CAJOQX010000217.1 GCA_905236865.1 Candidatus Rifleibacteriota bacterium
ACTACCGCAGTCTGTTGCCAGAATGCTTTGAATATCACTTTTGCTCACTAGATACACCTTCCTTAGTTTCTTTATTATTAAGTTCAAAGTCTTCGATGCAATTCATAAGCTGTTCTATTCGTTTTCTATCTCCTATAACAACTTGGAACTTTTCCATCTTGACCGGGTCAAATAACAAATCAAGCAGTGGCCCAAAAATCATCAAAACACTTTGTCCAACTAAAGCAAGAGGTTTTGTCATTTCTAAGGCCATAATAGCAGGAGCAGACATTTGTTTTTCAACAATAACCTTGGCAAAAGCTTTAACAAATTCATCTAAGTCTTCAGATGAAAATTTGTTATTTTCTTCTACCTCTTCAGGAATAGTCCACATTCCCATGTTAATCTGTCCTGCTAATGAGAAATTAGGTTATATTATATGTAACCAGTCATGCAAGAGAAATGCAAAACGACCGATTAACAGTGAAATACGTCCCATAACAGTTGCACCAAAAGATGCACCGAAGCTTATCATCAAGAACCATATACCAATCTTTGCTAGATTTCCATAAACAGGACCTCTGTGTTCAGTACTGAAGAAGAAGTAGAACAGACAAGCAATAGACCCAACAACTAGAACAGTATTAGATATACTTTGTCCTATATCACCATAAATGAATATAGGTTTGATTGCCTTTGCAATTTGAGGAATCAAATACTGCTGAGCTGATGTGACAATAGTTAAACCTGTAGATACACCCATAACGAAAGCTACAGTAAATCTACTTACCCAAGCAAGTTTCTGTGAAAATCTTAATAACATAAGACAACCAAGGAAACCAGGTATGATAAGCCAGTAATCAGGTGCGACTTTTGCAGCTTCTCCAACGTTAAAGAAAGTAGGGAAAAGCTTTGCTAACAAGTTTGGTTTCAAAACCTGATGAAAATATACTACAGACAAATAATAACCAGCAGATACACCTACAAAGAGAGATTCTGCAAATCTGTAGAAAGGATTATCTTTATAAAGGAAGCTGAAACAACAAAGTGTAATAAAAGCTCCAATCCATACACATAAAATTTCAGTAGCCATAATTTACTCCTTTTTTAGCTTTGATTTGCTAACTTTGCGATTTTCAGCAATAAAAGCAAGATTACCAAGAATGATAAAGATCATGATAATCAAGTGTGCGATAGATTGTGGAGCCATACCAGCACGTCCTTCGCCTTTGTGATCTACGAGTTTTTCATATTCCGCAGCACCTGGTAAACCACCAATCATTCCAACTAACTGACCAGTCTGAAGATAGGTGGTAAATCTTGGAATATTAACAGATGTACAACCTGCGGCCATAGGTCTTTTGTGGTCACCTTCAACGCTTATGAAAGACTCTATTCCGTTCGTTCCTGCTGTATAACTGATTATAAGAGCTATATCATTCATGCTAAATCTATTTCCGCTAGCTGTTTTGAAAATAGGCATATTTACTGTTGGAGTTCCATCTTTGTCCTGTGGATATGGTCCCATAAAATCAGTGCAAAGATTCTTAACGTGAATGATTCCGCCTGGTTTATAACCAAGAATAACATAGTCAGTTCCGTTCTTAGGTTCTCTAATACAGTTTTTAACAAGCTTATTATTATTTAAATAGCTATCATAAGTATCTAAATGAATCTTTTTTGCTTCTGTAAGACATTTTTCTGCGATTTCATTACCTACTGGCCAGTTACAACCTACTATAGGCTTGATATTTCTTCTAAACATGTGAACAAATATCGCTGTAGCTCCAGGTCCTAATTCTGACTCTGCGGCAGGGTCAAAATCGAAAGAAAGAAATACTCGGCTGCCTTCTGGTAAAGTATCTATAGTATTATAAACACCCATAACAGCTTTACCTGGATATATAGGCAATTCAAACTTGAAAACCATTGGCAATATAACAGATAAAGCAACGAACACATATACCCAACGTCGGTCAAGGTTTTTTAATTTCAAAAATATATCCATTTTTATTCTCCTCAACCTTCTCCGCCAAGATGGCTTCTTTCAACACCAAAAATAATCTTGAGTGAAGAAGAAATATAACCTAACATTGCCCCAATTAGAATAGCACTTTGAGCGGCAGAACTTGGATAAGAAATAATCCATTCCTTTATAACTACTATATCAAGATATTTGCCTATAAAAGGTAACCAAGTCCATAATTTTGAAACCATATTTCCTAACGGAACATTTCCTAACATGACAATAAATGCAGAGAACATTAGCAAACCAGCTTCCTTAGACTTGATTCTAAATGCTCTGAATGATGCAGATGCAACAAAGAAAGCTAATAAAGCAAACATTGTAGATTGAGCAGATTTAAAAACCCCTTCAAAAAGCACTTGTTGCAAAATACTTATTTTACTCATTATTGGAGTTTTTAGTCTGTCAGTAGAAACTTTTCTCGTGAAAACATTACCATCTTTGTCAGGTATTTTGTTTTCAACAGTGATTATTTTCCCACCATCTTTAGTTGTTTCTATACTCTTTATATTTACTTCAACTGCAGTTAGTTTATTTTCAGCAAGACACATAAAGGTACTATTTTCTTTTATTTCAGGATCGAACTTTGCCCATGAACCAGAAACCATACCTAATGTTGCCATTCCGAAGAATCCAACTAATAGAACAATAGAATAACCCCAGCCGTTTTGTTTTCTAGCTATTTTTTGAAAGTTAAAACGTATAAGGCTGAAAGCACCAAGAATCATTGTAAAAGTCATAATGATTTGAATCCACTGTGGGAATATTTCTTCTAGTGACTTGATTCTTGGGAGAGCAGGACCACTGAAGAATGCAACAATCATTATAATACCAGATACAAAAGTAATAAGCAGAGGTAACGTTCTTTTTACAAATAGCATCTCTTTTTATTACCTCCTTATTTCAAAAATTCCATAAAGGTTGTCGCCGCTGTAGCAAACCCCAATCTTTCTCCGACTGGTGTTTTTGACAGAGTTACAAGTATAGTTCCAAAAACAATAGCTGCAATTATAACTATTTTAACCATATCTTGCCCTTTTAAAGAACCAACTTCACGAGGATTCTTTGAAAGGTAAGCAGAAGCGGCAAATAATTCTTCGCCAATAAGAGTATAGTCACAAGCTGCAACAAAGAATGGAATCTGAGATGGTTCAGCGGTACCTGCAATCTGTATAGCTCCAATTGAGTTACCAGTTTCAGCTAAAATTAAAGATTCGGCGTAAAATGTTCCTAAATAAAAACAAGCCGCAGGTTTGTCACGCATCATAATGCCGCCTACACCTGCAACATAACCAAATTGGTCATCGGTCAAATAGTTTATTCTATCTGGTCTATATGCATCTATTCTACCTTTTTCCATATATGCCTGTTTTACAACTTCTTGTGCAACCGACATAACGAAGCTTCTTGTCATTGGCGAATAAAGATCTGTATCATATTCGGCAGTTTTTCTAGCAACATGACCAAGAATTGTTACCCCAGCAATTGTCTGAATATCGTCCATATCCATAATGCCAGGAACATATAGAACACCTCGTCCCATTTCAGTAGCACGTCCAACCGCATCTTCAATTGCAGAAAGACCGCTTATTCTTCTAATAAACATTTCTCTGCCACGTTGAGCTTGGAAAGTATAGTATGCTACAAAAATCAATAAAACAAGAATTACAGCAAGTGTTGAGCTACGGCTAGACTCAAAGTAATATGGCTTTTGAGGGATTTTTGGAGCTTTATTGGAATCAGAATTCAAGGATTCAATCGAATCTTCTGAGCTTGCCATAGCTTCTGCCCCTTCAGACAAAGCCTTTTCCGAAAGATTAGATTCTTTAGAATCTAATTTGTTTTCAGCATTTTTAATATTATTTATTTCTGCTGAATTCTCGCTAGTTACACTTTCTGTAACTGTAGGATTTTGAACTGGCATAACTTCACTCTGAGCATACAGAGCAACAGTTGATACCAAACAGAGTGCCATTATAAATAGAAAAAACAGCCCTCTGGACGGTCGCCATAAAACGCTCATGGATTAACCTCCATCAACAAAATATAAAAAAATTATAAATCACTCATTACTTTTGTGTCAATAAATTTGAAGTTTATCTATTAATTCCACTTTCTCGAAGTGTTAAAGCGGCATTAATAAGTTTTCTACTATATTCATGTTTTGCATCTGAAAGCAGCCTATCAGAATCAATTTCTTCTACTATTTTACCGTGATAAAGAAGTATTATTCTGCTAGAAATTTGTCTTACAACGGCAACATCATGAGAAATAAATATAATTGAAATTCCTCTTTTTTCTTTTAATTTGACAAGTAGATCTAATATTTGTGCTTGAACCGAAACATCTAGTGCGGAAACAGCTTCATCGGCAATAATAAGTTTAGGGTTAAGAATTAAAGCTCTGCAAATACCTATTCTTTGTCTTTGTCCTCCGCTAAATTCAGAGGGGTATTTGTCTAATGAATCTTTTGACAACCCTACTTCTTCTAAAGATTTATTCAGAAAATTATCAATTCCTTCTTTTGGAATAATGTTGTGTATTTTCAATGGTTCAGACAAAATTTGTCTAATATTCATTCTTGGATCTAATGAACCATAAGGGTCTTGAAAAACCATCTGCATATTTTTATATATGTCTAATTTTTCGGTTTTATTAGCGGTAAATATATTTTTCCCAAGTAGATAAGCCGAACCAGAATCAGGTTTATGGATACCCATCAAAGTACGAGCTAATGTTGACTTCCCAGAGCCTGATTCTCCAAGTATTCCTAAAATTTCACCAGATTTTATATTAAAAGAAATATTGTCAAGAGCTTTAACAGCCTCTGGTCTTTCTTTGTTGAAAAAGCTTAGAATTTTTTTCTTTAAGCTTTTCTCAACAACAAAGCTTTTGCATAAATTTTCGACTTTTAATAAATATTCTTCCATATTATTCTACCATTTCCTTAAAAACTATTCCCAACAAGTAACAAAATAATTATTACCTATTTCTTTCAAAGGAGGTCTAGTATTAAAGCAAATATCTTTTGCCTTTTTACATCTATCAGAATAAACACAGCCTTTTGGTTTGTTATTTGGAGATGGTAAAGTTCCTTTTATAGGAGAAGGAAGTTTTCTTTCTAAAGTCAATCTAGGCAACGCAGCAATTAAATCTGCTGTATAAGGATGTTTGGGATTTTTCAAAACAAGATTTGCGGGACCTTTTTCGAGTAAGTTTCCACAATAGAGTATCGCAATATCATCAGAAATACTTCTCAGAACACCTAAATCATGACTGATAAAAAGCATACTTAATCCGAAATTGTCTATTTGTCTTCTCAATTCAGTGAGAATTTCTGTTTGTAATTCAGCATCTATTGCTGTCGTAGGTTCATCAGCAATAATAAGCTTGGGATTCATAACTAAAGCCATAGCAATCATCGCTCTTTGCCTCATTCCACCACTAAGTTGATGAGGATAAGAATCAAGGAATTTCAATGGCTCTTTAAAACCTGCTCTTGATAAAGCTTTAATAACAGCTTCATCAGCATCTTTAGAGTTAATTTCCTTTTTGTGAGCGTAAACTACTTCTGCGATTTGTTCTTTTAGCTTCATTAAAGGATTCATTGCTGTCATAGGCTCTTGGAAAATAAAGCCAACTTCTTTTCCTCTAATGTCATTCAATTCTTTTTCAGAAGCATTGGTTATTTTTTTATCATTTATATAAATTTGCCCACTAATATGTTCTATTGAGGTTTTAGGAAGAAGACCCAAAATGCTCATTGCCAAAACAGACTTACCAGACCCAGATTCTCCTGCAATTCCAAGACACTTGCCCTTGTCAACTTTTAGACTAATATTTTCTAAAACTGGTAAAGAAACCTTATTGCTTCCTTTTAAAGTTAAACTATAATTATCTATTTTTAACATTTATTATTTGTTTTCTTTTACGAACGATTTATCAAAAATAAACTTCCAATTATATACATCATTCCAGAGCGAATTGTTTATTAATTCGGTTCTCACAGGTGTTCCATGAACCAAAACCATATTGCTTGGTCTAATTAAAAAAGCACAGGGACATAATTCAGATAATTTTTCATTTACTTTTACAGAAGCTTCGGTTTTATTTCCTAAAGTTACAGCAGAATCAAGAATTCTCAAATTTCTATCTAATTCTTCATCGCTTATTCCTGTAAAATTAAGGCTTTCATTGTCGTTTTCTTTTTTGGTCTCAAAAAGTGATTTCATACTACAATAATTGCTTATGTGATAGCTAAGTAAAGTAGTTTCAAATTTACCTGTCTTAAGTCTACCAGAAATAAAATCATTCCAAGAAACCGATTCTATTTCAGCATCAATTCCAGCTATCTTTAATCTATTTATCATTCGTTCAGCAATCATTTTACGAGACATATTGTCGTTGTTTACTAGAATGTTCAATTTAAATGGATTTGAATTATATTCTCTGATTCCGTCATTGTTTGTATCTTTAATTCCTGCTTCTTCTAAAAGTTTAATACCTTCTTCCAGACATTCATCTTCTGATTTTTTATTGTTACTTATAGGAATCAAGTTATCAAACAATTCTAATGAACCTATTCCAAATGACTGTTTAGCACAATCTCTACTCATAATATAATTCAAAGCTTTTCTAACTTTTACATCTTTCAATTTTTCATTTTTTGTGTTGAATACCCAAGTTAAAACTGCTGGATTTGTATATTCTTTATATACAACATCATCTATTCCTAAATTTTGAAGTTGTTCCGCAATCATAGAAGGAATAATTACCCAATCATAAAGGTTTTCTCTGAAATCGCTTAAAGTCTGTTGTAATTCGAAAGAACCAACAATCATTATTTTTGGTCTGTTACTAGTGTTTCCGTCATAGAAATTACTATTAGGCTCTAAAACTATATATTTATAATTATCTTCTTTTTCAGTAATTTTATATGGACCTAATCCAATAGGCTTATTCAAAAAATTATTGTAAGCTTCTTCTATTGTTCCACTAGCAATATTTTCTTTTGCCAAAATGTGACCTGGTAAAATTCCAGCACAAAGCATATCTAAATATTTGATAGAATTACTATTAAACCTAATTTCTATGCTATCTAACTCTGTATTTAATAATACTATTTCTTTTGCTGCTTCTGAATATGGACTATTTTTGTCAGATAGTTTCATTTGTTCTATGGTAAAAGCAAATTCATTAGGATTAAATTCTATACCATCATGCCATTTCAAGCCTTTTTTCCATTTGGCTTTAACTACAAGCTGTTCTCCGTCTAAATTAGCTTCATATTTTTCAAACAAATAGGGTTCGTAATTTCCATTGTCTGCTTTTCTCAAAGGAGAAGCAAAAATCAAATTAGAGAAAAGTTTGTCTTGTTCTGATTCAGCTGCCTTTATGGGATCTAATTCTTCTATAGTTCCATAAAAAGCTAATCTTATTACAGAACCACTTTTATCTGATAAAAGCGTAGAATACTTTTCTGGAATTTTCGTTTTTCCACATCCAGTTTCAAAAAAGAGAGAGATAACCAATAATCCTAATAACGCTATTTTTCTATTCATTTTTATTGCCCATATTTTTTATAAATTTCAGTTAAACTTTTAAGTGATTCAATATCTTTTAAAACAACAGGTTTTATTTCTTGCGGACAATGCGTTGAAGAAGCACAAATTTGCAATTCTCTTATGGCATCTTTATATCTTCGCAAACTTCTATAAATATAGCCTAATTCACGATGGTATATTGGATTAACAGGATTTAACTTTGTTGCTTTTTCCAATGCTGCACAAGCAGTGGCTAATTCGCCCAAATTCATAGCTGAAAAACCAATTACATACTGCGTAGTTGAATCATTTGGAACCGCTTTAGCTGTTTCTATTCCATATTCTAAAGCTTCTGTCCATTTATTTCTTTTAAGATAGTATGTTGCTAAGGTTGCATTTGCTTGAGTTTTAAACTGCTCTGATTTGGTTAGTTTCTTCAAAAAAAGCTCAACATTCTTTTCAAGTTCTTTTGAATCTAATTCTGCTGGTAAATCCGCTCCGAGTAGTTCTTCAGCTAATTTGCCTGCATAATAGTAATATATAGTTCTAGCCTCGCCAGCAGTATTTTTTAGTCCTTTCATAGCTTCCAAATATGCAGATACAGAGTCATGCAATATATGATAAAACAGGTGCATCCGTCTAAATGTGATAGAATGATAAGTAGATCTAGCGTTAAAATTAATATTTTTCCAAGCTTTTTCAGCATAATTAAATGCTATTTTATAAGCCTCGCTTAATTGATCATTCAAATCATAAAATTCTTTGTAAAGTTCAAGTTCAGTAAGACCAAACTCTTTCGCAAAACTCTTTAAGAACTGTGCTAACTGTTGATTACCTTCATTGTAGATTTGCCCTGAACGAATAAAACTAATTAAGATAGGAAAGTTTTTTCTGAAATCAGACATCATAGCCTGTTCATACCAAGAAGCTAGCTTATTATAAGGGTCACCTGGAAGAGGGTCTTTATTTATTGCTGTTAAAAGAAGTTTTCTTGCTTTTAATAACCCTATTAAGTCATTAGACCTGTATGTCATAATCATTTCTGCTTCTCTGACATTCACATCAGCTTCCCAACATATTTTTTCGTGATAAAAATTTGATATTGAACCAAAAACAATAGTAATAATAATAAAAACTTTAAGTAAATCGTTTGATTCTAAAAGTGTAGAATATTTAGGTGTAGACTTGAAAAAGTCTGTTTCAGATATAGTTGGAACTAGTGAAAGGAAAACAACAGCAAAAACAGCCGTTTCTATTCTATGGAAAGGGAAATCTGGAAGAGCAGCAAAAAGCTGTGCAACTATTGCCCCACCAATCGCTATCAAAAGAATATGGTCTCCATTTATTTCTCCATCTTTGTTTACAAATATATCTTTTTTTAAAGCATTCTGAATAGAGCTAAAAAATCTTTTTACCAAGAACAAAAACAGAACCATTCCTATAATGCCAAGCTCAGAAAAAATTTGTAACCAGTCATTGTGAGCTTGTCTAAAGGTGACGGCAGTGAAACTTTCTTTATTTTTATCAGAAAATATTTCTCCTTCTTTAAGAGGGAAAAAGTGTTTAAAAGAACCAAACCCCTGCCCTATCAAAACAGTCCTTATATTTTCTGTAAAAGCTTTGTTGTTTCCATACCAAACCCACATTCTTTCATAAGTGTTACTGACCAATCTATTCAAAGTAAATGTAAGTTTTATTTTATCCCACATTGATTCCGACTTAATAGTCATTTTGGATACGACCAAACCGCCAACGAGCAATAAAACAACAATACTCAAAAACACCACTATGAGCCTAGAATATTTCTTTACTAGCTTAAACCCTTTATCGTTTATCAAAATCATAATAAGCATAAATATAAAACCAACTGTGAAACCGATAAGGGCTGCCCTACATCTAGTGGTATATAGACCGTATAACAACCAGCCAAAAACCCCCAAGGAGATTGTTTTCATATAAATGTTTCTATAATAGAAGAAAAAAGCCATTGGAATAAATGCTACAAACATAGCAAATGTTCCAAGATAATTTCTGTTTCCAAAAGTAGAAACAACAGAACCCATTGCGTAATCAGGGCTAGCTAATTGAGGGAAAAAAGGGATATAATACCCGTTGGTATCGTATTGCTTTGCTAAAACTTGATCTTTTACATAATGTATATATGGACTTATTTGGTCAATTTTAAAATAGCAGTTATAGGTTTCCATTATGCCAATTGTTGCTGTTGCTACACCTGTAAAAATCACTACCCATAATAGCAATTCTACTTGCCACCTGTTTTTAAAGACATTTACTATAATAGGAAAAAGCAACAAAACAAGAAAAACAAGTCTTAAATCTCTAATTGCTGAAATAGCATTATAATTCCATATAATGGATAATGCACAAAAACCAAAAAAGCAAACTAATGGCATATCTAAAGAAGTTTTTACTAGCGAAACTCTGTGTTTAAAAAAGATTGCAAAGAACAAAACTCCTCCAAGTATTCCTAAAAACGCTCTAGTAAAATATTCCTTAGGTGTTAAAAAGTTTTCAGTAGTTAGTCTACTATACAAAAAAGGCATTAGGAAAACGTAAAATAATGTGCCTAAATATATCAACCACTCTAATGTTGATAAATTTGCTTTCTTTTCATCATCTGATTTTTTAAACAACCTGAAAAAGAAATCTTCTAAAAATCCAAACACAACAGATCCTTGATTTAATGATTCTTTTGGAACATAATCTGATTCACTATACATAATCCTAACTATCTGCCTTTATATTTTTACTAATTAATTTGTGTATTATAGCATAGATTATATAATTCTTACCATTTATTTTAAAGATGTTTATAATATTTGAATAATAGCCCCAACCACAGAAGAAAACAATAACAAATATGACCTTGCCAATCATACAAAAAGTTAAAATAGCCCAGAAACACTTTTAATGTTGTATTGCAAAAGAAAAATTAACAGTTTATAATGGTAGAAAAATATGACAAAAGAGGCAACAATGATAGATTCAACTGTTTATTTAATTGGAGCAGGACCAGGAAACGAAGGTTTAATAACCGTCAGAGGTTTAGAATTAGTTAGAAAAGCTGATGTTTTAGTTTATGACCTATTAGGAACTTCTGCTTTCTTGAATGAAGTTCCCCAAAACTGTCAAATGTATGATGTAGGTAAATCTGCTGGTAATCATAAGTTAGGTCAAGATGGAATAAATGAATTGTTGGCTCAAAAAGCGAAAGAATTTAAAACAGTTGTTCGTTTAAAAGGTGGCGACCCATATATTTTTGGTAGAGGTGGCGAGGAATACCTCTATTTAAAGGAAAGAGGAATCAAAGTTGAGGTAGTTCCAGGCATTACTTCAGCAATTTCTGTTCCTGCTTATGCGGGAATTCCTATAACCCAGCGTGGTTACACTACTTCATTAGCTATAGTAACAGGTCATGAAGCTCAAAAAGAAATTAGTGACGTAAACTGGAAGGCTCTTTCTGGTATAGGCACTCTTATTTTTTTGATGAGTGTAAAAAATATAGGTCAGATTTGTCGTAATCTTCTTGCTGAAGGCAAGCCAGCCAATACCCAGATGGCTATGATTAGATACGGCACTTTGCCTAAGCAAAAAAGCTATTTTGGCACTCTTGGCACAATGGAAGAAATTGTAAAAAAAGAAAATATACAACCTCCTTGTGTAACTATTATTGGAAAGGTTGTTGATTTACATTCACAATTAAATTGGTTTGAAGAACTGCCTCTTTTCGGCAAAAAAATACTAGTCACCCGTTCAAGAGCTCAAGCGAGCAGTCTTCTCGAAAGATTAAAAGAACTAGGTGCGGACGCAATAGAATGTCCAACAATAAAAATTACCGAAATAGCAAACAATAATGCTTTTGATGATTTTATAGAAAACTATAATAAATATACTCATCTTGTGTTTACTTCTGTAAACGGTGTTAATACATTTATAGAAAAGGTTTTTGAAGCCAATAAAGATTTACGCCTACTTTACGGTAAAAAGGTAATATGTATCGGTCCTGCTACAGCAAAAGCATTTAAAGACAAAGGTATAATAGCTGATTATGTTCCTGAAACTTATATTGCAGAGAGTATTATTCCTTATTTTGAAAAAGAAAACAATGCAAAAGTAGCGATTTTAAGAGCAGAAGTAGCTAGAGAAGTTCTTCCAGAAGCTTTAAAAAGGCTAGGTCATCAAGTAAATGTTGTTCCGCTTTATCATACAGATTTTGAAAATGAAATAAGTCATGAAACATTAGATTATTTAGAAAAAGGTATAATCGACTTAGTTACCTTTACAAGCTCTTCTACTGTTGAAGGTTTTGCAAAAATGATTGAAAAAACTAATATTTTACCACAAAACATACCCTCAGCAGTTATTGGTCCAGTTACAGAAGAAACCTGTAAGAAATATGGGTTTAATGTAAAAGTCAGGGCTAAGGAATACACAATTTCTGGTTTAGTTGAAGCTATAGAAAATTCGACTAAACAAATGGATTGCCATGCCTGATTTTGGCAAGCCTAAATATTTTTTCTAATATTTTCTCTAGCTAGAAGCTGTCTAAAAACTACCTTTTTACTCTAAAATTAGTTTTGTATAATTTATTTAAAATCCCCCTTACCTACTGCCTTTGGCAGTCAGCCACTTCAGTCTCGCTTTCGCTCGCCTGCTCCCCCACCATTCGAGGCTGTCTAAAAACTAAATTTTGACTCCATAATTAGTTTATTCTAATTATTTTAAAATTCCCCTTAATCCC
>CAJOQX010000218.1 GCA_905236865.1 Candidatus Rifleibacteriota bacterium
CTAATCAAAAATTGTATACAGCCAATGATGTAGCAGATTACCTAAAAATAACACCTCAATATGTCAGAAAACTAATAAAAGAAAAATTATTGTCTGCCGAAAGAATAGGGAAACAATGGTTGGTTACAGATACTGATTTAGACTGTTATATTAAAAATAGTGGCGTTATTATTGAGCCTAATGACCATGAAAGAAGAAGTGAAGATTTGCCCAAAATAATAGCTCTAAGTTTTTTTTCTGGTGCTATGGGATTAGACATAGGTATGTCTAATAAAGGAATTAAACCCTTATTAGCGTGTGAATTTAATAAGTATTGCAGAATGACGATTGAAAAAAATAATCCTGAAATAGCTTTGATTGGTGATATAAACAAATACACTTCAGAAGAAATTCTTAAATTGGCAAAAATACCAAAAGGTCATAAAGTTGATATTATATTCGGAGGGCCTCCTTGCCAAGCATTTAGTACTGCTGGTGCAAGAAGAGGATTTGAAGATGAACGTGGCAATGTATTTCTTAGGTTCTTAGATATTGTAGATGAGATTAAACCAAAATATGTTGTTATAGAAAATGTAAGGGGTTTGCTTTCAGCAGAATATCCTTGTAAATTATCGAAATCTCCAATAAAAGGAGGTGCGTTATATATTATTATTGAACGTTTAAAAAATAGTGGTTACACTGTTTCCTTTGAACTTTATAATGCCGCAAATCTAGGGGCACCACAAATAAGAGAACGTGTTGTAATAATAGCTAAGCAAGGAAAAGATAAGGTATCTTATTTAACTCCAACAAATTCTTCTGACCCTCAATTCAAATTACCACCTTGGCACACACTAGGAGAAGTTCTTAGCAAAATACCAAATGTTAACCATCATTACATTCCTTTTCCCGAAAAAAGATTGAGATTTTATCGTCTTTTAAAAGAAGGACAATATTGGAAAGATTTACCTTTAGAACTTCACAGAGAAGCAATGGGGCATAAACTTGAATTAGGTGGGGGCAAAACAGGTTTTTTAAGACGTTTAAGTTTTAATAAACCATCACCTACCTTGGTTACAAATCCAACAATGCCAGCTACAGATTTATGTCATCCTATTGAAAATCGCCCGCTTAGTGTAGAAGAATATAGTTCTATTCAAGGATTTCCAAAAGATTGGGAAATTTGTGGTCCTATTCTAGAACAATATAGACAAATTGGTAATGCTGTTCCTATAAAACTTGGCGAAGCCATAGCAACGACTATATTAAACGATATACAAAATATTAATCAAAGTAAAGTTATGCCTTCTTTCCCTTATTCAAGATACAAAAACACAAATGATATCACCTGGACTGATTCTTTTATAAAATTAGTAAAGAAACAAAATAAGATAATGCCTATTCAAAGAACTTTTGATAATATTTGATTAAAGATCTGATATTATTTTTGGATTCTGTTTTGCAACATTGATGAGGAAAGACCTGTAATCATCTTCGTTCATATTGCATGGTTCTAGATAATTAGGAATATCACTGTTTATAATTTTGTTTAAATCTTCCCATTTAAAAACAGGTATTTGCTGTCCATTAGATTTTTTTGTTCCTAGTCTATACCATTTCTTTATGTTTGTTTTTTCTCTAATGTTACTACTAGAACTATTTTCGCTATTCGATTTGTTTTTTATTTGCAGATAACCAATAGTTAAATGGCAAAAATCTATTGCCCTAAGAGTATTGCCTGCGCACCAAATCCATCCATAATTACTGACTTTAGCTGCTATATATTCTTCAAGTAATTGTCCAAGTATATTTTCAGCGGACATAAATAAGTTATGGTGACGTTCTTGAATCTTTACAAGTTCATCATCTGAATTAGAAACTATTTTTACCAATTGAGATACTGCTGGATCAGAACATGCCTGCTTGGGCTTAGCAACTCTGTTTCTTGGTAAATTAGATTTAGCATTAACATAATTTGCTATCCAATGTTCTAAATAAGACACTTCATCTTTTGCTGAATTAATTAGTGGAAATCGGCTTCTATCTATGATAGCTATTTCAAAAATCTTATCTAATTCATATTCATTACAATTTAATAAATTTTTGGCGTTATTATAAATTTCAACTAACTTACAATCGGATAGGGTTGAATCTTTTAAACAATAGCTCATTTTAATAATCCTTAAATTTAAATTCTAATTATTATTTAACATATAATTGAAAATATAAATATAGAATTATTTATGTTTATTATTTTTTGTTGGGATAAAACAATCTAATCCTGGCACATAGAGTTTTTTAGTAGCAGCAGGAATCATATATTTCATAATCTTTTCTAGTTCGTCTACGACTGCTTCAACGTCATTTCTGATTTCGCATTCCCAGACAACGATAACGTGCCAACCGCTTTCAATCAACTCTTCACTAATCCTTTTGTCTCTTTCGACATTCCTTTTAAACTTCGCTTTCCAAAATCTGACTCTAGTTTTTGGATTAGAAGCTAATCGACAATTTTCGTGCCGATGCCAGAAGCAGCCATGAACAAAAACAGCTGTTTTATACTTAGGAAGTACAATATCAGGAGTGCCAGCTAATTTTTTGTTGTTTTTCCTGAACCTAAAACCTCGAGCAAAAAGGCACTGGCGAAGTTTCACTTCAACAGAAGTATCTTTGCTGTGAACAGCTTGCATACATTTATGTCTTTGTTCTTTTGTTAATACGTCAGCCATTATTTTTTTAAATTCAACTTTGTCTAAAGCTTAATGTTTCTTAGACGTAGTGCGTTGGTGACAACGGTTACTGAGCTTAGGCTCATTGCGAGAGCGGCGAACATCGGATTGAGCTTCCAGCCTAATAAAGAATAGAAAACACCTGCCGCCAAAGGAATACCAATCACATTATAGAAAAAAGCCCAGAAAAGATTTTGCTTAATATTTCTAACAACAGCTTTGCTTAAAGCGTAAGCTTTTGACACATCGTTAAGGTCATTCTTAATTAACACTATGTCAGCCGATTCAATAGCTATGTCTGTTCCTGCACCTATTGCAATACCAACATCAGCTCTAACTAATGCGGGGGCGTCATTTATTCCATCGCCTACCATAGCAACTTTTTCGCCAGCATCTTGAAGTTTCTGTATTTCTGAATCCTTATCTTGAGGAAGAACCTCTGCTATAGCCTTATCTATATTAAGTTTGTTTTTAATGCTTTCAGCAATCAAACGATTATCTCCAGTAAGCATCATAACTTTGATTCCGTTTTTCTTTAATTCTTCTATGGCTTTGAAACTGCTTTCTTTTATTGGGTCAGCTACAGCTATAATTCCCATTGCTGTATAACCAGATTTTGCTGAACCTGTAGCGAAAAACAAGGGTGTCTTGCCATCTTCTGCCAATCTTTTTCCTTCTGTTTCAAAGTTAGCCAATGAAACGCCATTTTCAGTCATAAAAGCTAAATTGCCAGCCAAAATGCTTCTGCCTACTACAGTTCCTTTAACTCCCCTGCCAGGTATAGCTTCAAAATCTTCTATAGTGAATATTGCAATGCCGTCTTTTTCAGCCTTTTCAACTATTGCTGCACCTAATGGGTGTTCGGATTTCTTTTCTAACGAGGCAGCAACACTAAGCAAGTTTTCTGCACTAACTAACTTAAATGGAACAATATCTGTCACTACAGGCTTTCCTTCTGTAATAGTGCCTGTTTTATCCAATACAACAGTTGTTATAGATTGAATGTTTTCTAACGCAGCGGCAGATTTTATTAGAATACCGTTTTGAGCCGATTTGCCAGTTCCGACCATGATAGCAACAGGAGTAGCAAGCCCTAATGCACAAGGACAGGAAATAACCAAAACAGAAATAGCACAAGACAAAGCAAATTCAAAATTTTTGCCCAGACAGAGCCAAACTATAGCTGTTATCAAAGCAATAATAATAACTGTTGGAACAAAAATTCCGCTAACTTTGTCGGCAAGCCTTGCTATAGGAGCTTTTGTAGCGGCGGCGGTTTCAACAAGCTCAACAATTTTCGCAACTGTTGTTTCTTTGCCTACTTTTGAAGCTTTGAATTTGATATAGCCGTTTTTGTTTATAGTTCCAGCAGCTACAGAATCGCCAACTTTCTTATCTACAGGTAGACTTTCTCCTGTTAAAGCAGATTGATCAATAGAAGTGTTCCCTTCTGTAATAATGCCGTCAACAGCAATACTCATACCAGGTTTAACAATAACAGTATCGCCAACCATTACCTGTTCTGCTGGAATTTCTATTTCAGAACCATTTCTTTCAACTATTGCAGTTTTCGGAGCAAGGTTCATAAGCATTGCAACTGCTTCAGATGTTTTGCCTTTGGAGCGAGCTTCCAAGTATTTGCCTAAAGTTATTAAAGTTAGAATTGTTGCAGCAGATTCAAAATAAAGATTTGAGGCGTATTCTTTGACCAAATCTAAATTACCATTCCCTAAACCATAGCTTATTCTAAACATTGCGAAACATCCATAAAGCAAAGCTGCTGCAGAGCCAGTCATAATCAAAGCATCCATATTAGGAGCTTTACGCAAAAAGCTCTTCGTTCCGTTTATAAAGTATTTTTGATTGAAAAAAACTATTGGAAGTGTTAGCAAAAACTGAATCAGAGCAAAAGACATTGCGTTTTTATCACCACAAAGCCAGTCAGGAAGAGGTAAACTAACCATGTGCCCCATCGAAACCCAATATAATGGAATTAAGAAAGCAAAAGAAAATATAATACGTTTTTTCATCAAAGCTAATTCGCTTGTAACTTCGTTGTTAATCTTTTTAACAGGCAGGTGTTCCAAGTCATCTTTCCTAATTTCCACGGCTCTTTCAGAATCTTGTAATGAAGATTCATTGATTTTTGGGTCTTCAACTACTGTAGCCCCATAGCCACCATCAATAACTGTAGCAATAATAGCTTCATCATTAGTAAGTTTTTCATCGAAATCAACAATCATTGAATTTGTAAGCAAATTTACATTTACTTCTTTTACACCATTGATTTTTCTGACTATTTTATCAACATAAGCAGAACAAGCCGAACAGCTCATTCCTGTAACATTATATTTTCTTTGCATAGTTTATTATTGCCCTGTAATATTTTTTAATTAGTTTTTAAGCTTTCTATATATACAAAATAATTAAGTATAATAGTAAAATAATAATTCTAGATAAATTACTATCATAACTTTGTATTTTAAAATAGTTTTTTCTATATTTATTATATTTTTTGGAAAAAGTTTTTTAGGCAATTATTGAGAAACAATATCAGTGAATATTAATTGCGTAA
>CAJOQX010000219.1 GCA_905236865.1 Candidatus Rifleibacteriota bacterium
AATCTTATCTATTGACATAGATAAGATTAATAACTCTCCAAGAGCTAAAATTTAGTTTAGTACATAATAATCAAGGAGTAAACAGATGAAAAGTAGGCTTATAATCGTTCTTTTAATAATTTCTATTAATTTTGTTTCAGTAAGTAAAGCAAAGACTGAAGATGACCATTTTTTTGAAGCTTTTGAAAAAACTTGGGAAATGCAAAGCGATGAGCAGAAAGGAAAACTTCTTGAGCCTGTTCTTTATGTAGGAGTTGGATTGGCTTGTGAAGCAGCCAAATGGGGTTGGAATCAATTATTTGGTGATTCCGAAGAAGATATAGAAAAAAAAGCATTGGAAGGCTTAAAATGTAGTTCAATATATTATTACAACAATTATAATAATACTGGCAATCCAGCAATTCGAGTTGGCTTTACTCCTTCAGAAGACAATACAAAGTTTTATGTGGATTTATATGGTGGACAAATAGATTATGAAAGAGGATATTATGAATTAAACAAGAATCATACGGGAATTATTTGTAACTTAAATAAAAAATTAACTACTTTTCCTCAAAAATTAACAATAAAAATAATTGGTCCTAAAAGTAAAGAAACTAAATCTTGGACAGGAACTGTTAGTGGAGCTGTAGACTAAAAAACATATTATAAAAAACGCGAGATTACTAAAAAAGATTTGTATACTGTCACTTGACAATACACAAATCTTTTTATATTTATAAATTATGATTAATTCATTTAAACACAAGGGATTAGAGTCTAAAAAATGTTTAATCTCCTACATTCTGGTGAATTGTTTAAACTTAGCCCTTCAAACTATCGAATATTTCAAATAACCAATGCTTAGTAGATTTAAAAATATCTATTAAACAGACACTATTTAGCTAATGATTCAAGTTCTTTATATTTACTTTCAATTTGTTCAACTAATTCATTAAGATTTGGTCTTTTTTTGAAATTAGTATTTTTATAAATTTGTTCTTTGCTAATCCAATTTTCACTTATTTTACCAGCATGTATAAAACTTTTTGATTCTGCTTCAACAAAAAACTTATTATCTTTAACATCATATATATGGCAGATCGAACCTTTCATAATCTTATTTTTACTTTTTGATTTTCCATTTGGAAAATCAAAAAAAGCACTTGTAACTTTAAAATTAGTATTAATCAATGAACGACAACTTTTACATAAATCAATATATTTTTCTATCCATTTTATTGAAGCACCATCTAATGCTTTTTTTATTCCTTCATTCACTTTTGTTATATAATAAACGTTACTTCTAGGAAAATTATTCCCACAAAATGAATTATATGATTCTTCAACGATCGTCCATTTATATTTATATAATTCAATGAGAATTTTTTGATTGTCTGTTAATTGTTTTTTTTGAAAGTTCTTCTAAACCCTTATTAAATTTAATCTTGCAATCAGGAAACTTTTCCATACAACCCTTTTGGTTTGCAGATTCAAGATAGATACAAAATTCTTCAAAACAATCTAATTTTTCTTTAACAATTTCTAGGTCTTTTTTAGCTTCTTTGCCTTCCTTAACTTCCTTATTTTCTATATTTCCTTTATCTACTTTAATTTCATTAACTTCTTTATGTTCTTTAACTTCTGTATTAGTATTGCTACCTACTCCAGCACCACATTCAGAGCAAAACTTTGCACCATCGTTTAGAGGTTTACCACATTCAGAACAAAATTTAGCCCAAGCAGGCATTGAAAATAAAGTTATTATAATTAGAACTATACTTAGTTTATATATTTTCATCATTTATTTCTCCTATTTTTATTTCAATAACTATACCACTTATGGCTTATCAAGTAAATTCAACCATAAAAAAATAAAGTAAGAAAAGCAACTTTACCATTCAAAAATCATTATTAAAAGAATTAACTAATTCCATTGGCAACTTCAGGGCAAACGTAAACTTTTTTCTTTATTAATCGGTATTGTATCAATACGTCATTGTGAGAGGCTGTGCTAAAACTAATTTTTAAGTCCAAATTAGATTATTATGTACAATCATAGCTTCAAAATAGCTATGATTGTTTTTATTTATAGATAAATTATTTACTCCTCATCG
>CAJOQX010000220.1 GCA_905236865.1 Candidatus Rifleibacteriota bacterium
AATATGTCTGATGCTGTAGCAAATGCTTACGGATTTCCTGTTAATAAAGATAATAATAATTATAAGAAAGATAAGCCAAAATTATCTTATGAACAGGCTATTGCTAGAAATGAATTTTTAGAAAACAAAATATTGCAAACAGATAATATTTTAAGAGATTTACAAAATGAATTTGAAGGCTTGATTGAAGAAGCCAAAATAAAAGAATTAACTGATTTCTTTTCCAGATTAAATTCTGAAAAATATGGCTGTATCTTAGACGAATTGCTTGTTTTGCGTAAAGGAATAGATGATTTGAGGAAGCAAAATTATGAACTTCCTATAGAAATTAACGGACTGTTAATAATGGTGAAAAAGCTAATATTATTTATCAGAGACAGCCACATTGTTCCAATAAAAAAAATAAACGAAATTATTACAGTTAAAGCCAATGATGTTGAATATTTTAATTATGACGGTTCGCCTTTTATAAATGAGGAAGAAGAAAAAAGAGTCAAAGTCGTTTCACCAGGTTGGGTTTACAAAGACAAAGAAATTCAAATTTCTAGACCAAAAGTTAAGGAGGAAAAATAAATATGGAAAATAATACATATAATAATTGCGTTGGTATAGATTTAGGAACAACTAACTCAGTGTTAGCTATAATAACAAATAAACTTAATGGCGATATAGTTTCAAAGGTTTTAGATCTCCCAAGACCTGTTGATAGATATGTAGCAAATGGCGGAGGGAAGATTACTTCTGCAAGAAAACCCACTTTGCCTTCTTGTGTTTATTATCAAGAAGACAAAAATTTTGAGCCTTTAGTAGGTGATTTTGCAAAAAGCCAATATTCTCTTAGACCTCATCTTGTTGCAAAATCAATAAAAAGCCAAATGGGAAAACCTCTTGCAGAAGGATTATCGTCAGATATTCCAGACAAAACACCAGCTCAAATTTCTGCTCAAATACTAAAACAAATGTTAAAACAGGCAGAAAAAATGTGTCGTTGCCAAATAGATGACGCAATCATTACCGTTCCAGCAAACTTTGACTCTATAATGTGTCAAGCTACTAGAGAGGCCGCAAGAATTGCTGGAATAAAAGTAACAAATCCCGATGGCAGCGAAAAAGACATACTGCTTTCCGAACCCAAAGCAGTAATCTATGATTTAATCAATCAAATACATAATGGTGATATTCCTAGCAATATATTAATGCTAGATAAACCTAAAATGGTAATTGTATTTGATTTGGGCGGTGGAACTCTTGATATTACTCTTCATGAAATAAAAAAGAACGAAGAATGTGATGAAATTCTTAAAATTAGAGAAATTGCAACAAATCGTTACACACTGTTAGGCGGTGACGATTTTGATGAATTAATTGCAAACAATATGTTTGAAAGATATTTAAAGCAATATTCCAAACACCCTGAAATAGTAAAGACTTTAAAAGAAGAAAAAAATACAGTTTTAGCAAAATTAAGAACTTTTGCAGAAGATTTGAAAATTGAATTAAGCGAAAAAGGGAAAGAAGATTCAGAGGATAGTTTTGGCTGGGAAGACGAAGACGAAGGCTTTCCTGTAGGCGGAAATATGGGAACTGGCTATGCTTACGACGACAATTTTACAAAAGAAGAAGTTGAAGCAATATTAAAGCCATTCTTAGCAGAAAATTTAACTTTCTTTGACTATAAAAATTTAGGGAATATAAAAGATACACGAAACATCATCTTCCCAATATTAGATGTTCTTCAAAAAGCTTCTGAAAAATTAAATGTTAGCGATGTTGTTATTGACGCTGTGATTGTAAATGGCGGAATGTCTAAATTTTATATGATTACCGACAGACTGTCAAAGTTCTTCGGATTTGAACCAATTGTTGCACTAGACCCTGATCAATCAGTTGCTAGAGGTGCAGCAGTTTATCATCATTATTTACATAAATATGAAAATATGATGGCAAAAGAGGCTAAAAAATTCGATACTACTATTACAAATCAAAATTCTAATGGTCTTATAGAAAAAAAAGATGTTGTTGATAAACCTGTTAAGCCATCAACAAAAGATTTGCAAAGCAATGGAATAGATATTGACTTCGGTAGTAATATTCTTAACGATAGTCTTTATTTAGGAGCAAAGAATGGTGCTACATCTATGATTATTCCTACTGGAGCTGAATTGCCTTACACTTCTCAAATAATGACTGGTTATAAAGTTTCTCCTAATCAGAATATTATAAGTATTCCTATAAAAAGTAAAAATATTGATGGAACATTTAGAACAATAGCTCGTGGTAAAATAAGCTTAGAAAACAAATATGTCCATGGAGCTTTTATCGCTTTCACTATTTATATGAGTAAAAATAAAGTAATAACTATGAATGCGTGGACAAGTAAAGACGAAGCTGGCACTCAAAAAATTGAATTATGTTCTACAGATATAGATATTGGGAATAATGAAGTAAGTAGTGGAGCTAGAACTAAAGTGGTTCTTCCTAGTGGTAGCGAATTGAATGCTCAAGAAGAAATAAACACTTTACTTCAACTTTGTAACAGATTACGCTCTACCAAAAGGGAAGGTGAAAAGAAGCTATTAAAGACAAAAATCAACAGTGCTGTTTCAAATATTTGTAATGCTAAGAATAAGTCTGATTTTGCACCAGTTGTATTAGGGGTTTTAGAAAAAGCTAAACATGATGAAGAAATCCAAAGATTGTTTAAAATATCAAGGAAACATTGTGAACAATGGAGTGATACTGAGAAAGAAGATTTGGCAAGATTCTGTCTTGATACTTTACATTCTGCTTTAAAAGGCTGGGGAAATCAGGGAATACAAGTTTCAACCAATAATGAAGCCATTTACACATTAGCAAGTTGTGGTAATAGTAAACAATTGAAAAAGCTTGAAGATTTACATGATAATCAGAAGTATAAAATGTCTTGTCTTTATGCACATGGAAAAACCAAAACTTGTGTTCAATGGATAGCTGACTTATTCGAAAAAGACTGTGAAATAGCCTTAGGTTTAAAAGGCAAACATTCAGGTTTGCAACAAACAGCTTATGCATTAGGAATTGCTTTAAGAAGAAATTCCATCCCTTCTGGTTTAAGCAAAAAAGAAGAAGAAAGATTAATAAAGATTTTAATCCAAATAATCAATTCAGGTTATATAAATGAAAATGAAATTTCTGTTTGCGTTCTCGCATTAGGTTGGAGTTGCGACTCAAGGCTTTCACAAGATATTATAAGCAATGAATTAAAATCTATGGCATTAGAAGCTCTTGATAATATTGAATATAAATATCAGCAATCTGTTGTTGAAATATCTTCCAAGTCCAAAGTATTAGCCCAAAAGATGATTTGTGGCGAAGCATTAACCCAAGACGAAGAAGAATATTTGCTGACTAAACTAGAAAAATAATAAAACCAGCTTTTTATTGTTTAATAGTTAAAATTTAGCCATATTTGAGTTTCATAAAGATATTCAAATATGGCTATATTATTACTTCGGCGACTAAATATCAAAAAACTTAGTTTCCAGATTCGTCATTGCAGAGGCTGTGCTAAAACTCGAAATTTGCTAAAATTTTAATTCACAGGCATTTGTCCTTGCCCCCTTTCATAAAGGGGGATTAAGGGGGATTTTAAAATAATTAGGATAAGCTAATTATGTAGTCAAAATCTAATTTTTATACAGTCTCTTAAAAGGGGAGCATTTTATTTGTCAATTCTTACTATTTTTTATGCTTAAATCATTGTATTTATCAGCTTTTTAATGAGAAAATTAAGTGGAAAAGTTGAGTAAATAATAATTATCTTTTATATTATTCATGCTCATATAGCACGCCATTATGGTCGTAGCAACAAATATTAAAAACTCTACCTTCCCTAAAACCTAATAATCTTGATTTATTGTTAGATTTTACTCTAAAAACCATTATTTCTTTTTGATTAAAACTTTTTAATATTTCTTTTAATCGAGAATTTTTCAATGAATTAATAGGTATCATTTCATAACCATTAGTTTTTCTCGATATATTTTTTATAGCTCCCCATGTAAGCTGAGAAAGTGTGTTTATTTTTTCAAGAAGTTCTTTTGAATGAATAGCTTCATTTTTTACTAAGTTTAATTTGGAATCGTTACTATATTGTGAAGATATTATGTTGAAGCAGAATAAAGGCCTAACCTTGTCATCATTTCCTAATTCTGTCGATGGTTGAACGATGTGAGCTTGTTTCAGTTCTGTATTTTTTTGCTTTTTAGACAATTTTTACATACCTGTCAAAATAATCTCTAATATCTTCAAAAGGTATAATTTGTTTTTTCCCATAAACGAAATTATTTTTCCAAGGAGCTTCGTTGTGTGTCATTTCACGTAAACGCCAAGCAGAATACTGAGAATAGTTCATATACACAAAATCTAATACTTCTTTCTCTTTTTTAGATAGTTTCAAATCATCGTAATCTAAGTTAGACTTTAAAATACCGCTTCTTCTTTTGCTATATTTAAGGTATACATCTCTTATAACTGGTCCATGTTGCCAAGCTTCTATATTTTCTTTGAAAAGTTTTTTCCCTTTTGTAATATTTGAATATATTCCTTGAGCATAATAACATAATTTTTGGACTTTTAGATTAGTTATAGGGTCTTCTCCTGCTTCTTTCATCGAGCGAATAATCATGTATTCAGCAACATCCAATGCACTAGCCATATTCTTTCCCCCTGTTGATTTATTTTTCTTTATTATATCATATTATACTTTAATTTAAAAAACAGTTTTCAGTATCTCAGGGCATACGCATTAAATATTTATTATTTGTTCAAAAAATTGTTATATTCATAATTTTGCTATTGCCTCACAAACATCGTGTGTATATTTTACGTCATTGCAGAGGCTGTGCTAAAACTCGAAATTTGCTAAAATTTTAATGCACAGGCATTTGTCCTTGCCCCCTTTCATAAAGGGGGATTAA
>CAJOQX010000221.1 GCA_905236865.1 Candidatus Rifleibacteriota bacterium
CTTGCTCGCTAATACCAATTTCAAGATACCTATTTTTAAAAGTTTCAGCTACTTTTGTAAGTTTACAAGATTTTTCCAAATCAGCATCCAATACATATATGTTTTCATCTTTACTTCCAAGTTTTAATAGAGAGTCAGCGAATGCCTGCCCAGTTGATTTTATAGTAGATACTTTTTCTTTTGGCTTTTCAACTATTTGATGACAATTTTTAACATAATCTTTAAATAATAGAGTTAAAGGGTCATAATCTATTCTAAAAACAATTTCTTCAACCATTTTTAAATATTCGTTATCGTTAGGAATCTGACCATGCCATACTGCTTGTCGTCTAACTGTATTATGTTGCATTGCTGTAAGTGAAGTTCCATAACCTTTAATTGTAGTAGCAATTATTATAGAAGGATTTGAATCGGAAAGAGTTTCGTCTATTGCATTGCAAATATCATTTGGAGAATGACCATCAATTTCTCTAACTTTAAGTCCTATTCCCTCAAAAACTTTAGCCCAATTTTGAGCATCTTTTATGTCTTTAGTCTGACTGTCAGATTGCAGATAGTTTCTATCAATTATAGGAACAATATTTCCTGGATTAAACTTTTTAAAACTAAGCAATGATTCAAAAATCTGCCCTTCTTGAAGCTCACCATCGCCAATTATTACAAAAACAGGATATTTATTATTGGAATCTTTATTGCTTATTGCCGTTCCTATAGCCTTTGAAAGCCCCATACCTAATGAACCGCTGTCTGTATCTACTCCAGCTATTTTTCTGTCACAATGAGCAGGAAGTCCATTAAAGCTTTTGTAGTTATCAATACTTTCAAATGGTAAAACATCTAATCCTGCTAAAATAGCATATTGTGCCATTGCAGCATGACCTTTAGAAAGATACACTACACCTCTTTGATTTGTTGGAAGTTTTGGATTAGTTATGTATCTATGGTAAATACAAGTAAGTATTTCCATAGAAGAAAAACAAGCACCAAGCCAACCGTGATTAGCAACCTTCAAACCTGCCAAGCAGTTTATTCTATGAAAATCAGCTAATTTAGCCAAATTTTCACTACTATTTCCAAAGGACTTGATTAGTTCGCTGTTTATTTTAAAAGTTTCCATATTCTCTTCATCGTTTTTAGTTTATTTGTTTTTTTAGTTTATATGTTAAACAAAAATTTTACAAGACCTTTACTTATATTTTTCAAACAAAAAACTATATACGAATAAACAATATGCACAAGAACAACTTATTACATTTCATTTCACCCTATAAAGATTTGCCACTTTAGAATGTTTTGTTCTCAATCAAAACCAACTTCAACTTATACATTATAGATATCTGTCTTATAAGCGTTAAGATTCTGTTTCATCCATTCTATAGTTTCAGAAATCCCCTGTGCGAAAGTATAGCGAGGCCGCCAATCTGTAAGCTCCTTAATTTTTTTGTTAGAACCTAACAAGCGGTTCACTTCGCTCTTTTCAGGTCTCAGTCTCTGTTCATCACAAACAATGCGTGCATTGGGATTAATTTGTGAAATTATTTCTTTCGCCAAATCACCAATTGAAATTTCTTTTTGAGTGGCTATATTTATTTCCTGACCAACTGTTTTATCTGATTCTGCAATAGCAATAAAGCCAGCAGCGGTATCTTTAACATAGTTAAAATCACGAGTCGGAGTAAGCGAACCAAGCTTAATTTCCTCATTTCCTGCAAGCAATTGGGAAATAATAGTAGGAATAACTGCTCTAGCTGACTGTCTAGGACCGAACGTGTTAAAAGGTCTTACTATCGCAACAGGAAGGTTGAAGCTTCTGTAAAAACTTTCAGCTAGACGGTCTGCTCCAATCTTCGTTGCAGAATAGGGTGATTGCCCCTGATAGGGGTGCTTTTCATCTATTGGCACATATTGAGCTGTTCCGTAAACTTCTGAAGTAGAAGTTACCATTATCTTTTTTACATCTAAATCACGTGCAGCTTGCAAAACATTCAAAGTTCCCTTTATATTAGTGTCAACATAAGAGTCAGGAGAGTGATAGCTGAAAGGTATTGCAATAAGAGCTGCAAGATGAAACACTTTCTCAACGCCTTTCATCGCAGTTCTCACACCGTTTGGGTCTCTGACGTCACCTGTGAAAACTTCCACATTCTTCATTATTTCCTTTGGAAGACTGTCTAGCCAGCCCCACGTGTTAAAAGAATTATATAAAGCAAATGCCTTTACTTCATATCCTTTTTTTACCAATTCTTCAGTAAGATGGCTTCCAATAAAACCATCTGCACCAGTTACTAATACTTTCATAATTATATATTCCTATAGAACAATTATAAATACCGCAATGCAATCCCTCTTTTTAAAAGTTATAGACAAAAAACAAAATATTAAAGGAAACCGCAAGTTATACGACACTATGAAATGAAAATCTAGCTTAACTATGGCATATTCTTCAATCTTGGGTAATCCAAATTACTTAAAAGCCAAATTTGATGATCCCAAAGTTCCCCATCATACCAATTTGCAGCTGTGCTTACTGCTATATTAATTTGAGAGATAGAAGTATATAAATAATTTTTATCTAAATTATTTGGGTCATTAAAATTACCTATTATTTGATTTATATTGGCACAAGGATAACCACCAATTGAAGTATCTGAGGTTATAAAGCAATTTCTTATATGAGCTGTGCTTTCACAGTATCCGCCAATAGCCCCTTCATAATTATTTTCACCAGGACTTGTCACTCGTGCATCGCCTAAAGAATAACATCTGTCTACCGTCGCCGAAGTGTTGTTACTTCCTACAATTCCACCAGCACAAGTATATCCCATAGCAGTTCCACCATTATAACAATTCATTATCCAACCGTTATTATAGCCTGTTATTCCACCAGAATGACTTTCATAACTAATAATATATCCTGTATTGCTACAAGCGTTAAGTTGAGAATAATTTTTAGTCCAGCCAGTTATACCGCCAGCCATATTGTGATTACAATTTACATTCGCTTCATTCCTACAATTATTAACTTTAGTAGAATAAAGATTACCACATATTCCACCAACGTAATTTTCACCTACAACGGTAACACTCTCGTTACAGCAGTTGTTTATTGTGCTGTTGTATGAATATCCAATTATTCCACCAACAGAGTCCTGACCAACAACGATTCCGTTTGCAACATACAAATTCTTTATTGTCGCAGTGTCAATCTGACCAAATAAGCCAACAGAGTCAGTAGCAGTTCTATTTATAGATAAACCTGTAATTTTATGACCATTTCCATCAAAACCACCAGTAAATTTATTCGCCATATTACCAATAGGCAACCAACCTTTATCTACTGTATTGTATTTTGAAATATAAGTAGAAGTTGCAATATCTAAGTCTCTAGCAAGACGGTAATAATAAGTTGGTTTTAAACGAACTTCATCTAGCTGTTTAGCTGTATAAATATAAAAAGGTGAGCTTGCTGAACCAGTTCCATTATATAATGTAGTGAAAGTATATGATGGGAAAGGTATTATTTCACAACCTTCAAAATCCATCACAGGATTCATCGATAATACATAAGTTGTGTCGCCTTTTAATTTGGTAGGACAAGTAAGAGTAACCCTTCTTTTGTATGTAGTCCAAGTTTTTACTAGCGAGTGAAATTCTTGCCCTGTGCTTGTAAATAGTTTTAAAGCATTTTCAGCATCTTCGATATTTAAAACCTCTTTACCAAAATCTACATAGAATGTTGGAGTAACAATATAGAAACCATCAACACTATCGGTTGGTGTTAATGTTAACGTAGCATCTTGAGTGCTCCCAACATCCGTATTAAACTGAAATTCAGTCAAGACCGTTTTTTGGTAAGTAGTATCGTTCCTTATTCCATCGTCAACAAACAATTGGTAAATAGAATTATAAAGCAACTTGTTGGTTGGGATTATTGTTAAAGTATAATCGGAATCATCATAAATCCAGTCGCTAATTCGTAGTTGCTTTCCAGCACTTCTTAATACAATTTTATTTCTATAAGGAGCAATCCAGTCAACATGAGTAGAAAATTTAAGTATAATCGGAGTAGAAGTAGCAACATTTGTTATTTCTGTTGGAGAAAGCAAAGAAACTTTTATTCTATCTAAAGTTGAAAACTCAAAATCAGCAAATGGATCTACATACATTCCTTCATAATCTTTTATGCTTTCTTCCATAACAACTTTATAAGTTGCTTCCTGGTCTAATGGATTAACAAAAGTCAGATACAACTTACTATAAGTATTGTCTACCCAAGCTTTATATGCTGTTGTAACTTCTACATCTTCTCTATAAACCTTTATACAATTTTTTGCTTTTGCCATTTCTGAACTTAATACCATTTTATGAAAATCTATTGTTAAAGTCGGTTGCATAATAGATTTTCCATCAATAAGAGAATCAGAAGCAATTGTTATTACTGCTTGTGCATGAACATCATCAGCAGTGGTAAAAGTGAAAGATAAAGTTGCAACTTGCTGACGAGTAGTGTCGTTAACAATATCGTCAAATAGTTTAATAGTATATGTTGAATTATGTTCAAGAGTCGATTCTGGAGTAATTGTTAGAGTCTTTTCAGCTTCTGAATATACAAAAGAACCAATAGCTATATCTTGAGTTCCCTGTCTGAACTGAATTTTCTTTGCATCGTCCGCATCGTCCCAATTAATAGAATTTGAAAATTTTATCACAATGTCAGTATCAACAGGTGCGTCTACAACATTTGGGACAATCATTTCTGGTATAATGTCGGGCATTGTTGTAAATGAAAAATCTTCAAATGGTTCTATTATTCTGCCCATACCATCTTGAATAGGATTCAACATTTTTAAAGTATATTGAGTATTTGGCAATAAAGTTGCCGTGTAATATAGTTCCAATTTAGACATATCTCTTGTCCATCTTCGCTTATATCCAGTCATCAAAGTGTCGCCATTGTAAAGTTCAAGAGCTTTTTCCGCCAAACTTATACTCATTACAGGCTGTTGGAAATCTATACAAATAGTTGGAACAAGAATCGACAATCCGTCAACATTAGTATCTGTTGCCAATGCAACAGTAGCTTGTATGTGGTCAGCGTCAGCAGTTGAGAAAGTTAAACTTGCTGGCAAAACTCTTTGTCTTGTTTTTTTATTTATTAGCCCTTCATCAAGTGTTATTGTGTAAGTTGCATTATAGAAAAGGCAATCGTGGTCTATAGTTAATGTTCGACTATCTGTTGCATAGACAAAATTGGTCATTGATGCTGTAATATCTTTATTTAGGCAGTATAAAGTAAAGTATCTTTTATCAAAAACAGAAT
Organism: Candidatus Rifleibacteriota bacterium; assembly: GCA_905236865.1. Classification (GTDB taxonomy): domain Bacteria; phylum Muiribacteriota; class Ozemobacteria; order Ozemobacterales; family Ozemobacteraceae; genus RUG334. The sequence goes on from CAJOQX010000221.1 coordinate 5,321, forward strand.
CAGACCAAGCTATGTCTTCTGAAAATGTAAATACTAATTCTGTAGAAGTAGCTACATTTACTGTAGTTGCTGGTGTGGTTACACTTGCGATAATATTGTTGTAGGTTATAACTGTTGAATCTGGAAATGGAGCAATCATTCGTCCATCCATTGCCTTTACTGGATCCATAGTGAAAGTATAGGTTGTTTCTGGTTCTAATTCATAAGTTAATGCAAGAACATTTAAGAAAAAAGGAATATGACCAATATCGTCTTTCACTATTCCCCAATTCGCAGTAGTTGGAGCAATTACTGCATTTCCTTTTTTCAGCTTTATCGCATTTCTTGCCGCAAACAAATTATTGACCATTATTTCTGGGAATATTACTCTTATAGAAAAATCAATTGGAGTATATATTGTTTGCCCATCTTCCCAGCCTTCTATATCAGCCATAGACATAGTGCAAAAGTTAAAAGTATTCTTCTGTATACTCTGTAAAGTTACTGGGTCTCTCAAATTAGAGTCTATTTTAAAAGTATAGTCTTTATGGTATTTTAAGCCATTTTTTGGAATAATTGTTAAAGTTTTATTTCCTGAATCATAATTGTAACTTTCAATTGGAAGCTCGTATTTTCCATTTATCAGTTTAAAGTATTCAGACATACTTGCGACATAGTGAATATCAGATGAAAACTGAATAACAATAGGTGAATCAGTTGCCACATCTTCAGTTGTTGTCGGACTAATCATAGTTGTTGTAATTAATGGCAAAGTAGTAAAATAATAAGAAGGGAACGGAATTATTTCTAAATCTTCATAATCATGCAAACCGTTTTTCATTCTAACTTCATAAGTAGCCTCATCGTCTAGTGGACTAGAAAAAGCAAGTTGCATTTTTGAATATGAAGCAATCCACGTTTTTACTATTGTATCAGAAGCAACTTCCTCGCTACCTTTATAAACTCTAATATAATTAAAAGCTTGATTTATTTTATATTCATTGGCTACACTTCCATCAGAAACATTTTTTCCAAAATCAATAGTAAATACAGGTTGAGTAGTATAAGAACCGTCTACAAGAAAATTTCCTTCGTCTGAAATAGTTGCGTTTGCATGAGTTCCATCACCTGTATTGAAAGAAAATTCCGTATCGTAGACAATACTTTTGGTATAGCTTTCTGAAAGTTCACTAAATTTTATAGTATAAGTTGCATTATAAACTAGTGGAAATTGAGGCTGAAAAGTTAGCTGTGAGTTTCCTTCTGAAAAAACAGGTAAAGTTATAGCAACTGGATTAGCTCCGATATTAGTTCCACGATACATCTTAATGTGGCTTTGATACATATCTTTCCATTTAATGTATCTTGAAAACCTTAAAACAATCTTGGTATCGGTTGCTACATAAAAAGTAGGATACGGAGTTACCATAGATACATTTACCGCAGTAAAGGACGCAGGTGTAACAACTGTTTCGCTTACTATAGTAGTAAATTTAAATTGAGTAGACCTTGTGCCGTTTGCTCCATGAGCGTTACAACAAAATGCTGTTACAGAAGCAGTTATAGTTTGATTTTCAGGCCAAGAAGTATCAGGGGTAAATATTAAAATGTGATCACTATCGTTTATAGAAAAAGTTCCTGAAATAGGTGTGGTTGATTGTCCTATATGCGAGTATAAAACGCTAACAGAAGCTATATCGTGAGCAATATATTTCATTACCAAACTGCTATTTGTTGCAACATCGATAGCGTTATTTTCGGGAGAAGATGGCTGCAAATA
>CAJOQX010000222.1 GCA_905236865.1 Candidatus Rifleibacteriota bacterium
TTATTCAAGGCAGTTATCTACAGAGGTCGCAAGAGGAGAAATATGTCGAACAAGCGAACTATCATTATTGGTAAAAATATTTTTTATAGATGGACTTCGTTTTGCTTTAAGCAACGCCACGTTGTCACGCATACTTCATAAGCTCACAATGACGTATAACTTGCGGTTTCGCGATGACAGTATGCAGATACTGATTAATAACGAAAAAAGTTTGTGTTTGCCCTGTATAATAAGACATAAAAAAGCCTGCCTAGTAATACTAGACAGGCTTTTAAATAATATATAATAATATTGAGAGTTAAATATTCATCAATCCCAACGATGGTTCAATCCAGCAATAACTCCGAAAGAGCCTTGTTGACCCCAATCGTTCTTTACATTTATTGGGAAACCAATATTGGCTTGCCAATCATCATTGAAGAATACCATACCTAAAGTAAGTTCACTATTAATACCGTTCTTTCCAAAGTAAGCTTCTTTAGCCAAATATTTATCAAATTCTATTTCACCAACAAGAGAGAAGTGGCGATTTACTCGATAATCTGTTCCACCTTTTAATACAACCTTAGTTATATCATCGGTTGAATCGTTAGCTATAGACATATTAATATGACTACTCCAGGTTTCGTTTAGTCTACCAGAATAAGCACCACCAAATTCAACCCAAGAACCCTTAGTAGCACCACCAGGACCTAAATGAGAATCAACTTTAGTTTTCAATCCTTGTCCAAGCAAAGGTCTATGATAGTTGCCGCCAGCAAACTTACCTTCAACGTGTAAAGTTACAGCATCTGTACCTTCCAAGTTCTTCCATACCTGATACCCAACTTTTACACTAGGATCTTGCATACCGTCCAATTTAGATTTTGGACCACCAGCTACTGCCTTTTCTTCCCAAGTTTGGAAAGGAACACTTACACCAGCAAAAAACTTATGACCAGTATAGTTCAAGTTCATAACAGACAAGGTTCTATAACCATCTATTACATCTTTTTCACCATTAAGTGTCTTTATATCTTCATATTTAAAAGTAAATCCTATATTCCAAGTTGGCAAATAAGGAATCAATGCACATTCTGTATTAAATAGTCCTCTATAACCATTTAGATTTGTAAAATATGCATCGTAATCTATTTCTTTTAACTCATCAGGCAATCTATATCTTTCATCTCTATAAACTTCATGAGTAGTAACAGAAACAGGATTTGGGCTTAATGCAGGACTACTTTGTTGTGGAGTCGGAGCGATATAAGGCACATCTGGCGTTGTTGCAGGAATTGGTGGCGGAGCCATTGTATTGCTGCTATAAAGCTGAGTTGAAGAAGTTGTTGAAGAATAAGGTGCTTGTGGAGGAGCAGAGAAATTGTTATACATTCCTGCAGGAGGAGGTGGTGGAGCAACCAATGGAGCTGTATTTGGATCGAAAGAAGGTGCACTTACGGTTGTGCCATCATTCTGAACAAATGTATTACTATTATAAACATTAGTTTCATACGCATTATTTGCGATAGAATTATTGTTTACAGTAGGTTGAGCTGCAGCCATCTGCCATGGTTGAGCAGAAACTTCTCTTTCACTAACTCTTTCTACAGCCAATGGTGGAGCAGAAGTTGCAAAATTACTTTCAGGATATACAACAGAAGAAACGTTTTCTTTTGATGCACCTGGAATAACTAATACATCACCAACTTTTAGTTTATTAGGATTGATATTTGGATTAGCTTTAGCTATTTTCTGCCATTTGGAAGTGGAACCCAAACAAGTTTTAGCAATCTTTCCTAATGTATCGCCTTGTCTTACAGTGTAAGTTCCATTGCTACTGACAGCTCCAAAATAACTTGCATCTGCTGATTCTGATTCATCTGCCATTTCAGCAACTTCATGGTCAGAAACCAAAGGAGTATCAGCTGCGACAGATTTGCTACCAGCAACAGTTACTAGCTTCTGTCCAACAAAGATTCTGTTTCCATTATCAATGTTGTTCAAAACCATTAAATCTTGCCAACGGCTTGGATCTCCGTAGACTTTCATAGCTATTTTGGGAAGTGTATCTCCAGATTGAACAATATATTCGTTTTGCATACCAGTGCTTTTAGCTTTTTTGGAAGCAACACTTGGTACTTCTACTGGAGGTCTATAATTCACCTGACCAGAAACATTAGCTGCAAGTTGTGGCGGAGCAGCCATTAACTGTTGCTGGGCTGTTTGAGCCTCAGAACCGACTTCTTCCCAATCGTTATACTGAGCACTGGCGATTGCTTGTGCAGACATTATCATACCTAATGAAATGATTGCAGCAAGAACCGGATCCTTAGCTCTGAAATTATAAAAACATCTCATTTTCGACCTCCAGGTCTATCAAATAAAATTACATTTTCCAGATTTTTTTGAATTGCGCTTTTAATAACTTAGCGTATCCATACCAATCTGCATAAGATATCAACTCTTCTTTTTTTTCTTTATCGACAGGACCAGTAATTTTATTAACTAATAATTTCATAAATTTAGAAACAGAATTAGCCATTAAACTTCCAGGAGTCCCACCTTCCAATACAGAAATAAATTTGCCTTCGCAAAATTTTTCTGCAAATTCCATAATTATTGAATCTATTTTTAATAGACCAGCTTCACTAACAATTAAATGAGAAGCTGGATCGCTATTCAAAACATTTGTTCCATAACAAAAGATTATAAATTCTGGAACGAACTGATTAAAAATTTTCTCAACTATTTCTTTCAAACAAACTCTATATTCTCTATCACCATAACCAGAAGCACAAGGAATGTTTAAATTATAACCCAAAGCACCTTTTCCACCCATTTCTTCATAATGACCTGTTCCAGTTATACCAGGGTATTCATGAATAGAAATAGTTAAGACATCTTTTCTGTGATAGAATATTTCTTGTGTTCCACTACCATGTTCAGCATCAAGATCAATAATAACAACCCTTTTTAGACCATACTTTTTTGTCAAGTAATGAGCACCAGCAGCAGCATGGTTTACCAAGCTACCGTAGCTAGTTGAAGTTATTCCCGAGTTGTGACCTGGCATAGCAGTTAAACAAAAAGCACGTTTTGCTTCACCGCTCATGATTTTGTCTACTGCATCTAAAACTCCACCAGCACCAAATCTTGCTATTTCAAAGGATTCTTTGATTAATGGAGTATTAGAATCTAATTTTTCAAGACCAGAGTATGCACGTTTGTGAAGTTCATTCAAAAAATTAGGATCGTGAATATCTCTTAAACGCTTCATTGGAGCTATATCTGCTTCCAAAGCAATTCCATCCCACAAATTATTTTTTTGTAGTTCTTTTATTATAGAAGAAAGTCTTCCGCCTTCCTTGCCAGCAGTAAGCCTATCATGTTCTAACAATTTTTCATTATACATGATTATAGCTTCATTATTACTTTCTGCCATAAAAAACAAATATTCTCCTTTAGCGATATATGGCTTTATCGGCATAAAGAAACATTTATTTTATTTAAAAATAAAAAATTTTCCTCTTTTTTGCTTTGACAATATGCAAAGTATTAATATGGAAGTGAAATAACGAAAATTTGTGTTTCTAGATTCGTAATTGCTGTAGAGAATCCTTTATTGTCATTGCGAAACGAAGATGCTCCCCACGTTTACCCTGTAAGGATTACCTAATTACAAATATAATTATTTCCTACTTTTGATTATTTTCATAGCTTCGGTAGATAAATCTTTTCCTTCATAAGTTATAATTAATTTATCAGGAAAATGTTTCTCATACCATTTCTTTTTCTTTTCCCAATGAGCTTTATAATCAGGAAGATCTAATCTTCCAACATGTTCCCAATAATAAGTTTCTCCTCTAAGAGTTACTGTAAAATCAGGCAGATACATTGTTCCATCTGATGCATATAAAGGTTCTTCATATTTAAACTCTATTCCTTCTTCAACAAGCATATTTGCTATTATTACTTCAGATTTTGATCTAACAAAGTACTCTGATAAAGTAGACATTTTCTTTTCATTTTCATACCAATTTTGCACATTGAATAAATCTTCTGGTAAAGGCTTAAATTCAAATATAGATGAATTTATTTTTCTAATAGCTGACTTTTCAATATGACCTAGTGAAGTTAGAGTTCCAATATCTTTTTGAATAAAAATAGTTACTTTCTTTTGTGCTCTAGTTATTGCTGTATATAATAATTCCATCGATAAAAGTTTGCTATTTTTATTTGGAAGAACTATATAAACATAATCAAATTCCGAACCCTGAGATTTATGAACACTTATAGCATAAGCTAATTCTAGATTATCTAAAACTTTTTGTTCTGGGTAATAATATCCTTTACTATTTTTACCATATTCTTTTCCATAATTATATGCTAGTTTTTTACGGGATTTATTAGTAAATATAACTTGGAATTTTTTTATTGTATTATTTTTTAAATATTGTTTCCCAGCACGATCAAAAGGGTGTATATTTACAATTCCAATTTCTCCATTATAAATTTCATGCTGTTCTGTTTTTCTAGAGTCATAATTATAAGCATAAGCCATATTTGATTTTGGGCGATTTCTTATTTGAATAACTTTATCCCAATAAGTAATTCCATCAAGATTATACTTATTAATCCAAGATGGATTTAAAAATTTTTGCATAAACAAATTGATTGAACCTGTTCCATAATATTCACCTCTATAAGGAGATATTATTTGCATTATATCTGGCTTTGCTGAATTGTTCGATTGGCGGATAAGCTTGTCCCAAAGTCGGTTTGGGTCTTTATATTCTTTGAATTCTGTTACTTTTTCCATATCTTTAATCAAAACATTATTTAGCAATTCTTCAAGATCTTGTTTTTCATCCCAAAAATAAACAGCAAGGTCTTTATCTATATCACCGTTTCCATTTTCTTGTATTTTTTTAAACATCTTTTCTTTTTTCTGTTTCAAAATATCAGAATTTATAACGTTATCATTATCAGACTGTTTTTCTTGGATATATAACTCTGCCAAATCAAGAATTCCAGTTCCATTTTCTTCTACAGTGTTGACGAACTGTCGAATATTTTCACTAAGAACACCAACATTCTCTGGGTATTTATTTTTCAACCATTCAATTGTATCTGAGAAAACTTTACCTTTTCCTATTGGTGGTAACTGATTTGGGTCTCCTACCAAAATTAACCTTTGTACACTGTTCCAGTTTATACAGCGAAGTAAAGTGGCAAAAAGATTAAGGTCTATCATTGAACATTCATCAACAATTATAGTATTTATATCTTTGTTCTTTTTCCCACCTTCACGTTTTAAAGTTAAATTCTTATTCAACCAACCATTACTAGCAAGAA
>CAJOQX010000223.1 GCA_905236865.1 Candidatus Rifleibacteriota bacterium
TAGCCTTTTTTCTTGAACTCTGTCTCTGTTATGCCTTCAACAGAGCAACGGCAGTTATACCCGTTGGGTGGAAAATATTTATCCCAGAACGGATCATCATGTCTTAGAATCTTTCCGTGAATCTTTGCGTGCTCTTCCCTTACCCTTCCATCGCCTACTGTCACATAACGCCAGTAGGGCATAATGTCAGAAGCAGCCTTCAATTCCTTGTAAAGTCCTGTCATGGCAGCAACCGCCATATTGGTGCGATAAATGGTCTTCAATCTCCAAGGCGAAGAAATTTTGACCTCTTTCTCACTGCCATCTTTCCTTATTACTAACCTGTTACCATACCAGCCTTTCTGTCTCAGCTTTGGTATTATGTTCTGCTTGAAAGATTCAAGAGTTTCTCCATTTTTCTGTGCTTCAACCAGAGCATTACGAACATCATTTAAAACATCAAGCTTTGTGATGCCAGCAACAGTAAAAGCTCTTACATGTTCTTCCCTGTATACATCAAACCAGTCGATGCTTACTTTTAAATCCTTTTCTTTAAGAAACTTTATAGCCTCTTCTGGTGGAAGGTTGAAACAGAGTTTGAAGAAATCCTTATCAAGCTTATTTTGCATTCAATCTGCTCCATGCTTGGTTAAAAAGAACGCTCTGTCGAGCATATCCTGCAAAGCGTCAGAGTTCATAAAATCGTAGGTCTCTACAAGATGCTCCATTATCTCCTCATAGCTCTTGCCAGTCTTTACAAGCTTAATGACATTTGTATTGTCAGCTTAGAAAAAATAAAAAATAAAATTGTCGCTTCGCAGGCGACCATTTTTGATGAATATTATGTTAAAATATTAAAAATTGTAGTTATTGCAATTAATTAACAAACTAGATTGCTACGTTCCCACGCATACTTCGTATGCTCGCAAAGACGTATAAATTGCGGTCTTGCATTGACGCTTATAATATAAAGATAAAAAAGGAGACAATATGAATCTGCTTTCTGAGAAAAAGCATCTGAACAATATCTTAAAGTCTAAGCGAGCTAACATTTATTACCTTGAATACTGCAAGGTGCTTCAGAATGGCGGTCGTGTCGAATATTTAACACAAGAAAAAGACAAACAGGCTTACTACAACATTCCTATTGCAAATACTACTGTTGTTTTATTGGGGAATGGCACATCAATAACTCAGGCGGCAGTTAGAATGTTGGCATCTGCTGGCGTTATGATTGGCTTTTGCGGTGGGGGAGGCTCTCCTTTATTTGCAGGTAACGAAGTCGAATTTGTTTCTCCACAGTCAGAATACCGCCCGACAGAATACGTCCAAAAATGGCTTTCTTTCTGGTTTAATCCAGAAAAACGTCTTGAAGTTGCTAAGTATTTTCAAAATATTCGTTTAGAAAACATTAAAAAAATCTGGTCTAATTGTGAATTCTATCAAAATGCAGGCATATATACAGACGACCAGGAAATAGAAGTTATTTTAAACAGATTTGAAAAAGACATTAATAATGCTTCTTCTGTTCAGAATTTGCTTGAAATTGAAGGCAGAACAACAAAAGGTTTATACAAATATATTGCGAGAACAGTTAATTATGGCGATTTTTCCAGAGACGAAAAGAAGTCAGACCCTGCTAATATCTTTTTGAATCATGGAAATTATTTGGCTTATGGTTTGGCTGCTACTGCTTTATGGACTTTAGGCATACCTCATTCTTTTGCTGTTATGCATGGAAAAACAAGACGAGGCGCATTAGTATTCGATGTTGCAGATTTGTTTAAAGATGCTGTGGTTCTTCCGACCGCTTTTGTCTGTGCTCAGGAGGGCTATACAAATCAGGCTTTCAGAGAGAAACTAATGGATATGATAGTAGATGAATATGAAATATTAGAAGGCATGATAGAAAGCATAAAAGAAGTCTGCAATAAATTTGGTGAAGAAATAATATGATAGTGCTTTTTGCTTCTGAGTGCGAAAAAAATGCAATTAAAACTACCAGGCAAATTCTAGATAATTTTGCCAATAGAATTGGCTCAAACACTTGGAAAACTCGAATTACAATGGAAGGTTTGAAAGCTGTAAAATATCTGTTAAGTAAATATGCAACAAAATCCACTGCTGTTGCCTGTCACAGACTAGCTACAAGAAATTCTACTGAATTAATGTGGATAGTTGGCAATAAATCAAAATTTGGTTTTGATGGAATTTGTCCAACAAACTATACTTCAATAGATCATTTACAGGATTCGGAAAACAATTGGTTTTTACTGCCTTATATAAAGTCTTTGACCGCCTTAGCTTCATTATTCCACGATTTAGGAAAATCCTCAAAATTATTTCAAGAAAAACTTTCAGGTATTGGTAAGATTGAATCAGACCCTGTAAGACATGAATGGGTAACTTGCACTATATTGAAACATTTTATAGGTGAAGCAAAAACCGATGAGGAATGGCTTTCTAGATTGTCTACAGAAGGTTTTAAACTAGAACTGCCGAAGAATAAAAAGCTTGAACAAATTGAAGAGCCGTTCAAAAATCTTCCCCCCTTCGCTGCTATGCTGATGTGGCTTATAATCAGTCATCACAGATTGCCAATTGATAAAACTAAGACTAATATTTATCTTGGTGAAGCAAAAGAAACTCCCCAAAAAGTAATTGATATAATAAAGAAAGAATTTGATTACCCAAAGTTAGACTCTACAAAAGATGTTAGCGATTGTTTTTATTTCCCAAAAGGATTACCAGTTAATAATCCTATTTGGGATAAACAGGTGAAAAAATGGGCTTCCAAAGCTTTGGGGCAAACAGAATATTTCAAGAAATTTTATGAAGAATATGAAATAGATAATAAAGTAATTCGTGTAATTCTTCATTTTGCAAGATTAGGTTTAATGCTAGGTGACCATTATTTTTCTTCAAAAAATCATAATAATGAATGGAAAGAATCAACCGATTTAATTGCCAATTCTAAGTGCGGACAGTTTCTTGATGAGCATTTAGTTGGAGTTTGTGAACAGGCATTAAAAATAGTGCATACTTTGCCTAGATTTGAAAATGAAATGCCTTTAACTTCAAATACCAAGCGTTTAAGACGAAGAAGTAACAACGAAAGGTATTCTTGGCAGGATAAAGCTGTAGATAAAATTTTAGAAGATTGGGTAAAAAAAGAAGATATTAAAAATAGGAATAATACAGGCTTTTTTGCTCTTAATATGGCAAGCACTGGCTGTGGTAAAACTCTTGCCAATGCAAAAATAATGCGATTACTATCTTCTGACAGAGAGTCATTGAGATACATTCTTGCTTTGGGCTTAAGAACTCTAACTTTACAGACAGGTGATGCATATAGAGAAAAAATAGGTTTGGATGATAGTGAATTAGCTGTAATTATTGGCAGTAATGCTGTTAAATCTTTATATAATATAGATAAAGAAAATGAAAAATCTGAAAACAATAATAATTCAGATTTAGGCTCAGAATCATCAGAAGAAATATTCCCCGATATATTAGATTTTGAAAATAACAGTTATAAGCTAGATTTTTTAGAAGCAATTATTCCAGAGAAAAAGCCTAATCATAGAAAATTACTTTATGCACCTGTTTTGGTCTGCACAATTGACCATCTTATGAGTGCGGTTGAATCAACAAGAGGCGGTCATCATATTTTGCCATCTTTAAGATTAATGTCTTCTGATTTGGTTATTGATGAAATAGACGATTTTTCGGGAAATGACCTTATAGCAATTAGCAGACTTGTATTTTTAACAGGTATGTTGGGAAGAAAAGTAATGCTTTCCTCTGCTACGATTCCGCCTGATTTGGCTTATGGTTTGTTTTATGCTTATAAAAAGGGTTACAAAATTTACTGTCAGTCTAGAAATATCGAAACAGAAAGAGTTTGCTGTGCTTGGATAGATGAATTCAGAACTTCTTTAGATGTTTTATCTATTAGTAACGATAAAGAGTCTCTGACTACTTTTAAAGGAATGCACGAAAAATTCATAGATTATAGATGCAGAAAAATAAGCGAAAGTATTAAACTTCGTCATGGTTATATTGCCGAATTGCCAGAAAAAGCTACAGTTAAAGAATTTGAAGAAATATATTTTAATACTATCAAAGAAAATATTTTGAAGCTCCATTCTCAGAATTGCGAAATATATTCCAAAGAAAATATAAAAATAAACATTTCATGCGGTGTTGTTCGTATGGCTAACATTACACCCTGTGCAGAATTTGGAAAATATTTATTAAATACAGAATTTAATGAAAATATTTGTATTAAGTCTATGATTTATCATAGTCAGCAGATACTTATAATGAGGCATATTCAAGAAAAATTCTTGGATGATGTTCTTAAACGTGACAATAAAAAACACTTTTACGATAATCCTAGTATTAAGGCTGATATAAACAAATTACCAGATAATATTACTGATTTAATATATGTTGTAGTTGCTACTCCTGTTGAAGAAATAGGTCGCGATCATGATTTTGATTGGGCAGTAATCGAACCTTCTTCTTTCAGATCTATTATTCAGATGGCTGGAAGAATTCGTAGACATAGGTCTGAAGCCTACTCAAATGAAAATATTGCAGTTATGCAATATAATTATAAAGGCTATAAAAATAAATCTATGGGAAAAGGCAATGATATAGTTTTCTTGCGGCCAGGTTATGAAGAGTCTAGTAGAAAAGCGTTAAAAAGTCATAATTTATCTGAAATAATAGATGAAGAAAATGATTTGAAAAAGGGTATTACTTCTATTCCCAGAATAAATAAACCTAAAGAATTAAAACCCAATGAAAGATTTTCTGATTTGGAACATTTTTATGTTGAAAATGGAGTAGGGGATGTAGAAACTAAAGAAGATAATCAAGGTCCTGAAAATCCTCTTGGCTGGATAGACCAATGTTGGTGGCTAACTGCTTTTCCACAAGTTTTAGTGCAATTCAGAAAGGGCACGAAGTCTGAGACTTATTATCTTATTCCAAAAGATAATGATAATGATAATACTAAATTTGATTTTTGTGAAAAAGTTGAAGAATATGGCTGTGACCCTAGGTATGTTGCTGTTGGTGATTTAAAAAATATAAAACAAGTAAGTCTAAATGTAGATAAAAATCGTATCTGGTTTGATAGAGATTACTTCAATATTTTGTCTGATTCAGATTATTCTGTTGATGGTGATGCTGAAAAAACTGCTCAGAAGTATGGATTTATTGATGTAAATCTGTATAATGATGTTGAAGAAAATTTTGAATACAATCCGATTTACGGACTTATTAAAAAGAGATAAGGGGGGAAGAGAAAAGAGATTAGGGAATTGTTTAGTTACTACTCTAACGAAAGTCTTGAGTTTAACCGTCATTGCGAGCCGTAGGCGTGGCAATCCAGTTTATTAAGTATTTAATCGATGTTTTAATAATATATTGATCTCATATATAATTAAATAAGGAGGGAAAATTGGAAAGCGTTTTTGATAATATTTTAAGCTATTTCGAAGAAAAAGAGCTTAAAGACAATAAAGATTCTTCTAACCACGAAGAAAAAATCAGTGCATTAAAAGCTTTTCTTGGTGATTGGCTTGTTAAGGCTTCAAAAGATATTTCTGGAATGTCTATGACTACACACCCCTGTACTTTTGTGCACCCAAGTTCTGCAAGAAATAAAATTTGGGATAATAGCAAGAAAAAACCAAAAGCTATTGAGAAATTAACTACACCAGTTATAGCTGAAGCAGAATTTTCTTGTGATGGTTATGTACGTAGCGGAAATGTTTTTGGTGTGAAATGTGATACTTATGGTAATGCTGCATTGATGCGTTATTATAAATTCTTGCAGGTTAAACTTGAAGACGGTTTAACAATATTTCAACATATAGAAGCAGATAGTCCAGAAGCTCATGAAATATTGTCTTTAGCTACTAATAAAAGCTACGAAGAAATTCGAAATGGTTTTCTTAATATAAAAAAGAAAGCTGATGAATATTGTACAAGCAATAAAATTAAACAGGTTTATTTTCCTGTTCCTAATGATGATTATCACTTGCTTTCTGTCTTAATGCCCTCTGGTATTATGAGTAAATTAAAAGAAAAAATAAATAATACAAAATTCGGCGATGAAAATAAAGAACTACGTGAAA
>CAJOQX010000224.1 GCA_905236865.1 Candidatus Rifleibacteriota bacterium
ATTTTTGCTAGTATAAAAAACGATAAAACAGCTGGAATATCACCTGTTAGATTATTTTTCATTTACCTTTGAGAGCTGTTTTTTATTTCAAATATAAAAAAATAGCTATTGGAGAATTTTAATGAAAAAGAAGCAAAACGAAATAACAATACGTTCTAGTGCAGCAGAATATTTGACTTATGTGGCAGCCGTTGGCGACAAGAAAGATAGCGTTGAAATGCGTTACGAAGATGAAAATATATGGCTGACACAGAAAATGATGGCAACTTTATATGATGTAACTACCGCCGCTATAAATCAACACATAAAAAAGGTTTATGAAGATTCTGAATTAGAGCCTGATTCAACTATTAAGAAATACTTAATAGTTCAAAAAGAAGGAATAAGGCATGTTAGTCGAGAAGTCGCCCATTATAATCTTCAAATGATTATAGCTGTTGGTTTCAAAGTCAATAATGATAGAGCAGTTCAATTTCGCAAATGGGCCAATAAAATAGTAAAAGACTATACTATCAAAGGCTGGGTTATGGACGATGAACGTCTAAAAAATGGCGGTTCAGTTCTTACAAAAGAATATTTTGATAGATTACTCGAGCAAATTCGTGAAATTCGTTTATCTGAACGAAGATTTTACCAGAAAATAACTGATATTTACGCCACTTCATTAGATTATGATAAAACAGCAAAAACAACAAAATTATTTTTTGCAAAAGTCCAGAATAAAATGCACTATGCTGTTCATGGGCATACGGCAGCAGAGTTGATTTATGAACGAGCCGATGCTGAAAAAACAAATATGGGGCTAACTACTTGGGCTTCAGCTCCTAATGGTAAAATTGTAAAAAGCGATGTTGGAGTTGCTAAGAATTATCTTAGCGAAAAAGAAATGCGTTCGTTAGAACGTATTGTATCTGCTTATCTAGATTTAGCAGAAGACAGAGCTGAACGTCATATTCCTATGACTATGGAAGATTGGGCGAAGCGGTTAGATTTATTCCTTATGGCAGATGACAGAGATATTCTTCAAAATTCTGGGAAAATCACTATGGAGATAGCAAAGTCTAAGGCAGAAACAGAATTTGAGAAATATCGAGTTGTTCAAGATCAATTATTTATGTCCGACTACGACAAATACTTGTTGGAACTAGAGAAGACAAAAGAATAGAATCAGACTTTGATAGAGAAATAAAAAGAATTTCCGATAAAATAAGCAATAATAATGATTCTGATTAAAAAAGTAGATAAAGCAAATATTAAAGAAGCTGCAAAAATACATTCGGTTTCTTGGCAGAAATCTCATTCAGATATTTGTAATGCAGATTTTATTCAAATTCATACTCCCGAACGTCAGGAACAATATATTGTGAATAAACTTCGTTCAGGTTCAGAATTTTATATTTTATTTGCTGGTGAAAAACCTGTTGGTGTTGTTTCCATAAAAGATAATATAATTGAAGATTTGTATGTGTTGCCAGATGAGCAGAATAAAGGTTATGGCTCAAAACTGCTCGTTTTTGTAATGAAAAAATGTGATAAAAAATCATTATTATGGATTCTGGAAACTAATACAAAAGCTGAAAACTTTTACAAAAAATTTGGCTTTAAAAGAACAGGCAAAACTCTTGATATTGGCAAGGGGTTAAAACAAATAGAGTTTTGCTGTGAATCTTCTCATCTCTTTCATTCTTTTCCCTAATCTCTTCTAAAACTTTTCACACCCAAAAAGTCGCTGTTGACGCCATTTTTAAGATTTTTAGCTCTTTTTGTGATAGAAAGATAATATGTTGTGTTTTTCTGGCACGACATTTCTAAACAGGTATGAAGTTGTCCAAAAACACGAAATTTGCTGAAAAATTAGTATTTATTTGTAAGCTACACATTGTCATAAACGTATAGCTTTCAGGGCTAAAGCCCATACGCTATACTTTTTATGACAAATGTGTAGTGGTCAGCAAAATCAAATTATGGATTCAAAACCTAGTTTTTAGATAACTTCTTGAAGGAGCAGCTAAACATAAAGGGGAAAAACAATGCCAATGGATATTAATTCAAATTATATTAATTATACTAGCCAAACAAACTATAAAAATCAAACAGATAAAACCAAAGATAATGAAGAAAAACAAAAACATATAAGTGCAAAAGACTACGAAAAAAGTCTTTTTGAAAAGTTTGAGTATCTTGGCAAGCAAACCTCTATGGAAGGAGTTCCTGTAAATGTTAGTGTTTCTCCTGCTTATATAAGAAAATGTGCTAATGATCCTGAGCAAGCTAAATATCTAGAAGAAAATTTAAAAGATATTCCTAATAGTGTCAAATCGCTTTGTGATTATGTAAAATGTGCAACAGGCGGTGCTGTAGTTACTTTTGCTAATATATCCATTGATGCTAATGGAAATATTACTTGCCAAAGCGGAAGCACCAACGATTCAGATGGAAAAATAGCAAAAGAAAATGCTGAACGAAAGGCTAAAGAACAGAAAGCTAAAAAAGAGAAACTAGAAAAGAAGCGAGCAGAAGAAAAGGAAGCTGAAAAGCGTGCTGAAGAAAAAGAAAATGGTGATAATTCCACATTTAACATAACAGTGAAAGGCACAGATATTAAAACTGTAACCAAACAGATAATGTCAAACTTTTCTTCAATTTCTGTAGGCACTTCTAAATTAACTTCAGTAGATGTTAAGGTATAATAGTTTTTAAAAAATTAGGTATATCTTAAAGGAAATTTGATTAATTATATTATTTTATGCTCGAAGCCCATTTACTGCCTGTTTCCATACGTCTTATAGATGCAATTTTAAGTGGAATATTCCACCTGAAATTTTTAATGCCGAAACCCAGCAGAAAATTCACTGCTGTTTTGTGGGCTTTAATATTTTTTCTTATTGGAACACTAATTTTAGAACCTTATACAAATGGCGATTCAATAGGTATTCTGATTCATATTGCTGTAATTTTCTTGATGCAGTTGGCTTTTTTCCAAAAGAATTATGCCAAACAGTTTTTTGTAGCCCTGACTTTTATCGCAGGAAAATATATTATTAA
>CAJOQX010000225.1 GCA_905236865.1 Candidatus Rifleibacteriota bacterium
ATAAAGATGTATAAATTACTGTTAGTTTGCTGACATTCTAATAACAATAACTACAATAACTACCAAAAACAATAATTACTATCTTAATTCTTATATCTTATTTCAGTTTATAGATTATTGGAAGTTCTATACGACTATTTATATTCCAATGTTTAGGAGGATTAAGAAGAACTGATTTTTTTACTAGTTCCTCTGCCGCCTTTGCAAGAATACTTGGTTCTTGGGTATTAGCTTTTACATTGCTAGTTCTACCTGAGTTATCTATACAAAAAGATACAAGAATTTTGCCCTCAATATGATTAACCCTAGCTTTATCTGGATATTTTTTATTTTTTTCAAAAATTTTCATTATCTTAGAAAGGTATTTTGAAGTTTCGTTTTGTTGAGCTTTTGTTAAAGTTTTAACAGTCTGTTTGACAGGAATTTGTTTTTCTTTTTTTACAGGAATCTCAATAGGAACACTAACTGTTTCAGTTTTAACATAATCAATACTAGAAGAATTTGATGCCACTTCAATAATTTCTTCTTTTTTTTCTTCTTTTATTATTTTTGGAGCTTCTTTTCTTATCTCTTTCTTTTTATTTTTTTGTATCGGTTCTAGTTTTGGAATCTCTGACATTTCGTTAATCATTGGTTTATTAAAAGGGTCTATAGGAATTATCTCTTCCAAGCTCATTTCTATAGGCTTGATTTCTGTGTTATCTTGTTCTGGCAAATGAAGGATTTCTCTTATAGGTTCTTTTACAACTTCTTCTTCTAAAGGAACAATTAAAGAAAGATTTAGCTTGTTTTCTTCCTTATTAGAATTTACATTTGTACAAAATTTCCACACAAAAGCTCCAAGGAACAATTGTATAAATACACTTAAAATTAAGAAAAAGAATTTGTTTTTTATTTCAAATATCATATTTTTTTATTGCTGTCTTTCCCTTTTTGGGTGAGCACCTGCAAATATAACATTTTTAATTCCAGCATTCCTAAGCTTGTCTAAAAGTTCAATACATACACCCGCTGGCGATTTTTTATGTGCAAAAATCATAATATTTGTATTTTCCTGTTTAACAGAAGCTTCAACAATTTTATTAACAAGTTCATTTTCCTCAAAAGTTTCTTCATTCCAAAGAATTTTACCAGATTCTTCAATTTCTACTTTTATTTGTTCAGGAGTTTCACTTTGTTCTGCAGATACTGTTTCAGGAAGTTCTAATGAAGTTTGAGGAAGAAAATTTTGACTAAGTATATAAAATAATAACAATGTAAAAATAATATCAGAGCAAGTTGTCAAATCTAAAGAAAAGGTTTCCTTTTGTTTTTTACGTCTAAATCCCATTTTTTATTATTTATTTTCAAGCTTAGAAAAAATCAAAACTTCTAAGCTTCTCATGTGTTTATTAACTAACATTTCTATACAATGAGCAAAAAACCAAGCAATTAACGCTAATACCAAGCCATAAACCGTGGTAAACAAGGCTTCATGTATGCCACCAGCCAAATCGCCAGGCATTACTTTTCCTAATTTTGCAACAGTATTAAAAACCTTTACCATACCTGTAACTGTTCCTAGAAAGCCAATCAAAGTACTGATTTGAGCTAAAAATCTAATTTCAGGAACTCTCCAAGTCATACTACTCTCCATTCTAGAAAAACAAACTTCAAGAGAATCCATTAAAGAAAGCCCATCTAACCCTTTTCTAGAAGATGCCATAGCCAAGGCTTTTTTTGCCCATAAATGTACTCCATGGTCGGAAAACTGTTCAGGGTCTAAGGATAATCTAGAAAGCCAAAAAAGTTGATATAGCCCAAAGAAACAAATAAGAACACCTATAAAAGTGAGGATATACATAATAACCCCACCAGCATTCAAAAAGCTAACAAAAGCTTGCCATATATTTATTATTGAATCCATAAGTTAAATATTTTTTGATTTAATAAGTAGTAAACAGTATTACATAATATTTATAAAAAATCAATTATTTTTAGAAAAGCTCAGGGCAAACGCATTAAAATTTCTTTTCTGGATGGACTTCGTTTTGCTTTCAGCAACGCCGCGGCGTTTTCAACGCCTCGCAATGACGATTATAGTTTAAACATAGTAAATTATGAATTAGAAAAATATGATTAATACGATATTTTTATTTATTAAAAAATTTTAATGTGTTTGCCCTGTATAAAAGCCCCAATGAAACAATTAGAAACTATTGCCTAACTCCAAGCAATTCATAAATATTGTATTTGCGACTCTTTCCTTTAATGGAAACTCTTCTTAGAAATTTAACATTTGCTTTTCCGCCCATCAAGCCTATAGTTGTTCCAGATATAATAATACCAGTATTTTCGGTGCCTTTTTTTGATTCTGCTTTAAATCTTGCAGAAAGATTAACAGGATTACCAATAACAGTAAAATCTAGTTTTCCTGTGTAAGAACCTATTTTCCCAGATATTACACGACCAGAAGCAATACCTGTATATAAGCCTTTTATAGACTCTACTTCTTTTGATTTCTCTACTAATTCCAATGCTGCTTTGGCAGCTCTTAAACCGTGAGAATCTAAATTATCTTTTTCTCTAAATACTAACATTACAGTATCACCTATTATTTTATCTAGGCTTCCATTAAATTTTTTTGTTACTTGCTCCGCTATTGAAAGATATTTGCTCAAAAGCTCTATAGATTCTTGTGGTGTCATATTTGAAGCTAGTTTGTCATAATCTTTTATCGCTGAAAAAACAATTGTAGCTTCTAAATATTCTCCACCTGGCAAAAGACTATTTGTTTCATTTCCTTCAATATCAGAAAAAGCATCTTCTGACACATAGTTTTTTAAAATATTTCTTTCTTTTAAACCAACAACTAGTTGCTTAAAGCTATTATTTAAATCTTCAAATTCATCACCACTTTTTATATCAGCATCCCATTTTTCTTCACCTCTAGCGATTTTTTTTGCTGAGCTAGCAAGAATTAAAACTGGTTCTACAACCATCAAATCTATAAGTTTATTGGCAAAATAAAGAATCAAAAACAAATAGGTAATTGTGCCCACCAATATTCTTAATATAATTGTATTTTCATTTTGATTTGATATAGTTGAAATAATAGCTACTGCCAAATGTGGCATTTTTTGATATTTCTTTTTTATAATTATTTTATTTTGTTTTGACAAATTAATTGTTTCTGATTGTTCATTTAAAAGACATATTTTTTTCTCTTCATCTGTTATATTACCAGATCCTAACCAAATAGAAGCATCACCACTCTTTTCAATTGGTAAAAAAGCATAATTTATTTCATAATCACCTATACGTTCTTTGAATCTTTTTTTTGCCAAAGTTGAATTTTTATAAAAGAAATCCAAAATCGGTTTTGGCTCAAAAGTAGCAAACAAAACAGCTTTAACCAAATTATTCTTATTTAAAGAATCGTCACTGCTATAATCATTAATAATCTGTACATTTACCCAAGTTGTGGTATTGTTGTGTAAAGGAAACATAGTTCCCTTTACAGCCAAAATAATATTAATTATATCAAAACCAATCGATTCTCCGCCAATATCTATTATATTTAGCTGTTTTCTTTCTTCTACCTTAGGAACTGAAACATTCATATTTTCTATAATATACTTTGGTAAGAATTCACCAAATATATAGTCTTTTTTTACATTAACAAATTCTTTTGATAATCTTTCTTTATACATATTTAAAATTTTTTTCTTAGACAAATCCTCTAATCTTTCTGGATAGCAGTTTTTAATCAATTGTTCAAATTCCTTAGGTATTTCATCAAAACAAATATAAGCAGAACTAATGGGTATATCTTCAGCTATAGCATTAAAACAATTTAATAATTCCTGAAATTTATTATTTGCTAACAAGTCAGAAATTTTTATTCCTATTTGAGATAATTTTATGGTTATTTCATTGATATACTGTTCTAATTCAAAACTTGTTAGCTGTAAATCTGTGTCAACATATTGCTGAACTTGAATCTCTGAAATAAATTTTTCATACCTATTAATAGCAAAAATACTCAAACAAAAAACTCCGAAAGGAAATAAAGCTGTAATTAATATTAAATAAATCATTTTATTTTTAAAACTATATTTTTCGTTTATTCCAAACAGACTAATATTAAGGAAATAAATGAAGGAAAATAGTATTATAAAAAAAGCAATTTTCTTTATAACTTTTAGCTGATTAATCATTCCATTTTGGTATTCCTCAATAGGAATATGACATTCAACAAAAGGGTAAAGATTTCCGTATTTTTGGATTATTTCCGCTCCTCCTCCATGTAATATATGACGAGAAAGGTTTGCTGAAACAGGGGCAGTTATACTAAGTCCCTTTTTATCCTGTTTTAATCCACTGTAAAAATTATCTTGATTATTAACTATTTGATTTAAATCTATCTTTTTAAATACTATTCTAATATTAGAAAACTTTTCATGCTGTTTTTCTAGCATTTTATGGAAATTAAAGTCTTTACCTCTCATTACGGCAAAAAAACCAAAACAGTCTTTTTTAGGTTTTTCAAAATTAGATAAAATAAAATACAATTCACCATCATATTTTACAGAGAAATTTTTTGACACTCTGTTAGGATTTATTGTAATATTTGTAATAGTTTTAAAGTAATTTTGCAAAAAACTACCTAAATTGTTTTGAGTATAAGCTACAGATAAATCATTTTTTTCAAAAATGTTAGTTTTTATTAAATCACCAATATTCTTTTTTAAAAGATAAATAGGTAAGTTTTTTATATTTTTATTATCGCTTTTAACACTAATAATACTATTTGCATCTTTGTCAAAA
>CAJOQX010000226.1 GCA_905236865.1 Candidatus Rifleibacteriota bacterium
GTCCCAGTCATCACCTTTCTGGGCCTGGTTTATAATCGGATATGAAGCATAAAACAATGCCCTGTCCTTGATATAAGTCTGTATGTTCTTCTGCAGAGAGGAAAAGCTAACTCCTTTTGTGATATGTGATGAGTGAATGTATCAATAACTCACTAGAAGTTAGTCAATCATAGCTTTGGCGGTTTGGTTTGGCTGCTTTATGATTCATTTATTCCAAAAGTTTATTTTCATTTAATACATCAAAATGAACTAATTTTTGATTCATCAGTGTAGTAAAAATATTTTCTACTTCTGGATTATCAGATTCAAGAATAATATTGCATCCAATTTTGCAGAGGAAAGCTAGAAATACACAGGATGAAAAATTCAAATTTCCTTTATAATAAATCTTTTGAGGCAGTTTTTTACGGTAGAATCTGGGTAAATTATCAAAAATTTCTTTGCAATTGTTCAACCAAATAGCAAATACTGTGCAAGCAGGTATAACTCCATTTGAATACTCGCCTTCATTAACATTTTTCATCACATCGTCTATTATACTATCAACGAAGGTAGGACAAATATGTTGCAGAAAGAAAATATTGTATTTTTCAGGAATAACTTTATAATAATTTAGTATGGTTTCATAAGGATTTACTAAATTTGCTACACCTTTTTCTTTGGCTTCTTCTATATAGTTATCTAAAGCTTCATAGATTTCTTCTAAAGTTTCGTGTTGAGGATAATCTGCGAAAGTATTATCAAAGATTTTGCCGTAATCTTCAGCAAATAATTTATAGGTATTTATAAATTTTTCTATTTTTTCATTTTTGTTTTTTATGTAGACAATACGACAAAATGTGTTGTCTTTTTTATCTAGGTTTTTGTAGAGTATATCCAGATTAGGAATTCCACAAAGTTTTTCTCCGTCAGGAACATTGAACCCTTCCATAAAATCCTGATAGCCATCTTCAATGTTGTTTGGTATATCGAATATTGTATTTAAATCAATGTCTACATAAAATTTATCCATATCTTTTACGACTTCGTCAATTTTGTTTGATAATTCTGAAGTTTTAAGTCCAGCTATTTTTGTATTACTTATATTTTGTTTTATATCTTTTATTTTTTGAGTTATATTTCTAGTTGTTCTCCCAGCCAATTCAGCATAATTGACTTCTTTTAAATCATTTAATTTATTATGGAATTTATTTGATATTTCTTTAGCCTTTGGAATAGCGTTTTCTTTTAAATCGGAAATTTTATTCTGTAGTTTGTCAGAAATTTCTTTAGCTTTCGGAATCGCATTTTCTTTTAAATCATTTACTTTTGTGTGAAGCTTTTCAGAAATTTCTTTAGCTTTAGGAACAGCTAATTCGCTAATGTTGTCTTTAAGTGCTTTTAGTTTTTCAAATAATTTATTTTCCATATTCAAATTACTTTCATATA
Organism: Candidatus Rifleibacteriota bacterium; assembly: GCA_905236865.1. Lineage (GTDB taxonomy): Bacteria > Muiribacteriota > Ozemobacteria > Ozemobacterales > Ozemobacteraceae > RUG334. Next base: position 1,429 of record CAJOQX010000226.1, read on the forward strand.
TTTTTTATTAGGAATTAATAATATAAGTATTTTATTCTTCTTTTTCGTTTATCTGTTCTAAGGCATAATCTAAGGCTTCTTCTAATTTGTCCGCAGGAGCATTTATATGACCACCATTAAATTCAATCCATTTACATATCCAACCATGATTTTGTAAAAATACCAAATCTACGTCTTTCATAATTTGATAGTTAAAATCTGTTGGACTAGCTAAAAAGACACAAATTCTGTTGCGAGTATAGGCTTCAGATTGTGAACGGCTAAAAGCGTTTATTGTTCCAACGTTAGTGATTACAGCCGACACAGTATTGGGATAGAAGAAGCTATATAAATGTGCGGCCATTCCGCCTCCAGACATACCTACCGCTACAACTTTTTTAATATCAATTGGAAAATTATTAACAAAATGTGTGTTTATATCTTTATTGATTATTTCTAAATCTTCTTGAACATCATTTCCATTTTTTATTCTATTGGAGGCAATAATAATGCATTTCTTTTCTTCTGCAATTTCTTTCCAAAGATTTAAAACACCTTGTCCATTTCCACTAGGTGAAAAAGCAACAATTAAAGGGTATTTTGAACCTTCTTCCAGATTAGATGGAACAAATATTTCATATTCACTTTGTTTAAAGGCTTGGCAACTATAGCATATAGAAAAAAATAAAGAAATAAAGAATAAAAAAAAGAAAATGCTTTTAATTCTTTTCATTATAATCTCCTAGAAAGTATATGTATTAATTTTACTAAATAATTTAGAATTAGGATAGATAAACTTTAAAAAAGTTTCCTTAAAACGGAAATACCTATAGGTAAAGAGATTAAAAAACTTAGTATGTCTGCTGTTGGTTGTGTGTATATAATTCCATCAAGTCCTAGAAAATAAGAAAGCAGATATAGACCTGGAATAAAAAATAAACATTGTCTTGCTGCTGCAAGAAAACTAGCTTTTAATGTTTGTCTGGTAATCTGACAAAGCATACTACAAGAAGTAAACCAACCTACGAATGGAAATGCTAAACATTGTGCTTTCAAAGCTATAGCACCTAATTTAATGACTTCTGGGTCATCTGCTCTAAAAAAGGCTATTATTTGTGGAGCCCAGACAAAAGCCATTATGCTATTTAGTGTCATTATTGCGGTTCCAACTTTTACCAAAAACCAAAAAGCTTTTCTTACGCGATTATATAGTTTTGCACCGTAATTAAAACCGCATACAGGTTGGAATCCATGCCCAAATCCTATTAATACAGAATATGAAATATGTGCAGTTCTCGTTGCTATAGCCATAGCAGCAATTGCAGCATCTCCGTATATGCCTATTTGTTTATTTAAGCATAACATTGCTATTCCGCCCATACCCTGTCTACATAATGATGGAAAACCACCTTTGAAAATTTCTAAAAGTCTATTGAATTTTGGAGAACAGTCTCCTATGAATATTCTTACATTTCCACTAGCTGCAGTTGAAAAATATAAAGTAAGAAAACCAAATATCTGACTAACAAAAGTTGCTAAACCTGCACCTGCGACTCCCAATTTCATTAAATGAATAAAAATAGGATCTAAAACTACATTTAACAATGCACCGCTCATCATACCTATCATAGCATGAAAAGCACTTCCTTGAAATCTTAATTGATTGTTCAAAGTTAGTGAACCTGTCATAAAAGGCATTGCTAAAAAAATATATTTGAGGTAACGACGTGCATGAGGCAAAATAGTTGGAGTAGCACCTAGAAAAATACATATTTCTTTTAAAAAAATAAGACAAGTTAAACCAAGTAGCAAACCTGTAACAAAAGAAGTTACTACACCAGTTGAAGCCATAATAGCTGCTTCGTTATATCGTTTTGCTCCTAATTGCCTAGACATATAATTGCCAGAACCTTGTCCAAAAAAGAACCCTATAGCCTGAATAACTGACATAACAGAAAAAGAAATTCCGATGGCCGCAGTAGCACTAGTTCCGTTTTCTGAAATCTGACCTACAAAATATGTATCAGCCATATTATAAAAGGCAGAAACTAGCATTATTGCAATAGTCGGCACAGCCAAAGAACAGATAAGATGCTCAACTGATGTCTGAGTCATTTTTATATATTTTTGTTCTATTGCTTTGTCGTTTGGCATATTGATATTATAGCAAAAGTCGTAAAAAACTCTACTTAAAAATACTTTTTCTTGACCTTTAATAAAAAAATGTTTATTTTACCAATTAATAATTTGAATTAATGTTTTTTTTATGGCTGATCAGACTAACTATATATATCAAACTATCATTTCAGATATGACTGAAGGCTTGATGGTTATCGGTTTTAATGGTGTTATAACCCATTTAAACCATGCAGGTGAAGAAATTCTTGAAAAAAATAGAGAGAAACTTATAGGTAAAAAGTTTGCAAGTTGTTTTATAAGATATGAAGAAAATGATAAGTTTAATCAGGCAATTATAGATGCTATTTATGATAGAACCAAGACTCATAAGAATATTGTAGAATACTATAATGGCAAGTCTTTTAAAGTGTTAAATATTACAACTTCATTTTTACACAACGATGGCGAAAAAGTAGGAATAATTATTGTTTTAAACGATATTAGCGAGTTAGTTGAACTGCGAGATGCTGTAAAAGCTATGGAAAGAATAAAGAAGTTAAATTCGCAGTTAGAACTTCGCAATAAGCTACTAAGCAATACTTTTGGTCGTTATTTGTCAGATGATATTGTTAAAGAACTGCTTGATACTCCAGGTGGTCTTGAATTGGGTGGTAAAAAGCGTAGTATATCTATTTTAATGAGTGATTTGAGAGGTTTTACTCAACTTAGTGATGTTCTAGACCCATCAGAAATTATAGATATGCTTAACCATTATCTAACAATAATGTGCGATATTGTTTCAGAACATAAAGGTACTGTAATTGATTTTATAGGCGATGGTATGTTAGTTATTTTTGGAGCTCCTATAGAAACAGAAAATCATGCTTTAAATGCTTTACTTACAGCTTTATATATGCAAGCAGCAATGCCAGAAATTAATAAATGGAATCGAGATAATAATTATCCTGAATTAAGTATGGGTATAGGTATTAATACTGGTGAAACAATTGTTGGCAACATCGGTTCTGAAAAAAAGACCAAATATGGGGTTATTGGCAAACACGTAAATATTTGTAGCAGAATAGAAAGTTATACAATAGGTGGGCAAATATTGATTTCTCCCTTGACTAAACAATCAATTGAAGAATCTCTTGTTATAGGGGAAGAATTTGAAGTATTACCAAAAGGTCTAGATGAAACTATAGTTTTATCTGAAGTTTTGGGAATAAATGGAAAGTATAATGTTTTTGCTCCTAAGGTAAGTATTGATGTAATACCTTTAAAAAATTATTATGACTTTGATTTTTATGAAATAGACGATAAACATATAAACCAAAATCTTTCAAAAGGAAAGATTATTTCCATTTCAAAAACTCATGCGATAATTATTACTTCTGTAAAGTTAGCTCCTTTTGCCGATTTAGCAATTATAGATACAGTAAAAGTTTATTGTAAAGTTATGCACATAATAAATGAAGGTTATTTAATTGCTTTTACAACAGATTCTTCCGCTTTATTAGAAAAAATAGAACAAAGCGAAGCTTAAGCTTTGCCGTGTTCTATTTCCTATCTTCTATCTTATATCTTATATCTTATATCTCAAATCTTAACCTATTACCACTTGCGTTTCATTTGTACATAATCTTTTGCTAGACCGCCTTCGCTTGTTTCTTTATAAACCGATGGCAAATCATGCCCTGTTTGTTTCATTACTGAAACAACTTTATCAAAAGATACCCTATGTGTACCATCTGTTAGTGAAGAGAACAAGTTGCAGTCTAAAGCTCTTGCCGCTGCATAAGCATTGCGTTCAATACAAGGAATTTGAACCATTCCGCAAACAGGGTCGCAAGTCATTCCAAGATGATGTTCCAAACCCATTTCAGCGGCATATTCGATTTGAGCAGGACTTCCACCAAAAAGCTGGCTAGTAGCGGCCGCCGCCATTGAGCAGGCTACACCAACTTCCCCTTGACATCCTACTTCTGCACCGCTAATAGAAGCATTGGCTTTAACAATGTTTCCAACTAAACCTGCAGTGGCAAGAGCACGAATAATCTTAGATTCGCTAAAGTTACGGCTTTTGTAGAAATGATAAAGAACTGCTGGAACAACACCACAAGAACCGCAAGTTGGAGCTGTGGCTATAACTCCGCCAGAAGCATTTACTTCGGCCGCTGCTAGAGCGTAAGCCATAACTAATCCTCTTGATTTTATATTATCTTTTGAACCTCCAGCTTTTATAAAGAAAGAAGCACCTCTTCTTCTCAAATTAGTTGGGCCAGGCAAACTCCCTTCTTCTTCAAGACCTTGTTCAATACAGGTTTTCATTGTTTGCCAAACTTCACTAAGATAGTCCCAAATATCAAAAGTTTCATATTCTTTTACATATTCCCAAAAACATTTCCCCTTTGATTCGCACCATTCAAGAAGATCTGTCATCGTAGAAAGAGGATAAATTTCACCTTCGTCTTCTCCGATAATCCCATTATCATCAGCCAATGCACCACCGCCAACACTGAAACAAGTCCATTTGCCTTCTTCGTGACCAGATATGTCTAATGCAACAAATTTCATTCCATTAGGGTGATAGGGGAGAAAAATTTTTGGTTCCCAAATTATTTCTGTTGGAGCTATAGGTTTTAATACAGAAAGTATGGCTTGGTCAGTAAAGTGCCCTTTACCTGTAGCTGCAAGACTGCCATAAAGAGTGACTTTAAAAGCCGTTGCACTTTGGTGTCGTGAAAGAAAAAGCTCAGCTGCTTTTTTAGGCCCCATCGTATGGCTACTAGAAGGACCGTTTCCTATTCTATATATTTCTTTTATACTTCTCATCATGATTTTTGGTTAAAGCATCTCCATACTCTAATTGTGGTTGAATTTATAATTTCAACTTAATGTTACTTTTTAAACAACTCTGCTACAGCGTTCTTTACTTTGTCTTCATTAGGAATAAATGGCAAAGTTACATGGTTGCCGTTTTTAGCTTTGTTGAATTGAGCAGTTACTTCGATAGCGTGTTCATTGCGGGCCCAAGCACGTCTAGAAACACCACACATTGTGTCCCAAATCATTGAACTTCTGATAACTTTATCTATTCTTTCGCTACCGTCAAGAACAAGACCAAAACCGCCATTGATTGATTTGCCTATCCCAACACCACCGCCGTTATGCAAAGAGATAAGGCTCATGCCACGAGCAGCATTGCCAGCATAACAATGAGTAGCCATATCTGCCATTATGTTACTTCCGTCTTTGATATTAGCTGTTTCTCTATATGGAGAGTCGGTTCCGCCTGTGTCGTGATGGTCACGACCGATCATAACAGGACCTATTTCGCCTTTTCTAACCAGTTCGTTAAATTTAAGAGCAATATTAGCTCTGCCTTCTGCGTCTTGATAAAGTATTCTTGCTTGAGTTCCAACAACTAATGAATTCTTTTCTGCATCACGAATCCAAACGTAGTTGTCGTGGTCTTGTGAACGGCGGTTAGGATTTATGCAAGACATTGCCGCTTTGTCGGTCTTGACCAAATCTTCGTGTTTACCACTCAAACAAACCCATCTGAAAGGTCCATAACCATAATCGAAAAGAAGAGGTCCCATAATATCTTCTACATAAGAAGGCCATATAAAGCCATCTCGTGGATTTTCGCCATTAGCACATATTTCTTTAACGCCAGCGTCAAAAATAGCCCTCATAAATGAGTTGCCATAATCGAAGAAATAAGTTCCTCTTTCTGTTAGAGTTTTTATAGCATTAAAGTGGGCTTTTAAGCTTTCATCAACTAATTTGCGAAATTTTGCAGGGTCTTTGTGAAGCATTTCAGTACGTTCTTCAAAAGTTAGACCTTTGGGGCAGTAACCGCCGTCGTATACTGCATGACAAGAAGTTTGATCTGAAAGTAATTCAATCTTTTTATTGTTATTAACGGCATATTCAAGCAAATCTACTATATTGCCGTGGAAAGCAATAGAAGTAGTTTTTTTAGAAGTAATATGTTCTTCAGCAAGTTTGAATGCTTCTTCTGGGGTTTCAGCAATTAGAGAAACCCAGCCTTGTTTGTGTCTAGTTTCAATTCTAGACATATCAACTTCGGCGATAATGCCAACACCGTTAGCTATTTCAACGGCTTTTGGCTGTGCTCCGCTCATTCCACCCAAACCAGAAGAAACAAAGAGATGACCGCTCAAACCATCTTCGTCCTTAATGCCTAATTTCATTCTTCCAGCATTTAAAATAGTGTTGAAAGTGCCATGAACAATGCCTTGAGGTCCTATATACATCCAACCCCCAGCAGTCATTTGACCATAGTTTGAAACTCCTAATTGCATCGCTCTGTGCCATTCTTCTTGATTGTCAAACATTCCGACCATCAAACCGTTGCTCATAATAACTCTAGGAGCATTTGGACTGGATTTGAACAAACCAAGAGGATGACCAGACATCATTACTAAAGTTCTATTTTCATCGAGGTTTTCTAAATACTTCTTAATTAGTCTATATTGCATCCAGTTCTGGCAAACTTGCCCTGTTTCTCCGTAAGTAACCAATTCATAGGGGTAAAGAGCAACTTCAAAATCAAGGTTGTTGTCTATCATTACTTGAAAAGCTTTGCCTTCAATACAATTGCTTTTGTATTCGTTAATTGGCTTTCCGTAAATTCTGCCTTCAGGTCTGAATCTGTAGCCATAGATACGTCCACGAGTTTTTAATTCTTCTAAAAATTCTGGAATCAAAGCTTCGTGAAGTTCTTCTGGAATATATCTTAATGCGTTTTTGAGAGCTATTTCTGTTTCGTGCTGATTGAGAGTAAAACCTCTATCGGGGGCACGTCTAATACCTTCAACAAATTTTGGGTATTCAGGTAATTTATTGTCTAGTTTTATTGTCATTGCAGAAGCAATTGTCTTGTTGTCTAACATTGAAAACCTCCCTAAATCTATTATTTATAATGTAGTATATTTTTATTTATTATTCAAGTATATGGAAAGTTGAAAACAGAAAATTGAGAAAGGGAAAATGATGATTACCTTATGAAATTAATTCTTCTAAGAAATGGAAAACTAAAGGTGGTTTGAGCGATTTCATACAATCATCGGTATGCAATGGACAAGTTCTTTGTCTGCAAGGTATTTTTGGACAATTACCAGCAATTACAGGAACAAAATTGTCATTTAAAGCCCCTGTTCTGGTCATATCAGTTGGACCAACAGGAACAACTGTCGGAGTTCTATAAAGAGCGGCAAGATGCATTGTTCCTGAATCGTTTGCGAGTAGACATTTAGCACCGCTTATAATACAAGCAAGTTCTTTTAAATTAGTTTTTCCAACAATATCTATAACAGATATATTTGATTTTTCAGCTATTTCTTTTGAAATATCTGTTTCAGTATTCCCACCTGTTATTGTAATTTGTATTTTAGGATATTTTTCAACAATTAATTTTGTAATTTCAGCATAGTATTCTGGCGGCCAACGTTTTGCAGCACCAAAAGCAGCACCAGGAGCTAAAACTATATATTCTTTATTGGTATCAATATTAAACTTTTTACAAATCTTGTAATGTTCTTCTTTTTGGAAAGAACAAAGAGGCAAATCAGGTGTTTTTTCAGGCAATTCTGGAATAGCTTCTCTCATAAGCATATAATGAAGCTTTGATTCGTGAATAAGTTTAAAATCTTTTGGTTTTTCAACTTTTTTATTTAAAAGCAAACCTCTAGCTTGAACGTTAAAACCAATAACATTTCCTGTTTTACATAGTTTAGCTAATATCGCACCACGCAAAGAATCAGGTAAAGTTATGGCGCTGCTAGCTAATATTCGCGAAAGAGGTTTCATTGATTTGATTACTTTTAGTGGGTTGTCGTTGGTTGCAACTTTATGAATAACTAAAGGCAAACCAGAAAGTTCATAGACATCTGCTAGATGAGGTCTTGTAACAACGTGAACTTCCTTATGAATAGAACAAGCTGCAGAAATTGCTGGCAAAGACATCACAACATCGCCTAACCAGTTTAAACCAATAACAATGATAGCTTCGCTCATATCATCCCTCTAAGAAAAGCATAAATTTCAGAAATAGTTGATTCAATATTTATCTGTCTGCATTTAAAATGTTTTTCTGGGCAACTATCATTCTGACCATGTAATGAACATGGTTTACAGGGTAAATCTTCAGAAATAACTAAAACATTATCAGCAGGAATTGGTGAAAAACCTAATGATGGAGCTGTTTGCAAGAATATAGCAACAAGAGGGGTGTTTACGGCCCTTGCTAAGTGCATAGGGCCTGAATCTGTCGAAATAACAGCACTTGCAAAACTTAAAATTCCTGGTAAATGTCTTAATTCAAAGCGATTACGTAAGTCAAAATGTTTTGAATCTACATTAAAATTTGTGTTCCCGTTTCCTATTAAAGCTGTTGGAATAGGTGAAGCGTTTTGTATTGCCTTTACAAGTTCATTAGTCATTACTTTGCCTGGCTTTGATGCTTCTGGGTGAATAAAAATAAAAGACTTTTCTTTTAAACCCACAGAGTGTAAAACCTTTCTACATTCTTCAAGGTATTCGTTGGACAAATTTAATGAAGCATCTGGCTTTTCTATATTTACCCCACAAGTATCGGCATATTTTTGCCAAACTGGTCTTTGGTCATTAAATCTAAGAGGGTATCTGTGACCGATGGCTTGAAATTGTTCTCCTAAAGTTCTTTTTTGATATATTCTAGTGATTGGAGCATTTATAAGATTTCGTAAAGCAATTGTAGATAATTTTCCCTGCAAGTCAAATAAAGCTTCTGGCTTTAATCGTCTTAATTTGTTAGCTAAGGATATTAAAGAAGAAGTTCCTTGATAAAAATGAATTTTGGCAGGAATAAATTCTGCTAAAGGTTTCCACCGCTCGTTGATTACCAAATGGGTTTCTGTGTCATTTGCTGATAATGCCCTAAGTGTAGGAACAGTCAAAAGAATGTCCCCCATAGCATTTAGTCTTAAAACTATTTCTACATTTGGCATTTTGGTAAATATCCTAATTTTTGCAAAGCTTCTATTGTTCTTTTTGAAGTGCCAGCCATAGCATCAAGAACATTACGAGCTCTTTGCCCCATTTTTTTGTATGAATTTGGATTATTATGCCAATCTTCAATTATAGCTTGAAGTTCGTTAGGACCGTTCACTATTTTTATTGCAGATTCTTTATTTAGAGCCATTACTTCGTAGCGGAAATTAAAATTATAGGGTCCCGCAATAACAGGTTTTGAAAAGGCGGCTGGTTCCATTAAATTGTGACCACCACGTTTTATAAGACTGCCACCAACATAAGCCAAATCAGAGATAGCATATAAATCTCTTAAAACTCCCATAGAATCAACAATTACTATCCTACTATTCCCACAATCTTTTTCGGAAAGCTTTTTATAACTAAGTCCAAAATCAGAAATGACTTTTTCAACTTCGTTAATTCTTTTAACATGGCGTGGTGCAATTATTATACCTAAATCAAGTTTTTCAAGAAGAGGTTTGATGGCTTCAGCAATATAAGCTTCTTCTCCTGGATGAGTGCTCCCAAAACAAATAATAGGTCTATTTTGAGGGAAAGCATATTTATTTCTAATTTCCTCAATATTAGGCATTGGAGCACTAGCAATGTCGTATTTTAAACAGCCAAAAACTTGTTGTTTTTCATTATTGATACCTAGTATTCTGAATCGTCTTAAATACTGCTTTTCTTGTGGAAAAACAAAAGACATTCCAGAAATACCTGATTCAAAAATAGACCAACCTAAACGCATCATTCTAACGCTTTTTTCATTGATTCTGCCGTTTATAATGCCGTAAGGTATTCTCTTTTGTTTTAAAGTGTCTAGCAAAAGTGGCCATATTTCTGTTTCGTTTATCATTAAAAGCTTTGGTTTGATTCTATCTATAAAGGGAATTGTTAGAGCAGGGAGTTCAACAGGCATTAAAGTTGCAAAGCCACAAAGTTCGTCTTTTTGAAGCTGTTTTAAACCATCTAATGAAGTAGTTGTGCAAAGGATTCGTTCGCGACCGTAAAGTTTTCCTAATTCTTTTAAAAAAGGTCTTAAAGTAATAACTTCGCCTAAAGAAGCTCCATGCACCCACAAAGTACCTTGTTCAGGAGCAACATAATCATCTGGCAAATGTCCAAGTCTAAGAGAAAGTTCTTTTTTTTCTAATTTTCGAGGTGGAAACACACCTAGTATTTCTACTACTGCTCGTAATAACCACTGATAAGATTTTAATGCTAGTTTTCCCATGAATCTATTATCAACCTTTTTACTATAGATTGTCAATAGAGAAAAAACAGGTCAAACGTAAACTCATTTTTTTGTTTTTAATGAATATATACAAGCTACTATCGAAATTATTATAAATCCTATAAGAGCCATTATAAGATATGGCATAAATTTATCTAACATTTCTCTCTGTAATTCTTTTTCTTCATTCTCTTTTTTTCTAGCTTCGATAGCTTTTTTATAATCTTCTATAGAACAGTCTTGTGGAATCCTTTTTCTGTCTTTTTCAAAAAATTTACATTGTAAAATGCTATTTGGGTCACCATGATAAACACAATAAACAATTCCATCATTAGATAAATCGCCTTTTGATTTATAATCACAATTACTATCTGTTTTACCAAGAGGTTTCAAGTAGCCTTTTAAAGCAGTCGTCATAGTTTCTTCTGTCAATTCCTGAATCATTGTTTTATTATCCATATTATACATCTCTATGGCACCTTGCAAAATTCTAAGGTTAGATAAACAGGCTTTATCTCTGGCAGAAGGTCGCTTAGCTTCAATAAAATTGGGTGTTGCTAAAACTGCAAGTAAGCCAATAAATGCATATATTATTAAAAACTTATCAATTTTCATTATTTTATCTCATTATGCAACTAAAACAATAACGACTTATTCATTTTTTTTTGTTGACGAAGTGACAATAATCGAATAAATAAAGAACAGGATTCCTATTCCAAGAATAGTAATCCCTAAAAATTTATAAATCGCTTTCATTACTATTGGCGATATTCCTATAAAGGATAATAATTCCTTTTTATTTTTTTCATTTTCTCTTTTCTGTAAAATTTTTCCAACATTTTCACGGTAAAATTCCATTGAACAATCTTGTGGAAGTCTTTCTTTATCTAATTTATCATCTTTACCATCAATTCCATCTAAATGATAATCATAATCTTTATAATATTCGCATCTCAAAATATCGTCTAAATCACCATGATATACGCAATATACAAAACCGTCTTTAGTTAAATCGCCTTTTGAAAGATATTTGCAATCTTTAGTATAGTATCCTGAAAGAAATGGTTCTCCATAGCTATTTTTTAAATAACCCATAGTGATTTCAGAAAGTTCATTAATTTTTGTAACATTAGTATCATTATATCTTTCTATAACTTCTTTTAAATGACTAACATTATAATGGCAACGATCAGCATAGTAATCTGGTCTATGTCTACCATGTCTTGTATATCCTGATGGCATAGCTGCACCAGCTGCTATACCTAAAATCATGTTTAATAAAAGTAAATATCGAAGTTTTAAAGCTCTTCCTAGAAATAAATATAATGCTAGTATTAGGAATATCTCAACAATTATTACCATTACGATAATTGCTTTTAAGATAGAAAAATACGCTCCCATATCTACTATCATTTTATAATTCTCCTAACAACAACATTATAATAACAGACGCTTGCAATCGCAAGCGTCTGTATGTTTTACATCATTTAACTATTTTCTTTAAGTGATATAGGGCTTCTCACCCATCACCTACTGTAAAAGATAAATAATTAGTTACATTTTCTTAGATGAAAAAACAATTATTGTTATTTATAGAACATATACAGAATCGTAATAATGCCCCCTTTATAA
>CAJOQX010000227.1 GCA_905236865.1 Candidatus Rifleibacteriota bacterium
GAGAAACTTTATTAGAAGTAGAGACTATTAATAATAAAAAACTATCATATGCTAAAACATTTCTCTCATCTCTTATCTCTTATCTCTTATCTCTTATCTCTCATTTCTCATCTCCCTTCTCCCTTCTCCCTCATTTCCCTCCTCCCTAATCCCTTATTATGAAAAGTATATATCACCTAAAAGGCACACTAACTCGAATCGATGCTGATTTTGCTTATGTAACCGACAGCAAAACAGATCAGGAATATAAATTTTACGCTAACGATGTTCAAGACACAGAAGAAGGCGAAAAAGTTGATTTTTTAATTGCTCCAGCTTTTTCCAAAGGTTCTGTTTCCAAAATTTTAACAATTAAAAAGACTAAAAAAGTTAAACCAATCAAAATGGCTAATTTCAACACTTTAATTGGTCATATAATTAAAACAAAAGAAAGATTAAAAGCCACTTTAGAAACAACAGAAGATTCCAATACCATTAATGACATAAAAGAAAAAATAGACTGGCTCGAAAAAGGAATTATACTTTTTAGAAATTAAATAGAATAAAATTTAGAAATAATCTCAAATAAGAAGAAGTTAATTATAAAATGCAAGATTATAGTGAAAAAAATCCTAATAATTCTATATATGAAATAAGAGAAGCAATAGAAAAAGGCATAATAGAAGGTATTTTTAAAGGTAATTCTTTAGAAATAAAACATGCATTTTTTCACAATTATTTTTTATTGGTTATTCCTCTTATAGGACTTATTTTTGTATATATTGCTGTATATTATTTAGAATTAGCAAAATATCAAGAGCTAATAATAATTGCTTATGCTTTTGTTTTTCTAATTGTTAGTAATTTATTATTTAATTACTTGGTTGTAGATATTAAAAATAAACAAATATTTTTTGTAAAACGATTTTTAGGAATTATACCGATTTATAAATCTAAATCTATATATTTTAAAGATATAAAATGTATTGGGGTTCAGAATGGAATTCTCACAAAAGGTGATAGAAAACATGTAAATGGTTCGACAATGGTTGTATTTGGGCAAGACTTAAGTGAAGAACAAAAAGAAAGAATAGTAATAGAAAATTGTTCTTCTAAAATTGTCGCCTTAGTAAATTCAAAATTAATTGATTTAACCGAACCAGATAAATTTAGAAATTATGAACCTACTGCTAATGCTATAGCTGATTTAATTGGTGTTCCTTGTCAAATATGCAATAAAAAACAAAAGCTTGTGGCAGGAAGAGGACAAAATGGTAAAGAAACTATAATTGTTATTCCTTATAAATTTAGAAATGATATTATAGAATATACAGATTAACTAAAAAGGGTTTCAGCTTTTTACCAACCATTTCTCTCAATTCTCAATTCTCATTTCTCATAATTCAAAAAAGCTAGATTGCCACGCTTACGCTCGCAATGACGAGCTTTTTTGAACTCTCACCTCTCATCTCTCAATTCTCAAATTACCAGCCATAAATTTGTCTAAGAGCTTCATAAGCTGCGGCAGCTACTGAAGAAGACACATTTATGCATCTAGCTTTTTTTATCATAGGAAGTGTTACTATAGCATTTCTTTTTCTTGCCCATTCTACTACTTCGTTAGGTAAGCCAGAAGATTCAGAGCCGAAAACAAGAGCATCACCAGCTTGATACTTTACTTCTGTATAAAGATTGTTTCCATGACAGGAAAGAAAATATACATTTCGTTTTTCCGCCCATTCAAAAAACTCTTCTACATCTTCTAATATCATAGGTTTGAGTTCTTTCCAATAATCCATTCCAGCTCTTTGCAAGCCTTGATCTGTTAATCTGAAACCAAAAGGTCTGACAAGTACTAATTCTGAACCAGTTGCCATACAAAGCCTAGCGATATTTCCTGTGTTTTGAGGAATATCTGGCTGAATCAGCACAATACTTAGTTTACCTGATTGCTCATCAGGAATATAAAATTTTTGATCTGACATAAATTAAAACCTACTAATTAATTCTGTAAAATATAGATTTGTTTTTTGATTTGGCATTCCAATAGCTTCTGCATCACCGTTTTGATAACCTAATCTTAAACGTGAATTGTTATCTATTTGAAATGTATAATCCAATGTAATTAAATTAACCTTAAAATGATCTATAAAACCTGGATAAGGGTTGTTAATCTTTTTATTTACTGTATTTGTCTTGTTATGATATTTGTTTTGAACTAGATCATAAGCAAATCTTAAATTATGCTTTTCATTATTATTAATTTTATAATCTAGTTGAAATTTAACATCATAAAGATTTTGGAAAGTCATATTTGTATCAAAATTATATCCCATTCCAATTAAAGCTAAGTCTTCTAATGGCGTTTCATTCCTTTTGAAAGAAGTGTTCTGATTGTCTACATTTATATTGGTATAGGCTTCATCACTAGCATAAGTATAAGCGATTTTGCTGCTTAATTCTTTTTGACTATCATAATTAATCGCAGCATGAACTAGTATTCCGTCTGCGTTTTCAATAGTATTGTCTAATTGCTTTATTCCATTTTCTATTATATTGTAAACCATTCCAAAATCATAACTCAATTTATCTTGATTAGCAAATTTGCCGCTAGAACCAAATTCAACTCTCAATGCATTATCTTTGTCTGTTGTGTAGCTATTTTCATCATTAGGTGTATAATATAAACCGAGATAAAGGTTTTGACCTTTATAAATATAATCAGCATTTATATTCCATGTATCATAGTTGGTTTTTCCATAGTTTCCTTTACGTAAAATAAATAGATTATAGGCTAAATCTAAATTTTTATTTTTCTTAGAATAACTAATAGCGTCCATATAGTTTTTTACTATAAAGCCATGCCCGTGATGATACCAGTCACGACCAGCTTTAAAATAATCATTATTTTTATATAGATTTACTAGTTTGATATAAGCCATTTCTAAATCATGGGTATTTACTCTGTTAGAGCCCCATTCGTTTCTGTTTCGTTCATTAATGTTATCATCTATTATCCAACGTGCACCAATGCTCAAATTGTCGTCTAGTTTCAGATCTAATTGAATATGAAGAACAGCTTCTGTTTTGTAATTATGAGTTCTTCCATATATGTTTTCCAAAATACTTCCCTTTTTATGAACAAAACCATAGTTTCGAACTAATAAATCACCTGAAAATTTAATATCTTCAGAACCATCATTTTTTACGTAAGCTTTTAGTTGTTCTGAATCATTTTCTAATTCTGCTACGACAGGTTTTACTAGTTTTAACTCATGTTCTACAATAATAACATCATCATAAAAATCGTTTATATTTAAATCTGAAGATTCAGAAAAATAATAGTTATAATCTGAGGAATTTTGAGATAGCTCTTCGGTATCTGTTTCAATCACATTAGTTAAATTTGAATCTTGTAATTCTGTTTTGCTATCGTCGTTTGGTTCAACCGATTGTGGAATTATACTTATGGGGGTATCTTCTGTTTCAACCTCTTTGTTTATAGTTTCAACTACTTGTGGAATAATTGTTGTTAGATTATCTTCTATTTCAGCTATATTATTCGATTGTGGTAAAATATCAGTTTCTATATTTTCTTCACTTTCTTTATTAGCGATTTGTGGTAATACTATTGAGGTTACGTCTTCGAGTGAAGTGTTGTTGTTTTGCTTTTTTATTTCTTTTCGGTCTTTAGCTTCGATATGTTCTGGTAAGTCTTTTATGTTAAAAGAATCTTCTTGTTCTAAATTATCTGTTGTTTTTTCAGCTGTTTGCGGAACAACAACTATTGCAACTTCATCTGTTTCTTCCTTTGCTTCTTCTAGTTCTACATTTTGAGAAACTACACTTAATGAATTTTCTTCTTCTTCAATGCTTAGAGGTGAAACTTCTTGTAGTTCATCTGATTCTTCTTTTGGGTTTTCCTGAGCTTTATATGGTAATGGAATAATACTTACCATATCTTCGTTTTTATTTGGAATTACTGTTGATATTTCCGCTAATTGAGGCTCTATTAAGTTTATATTTTCATTTATGTCTTCTTTATTTGACGATTCTTCTTCTATATATGGAACAGGAGTAACCGATAAGGTGGTTGCAAAAGAGGCTGCAACAGATAATAATATCATTATTGCAGAAAGCATTATGCAACGTTTTCCAATCATCGATAATAATTCCTATCGTAATATAGCTAAAAATTACATTGCATATCGGCAGATTGAATAAAATTTTCAATTTTTATGGGATAATATTTTATGAGCAAAAAAAGACGCTTGATTTTCCTATCAAGCGTCTTTTTTAACTTTTGTTTTTAACAGTAAAAACTAATAAGAATTAGTTGTTTCTAGTGTTTTTTACTTTATTATCTGTAAAAGTAATACCGAAAAGTCTATTTTCTTCAACTGGTTGCAAGCTATAGAATACAACGTTTACGCTTCTTTTTACATCTCCACCCATTTTTTCATGTCTAGCATAGTCACGTTTGCGATTTTCTGCTAAATCTTTCCACATAGCTTTGTCGTCTTTGTCTTTAATTGCTTTTACAGCATCGCGAATGTTGTTATATTTGCGAGTGAAAAGAGTATTTTCTTCTTCGCCATGTTTATCTGTAGTTACGTAATTGAATTTTACTACTATGTTCTTTAGATAGTCGCCTTCATAAGCACCAGCAGAAAGGAAAGCAGATATTTTGCTTTGTTCGCCAGCAAAAAATACGGTGGCTGTTACTTTTTTGAAGAATACTGCTCCAGATTTAACTGTATGAGTATAAAGGATTTCACCGTTTTTCCAAGTCTTTACCAGCCTTTCAATAGTAGCTACTTCACGAGCTATTTGTTCTTGGTCACGACCTGTTACGTTGATATAGCCATAAACTGCTGCCTGAGCTACAGAAACTACGCTCAACATAAGAGCAACAACGATAAACATTTTTATAGATTTAAACATTCCTTACCTCCTAAAGATGATTTGTTAATTATACACATAATAAATCAATACCGCAAGATGGAATTTTTAGTAAAGGGAGAAGGGAGAAGGATTAAGAGGCTAGGGGATCTGTCACGACTGGACTATTGAAAACGTCAAAAGGATCAACGTCAATGCATTTATATTCATCTCTATTTCCTGTTGTATCCCATGCAATTGTATATCCAATTACTGTAATATTATTTTTAAAGAAGTTGATGTCTTTTAGATATTTTGCAAAAGCTTTGCTTTCTAACAAAGGTTTTGCATCGTAAAGATGTACAGAACCATCATTCATATATGCATAGACTTTATAATCATCTGACGGAACTACCTGAAATACTTCAGGAAAAAATCTTTTGCTATCTAATTTGCTATTCTTTAATAACATTATAATCTCAACTTAAACCGTTAATTTTTAGTGGATTTTCGTGTTCAGCAAGAAGTTCCCAATTTTGCATTAATTCGTCTTTATGAAGTTCACACCAAGCTAAAACTAATTTTAATTGTCTATTAGGAAGGTAACCAGCATCAACTACATTTTCTAATATTAAAACAGAAGCTTTAAAATCACCATACTGTGCATGAAAGTGAGGCGGATTATGGTCATCATAATTCATTGTTATTTTTATTCCTGCAAATAAACTGATTACTGGCATTTTCTTCTCCTTGCTTATTTTTTGTATTTTAACACATCAAACTATAAAATAAAAAGGTTTGTTTTGACCAAAATTTAGCAAATAAGGGTACTTGTTATTTATATTTTAAAATGGTAAAATTATAGAGATATCAATCTTAAAAGGAAAATCTAGTTGAACAATAACCATACAATCATCATAGCGGTTTGTGTCATCTGTCTTTTGATGACGATGCTTTTTGCCTGCTCGAAAGGTTGTAGTTCAAGGAATGAGCCTCAAAATTTTGTGCGAAAAGTTGTTCCTAATAAAGAAAAACCAGTTGAAGAAGAAGAAAACATCGAAAAAGATTCTGGTAAAGGTTCTAAAACTTCAAATTTTGGTCGTAATAGTCGTCACGGAAATATTTCTTCATCTTTATATGCTAGAGATTATGGCACTCCGCCTCCCATGCTGACAAATAAAGATAAAGAAATAATGAAAGAAATTAGAGAAAGAAACAGAAAAAAAAGAGAAGAATACGCTGAGAAATGGTTTGAAGAAAAACTTAAAGACGCTTCTCTTTCAGATAAGACTCGTGAGCAGTATCTTATAAAATCGAATAAGTCTTACGTTAGTGGTAAGATTGCCATGAAACATAAAGATTATAAGACAGCTATGAATGAATTTAATAGTATATTGAAAGACCAAAAAGCTACTCCTGTAACTAAATTTTTTGCTATTCAAAACTTGATGATTTGTGCTCATTCATTGAAAGATTTAAATTTATTTTTTTCCTTTGCAAGAATGAGAGCTAAACTTATAGAAACAGAAGATTTGTCTACTTTAAATATAGAAAAAAGTGACTTTTATAGTAAATGGATTAATGACGTTGAGTATGCTTTAAAAGTTAAAGACAAGAAATGTTCTTTTGATGAAGCAGTGCAATTTAAGATTCAACAAGAAAAGATTGATGAAAAATCAGCAAGAATAAAAGTTGAAGAAGATGTTGAATATTACTCTAAAATGTTTAAGGATTACTACTTATGAGAAAAAAAGGCTCTGCTATTTTAACAATAATATCTGCTATTGTCGTTTTATTGGTTTTGGCATTGGGTTATGTAAGTTCTAAATCCCAAAAAACAGTTATTTCTAAACATTTGTCTGATGAAAAGAAAGTTGAGGCTTTGGCAGAGTCTATTGCTGATATGGTAATGACTTATATTAAGAAAGTTCCAAATGATTATATAAACCATCAAGATGTATTTTATTATTTTTTAAGAAGTCCTTTAAAGATTAAAGATAAAGATGAACTAGATGTTTCTAGCATTACTCCTATTGAGGATTTCTCGGTATTGGTACCTTACGAAGAAATTTTAAGAGATACCATTAAACAATATGGGTGGGAAGATAATGAGGTTATTGAGAAAGTAAAATGTGAAATAATAAAAGCAGAAAGTTTTACTCCATATAAAGAAAACTATAAGGTTACAACAATAGATACTGAACATTTCCCTGCAAGAGGTAAGTCAGCAAAGTTTTTAGATGAAACAACTTTTCCTGTTTCACCTAATGATGATGGTGACGATTATAAAAAGAACAAATGGAAATTAAAATTAAAGTTTCCTAATGGTTTACCTTTAGAAGAAAGAAAAACTTTTACTGTTTCTTATGGTATTGGTTTTCAAGAGAGTTTAAAACGAAAATGGGAAACTTTTAAGAGTTGGCTTGGTTCTGGAAAAACACAGGAAGAAATAGAAAAAGAAATAGAAGATTCTCGTGAAAACTCAGAAATAACATTAATTGTTGGTAGAAACAGTGATTATACACCATGTTTCGATTCAATAAAAGTTGAAACTCAAAATTTAGGAACTATTGATATTCCAGGATTGCCCAAATTAGATATACAAAAAATAATGGATGATTCTAAGTTTTTCCCAGACATTAAACCTCATAAAGATTTGGAAGGTTTAACAAATATGATTTTGGGAACTCAGTTTATATCTAGTTTTAGACTAGATAAATACCTAGATAAAATTTCAACGGATTATAATAACGCTTCACAGCATTTTTCAAACATTTCTGATGACAATTTTGAAACTTATATAGAAAAGGGAGCTGTTTTACGTTTTACAATAGAAGTTGCCTATAATAAGCCTAATGCAAAGCCTATAAAAAAAGCTTTGGTTTGTGAAATTCCATTTAAAGTTTCTGATATTCAACCGATTGCTCCTGAATATACGCTATTTATAGCTAATTCAGGTAAATTATTGTGCGATGGTGGAGATATAGATTCTAGTGTTAATTTAGGAGAACCTATAGAAATGGATGGCTTAGAAACTAGTGGAGATGGTTTTCAAGCTACAAGGCAGTCGCAGGGTAAAATGATAATCCACAATCTTCCTTATGATGGTGATAAACCTACTTTTGAATTTGATGATAAGGTTGCAGGAATGGTTAGAATCAATTCAAATTATAGCCCTAGTGATAAGCAAAATGTTACAAAAATAGGACTTTTCTTAGGTGTTTATGATGAACCTGAAACCACAGAATTGAACAGAGTGTTAAATCCATTTGACCCAAATCGAATAGGTGAATACGAAGTTAATAAGCTTAATACCGTAGTTTCTTTTAAATGGGACGATACTCCTTTGCAAAAATACCACGATATTGAATTCCCTATTTTTTTTGAGGATAAGATTACGCCAGAAATTTGTATATTTGAGCCTGGTTTAAAAAATTTATTGAAATTATTTGATTTATCGGGATTTGATGTCGTATCTGTTCCTACTTTACTATTCGGTGAAGGTGGAATGGAATTTCCATTAGGTATACGTGCAGAAGGTCCTATAGTTTCAACATTCAGTAGGGCAAGAATACAAGCTACACCAAATGCTACAATTAAATTTTTAGATGGTTTAAAACCAATAACTGTGGATGAAAAAACAAGAGTAGTCTTTGATTATCAGCCTGTTTCTACATATTCTGATAAGGATAATGCTTTTGATTTTGATGCAGGAGTAGAAGATTGGAATAATCCTGCACAGTATGGAATGCAGGGATATGATTGCTATGATCCAGAAGAAGATTGGAATTCTGATGAAGACTTTAAATATATGCCTGCAAATTGCTACGATGCTTTACAATATGCAAAAAAAGCAACAAGATATTATGACACCATAGAAGATTTTATTGGTGATTTAGATACTCCTGTTGATAAAGGTGGATTAAAAGATTCAGATGGATATAAATTTAATGGGGTTTTATATATAAAAGGAAGTGGTGTACTTGATTTAAAAAATATAAATTATTTTGGAAATGGTCTTATAGTATGTAAAGCTGCTAGTATATCTTTAGGTGGAACGATTAAGCCTATAGCTCCTAATCCTGATACAGGAGGACAAAGTTCTTTAGGGATAATAGCAAGAGGCGGATTGATTTCGTTTGAAGCTGGTTCAGAAATCCATGCTGCTTGTTTTTCAAATAACCCTCCATCGGCTTCAGGTAATATAAAAATACATGGTAATATAGTTTGTAACGGATTCGATAGAACTGAATTTCAAGAAGTAGAAGTTTTTTATGACAATACTGTAACTTCTGTATCTCCGTTAGCTTCAATGAGAAAGGTAGGTAAGTTCGAGCCTAGACGATATTATGTATCTATGGCTGATAACTGGTCTAAATATGCGTATGAAAAGGTTAAAGATTAATAAATTTGGTGTTACATTGGCAGAAGTTGCTGTTGCCGTATTAATATTTGCTGTGGCTGCTATTCCTCTTTATTATGCAATTTCTTATGGAGCAAAAGAAGAAGTTCAATTAGATAAGATTGCACAGGCAAATAAGATATTATCTTCTTTTAAAGAAGAATGTATAGAACTAGATTATGATGAAGTCGTAAAATTAAAGCAAGGACTAGATGGTTTTAATGCTCCTAAAACATTTAATGATTTAATGTTAGCTCAAAAACAATACAAAGATTTTAGACTTACTGTATCGGCAACAGAAAAAACAGTTGTAGATATTGTTTCTTTAACTGTTGAAGCTGAAGTAAAATGGACAAGAGATGGCGGAGGCGAATCATCACAAAAGTTATCTTTTGTAAAAGTAAAGCGTTAATTAGTTATGAGTTTTTTAAAAAAAAATAAGCAAGGTTTAACAATCATAGAAGTCCTTATCTCTATTACAGTAATGGCTATAATAGGATTAGGCTTGTTAAAACTAATGAGCAATGCTAGAAAAACTACAGCAAAAGCAGAATGTAGGGGAATGTTAAGATTAAATGCTCAGTTGGCGGTTAAACAATTAGAGAAAGATATTGCTTCCTCAAGAGCATTACCAGTTGAAAATGATCCCACAAAATTTGAGAATACTGTAGAGTTTAAAGGTGATCAAACTGGAGTAACAATGCAGAGTTCAAAACTTGATTCGGATTCTGGAGATAATGCGAATGTAGAGCCTATTAAATATTTCAGTGGCGATAGTAGTGATGAAGATAAACTTTATAATGAATTAGAATACTCCATAAGTGATGGTAAATTGACTAGAACAATAAAAAATGGTGGAAGTAAGAAAATAGCTGATAATATCAAATTTATTGGACTAGCTACACAATCAGGCGAACTTCAAGACAACTATGCATATTCTGGAAAGGTTTCTTTTTTTGTTACAGCAGCGGCAAAACCTGCAGGAGAAAAAGACGAAATAACATATACAGAGTTCTCAACTGTAACTATAAAACAATTACAAAATAAATTAAAAAAAGATGAAAAGGGGAGTCATTTTAAACAGAGAGTTAATAGAGATGACTTTTGATATAATTATTAGATAATATTTTAGAGCAGATATATAATGTTTAAGCGAAAAAAAATAGGTCAGCTTTTAATTGAAGCAGGTCACATAGGCGAAAAAGAATTAAATATCGGATTAGCTGAACAGAAGAAGCGTGGTAAACGTATCGGACAGGTTCTTATAGAGCTAGGCTATATCACAGAAGATAAACTACTTCCAATTTTAGGCAAACAGTTAAAGGTTCCTTTTGTTAATTTAACAGAAGTTGACATTAAACCAGATGTTTTAAAAATGGTTCCTGAAAAGATTTGCCGTAAGCATATTCTAGTGCCTATTAGTTTTGAAAACAACCAGTTGATGGTTGGAATGGCTGACCCGCTAGATGTTTTCATCATAGACGAAATTCAATTTCAAAATAACTGTGAAGTAATCAGAGCTATATGTTCAGAAAACCAGATAGCAGAGGCAACTGATAGATTATATGTTGCTGGTGCTATGGCAGATGCTTTGAGTGCAATGTCTAACGATGAAAAAAAAGGTTCGGGCAATGCTGCACTCGATGGTTTAAAAAAGGCTTCTGAAGAAACACCTATTATTAAATTGGTTAATCTTGTTTTGACTTCAGCGGTTCAAAAAGGTGCTTCTGATATTCATATCGAACCAGATGAAGGTGAACTTAGAGTTAGACTTAGAATAGACGGAACACTTCAAGTTTCAATGAATCTTCAGCCAGAAGCTTTGCCATCTGTTATGTCAAGAATTAAAATTCTGAGCGGTATGGATATTTCTGAACGCCGTATTCCCCAAGATGGTCGTATTCAAATGACAATCATGGATAAACCTATAGATTTTCGTGTTAATACTATTCCTACTTCTTGGGGTGAAAAAGCTTGTTTGCGAATACTTGATAAATCAAATGTTAATGTTCAATTAGACCAAATGGGATTTACCCCAACTAATTTTACTTTGGTAAAAAAAGCAATTCAAGCCCCGAATGGAATGTGTCTAGTTACAGGTCCAACAGGTTCTGGAAAGACCACTACGCTTTATTCTTGCTTAAATGCAATTAAAGGTCCCGAAATAAATATTTGTACTGTTGAAAATCCTGTTGAATACAAACTTAAATTTATTAATCAGGTTCAGGTTAGACCAGAAATAGATTTGAATTTTGCTTCTGTTTTACGTGCATTTCTTAGACAAGACCCAGATGTTATAATGGTTGGAGAAATTCGTGACCAAGAAACTGCAACTATAGCTATTGAAGCTGCTCTTACTGGTCACTTGGTTTTTGCAACTCTGCATACTAATGATGCTACAAGTACTGCAATTCGTCTTGTTGATATGGGCGTTGAACCGTTCCTTGTTTCAGCAGCATTGCTTTGTATTATTTCACAAAGACTTGCAAGACGTGTTTGCAAATTTTGTAAGGATATCGACACTACTGTTACTCCTGAAACTATTGCAGAGTTGGGACTCCCGCCAGAATCGATAAATCAGACTTACTACAGAGGAAAAGGATGTGAAAAATGTGCTAAGACTGGTTATAAAGGGCGTGTTGGCGTTCATGAAGTTATGTACACTCATGAAAATATTCGTAGACTGATTATCCAAAAAGTTGGTCCTGATGATTTGCGTAAAGAAGCTCTAAAGTTGGGGATGAAAACGCTAAAAGAAGATATTGTTACAAAGTTTCAACAAGGCTTGACTACACCAGAAGAAGTTTTTGCACTTGCACGTTCTGATTAATAGGATGAGAGGTAGATAATGGCTAGATATAATTGTGAAGTAAAAGATGCAAACGGTGAAGTGTTAAAAACTGAACTTGAAGCACCTAATCTGGTTGAATTATCCAATCTGCTTTCAGGAAAAGGCTTTACTTTAATTAAA
Source organism: Candidatus Rifleibacteriota bacterium (assembly GCA_905236865.1). Lineage (GTDB taxonomy): Bacteria > Muiribacteriota > Ozemobacteria > Ozemobacterales > Ozemobacteraceae > RUG334. The sequence continues at coordinate 12,234 of CAJOQX010000227.1, forward strand.
GCCTCTGAAGTAAAGGAAAAATCAGGCTTTCATTTATTTGGCGGTAGTGTAAAAGCTAAAGAAATGATGATTTTTACTACACAGCTATCGACTCTAGTCGGTGCTGCAATACCTTTGGTTGAAGCTGTAGGGATTATGGCAGATCAGACTTCTAATCCTTATTTTAAACAAGTTTTAGAAAACGTTGGACGTGATTTGCAATCAGGAGTTTCTTTTTCTGTATCGATAAGAAAACATCCCAAAGTTTTTAACAGAATTTATTGTAATATGTGTGAAGCTGGCGAGGCAGGCGGTATGCTAGACCAAGTTTTACAAAGATTAGCTAATTTTGCTGAAGCCGATGCTGAAATAAGAGGGAAAATCAAAGGGGCTTTGACAATGCCTGTTATACAACTTGTTTTAGCATTAGGTGGTGTTATTTTTCTTCTAGTTAAAATATTCCCTAATTTTGCAACTATGTTCAAAAAGATGAAAGTTGATTTGCCAAAAATTACAGAAATGATGATGATGGCATCTGATGCTTTGATTAATCATTATATTTTATGTATTCTAGGGGCTATAGCAATAGGAGTTATTTGTTTTCTTGCAATGAAAACAAAAGTAGGGCAACGAATAACCGCTTTAATCAGTTTAAAAGCACCAGTTCTTGGCGAACTGACCCAAAAGATTGCTGTAAGCCGTTTTGCAAGAACTTTTTGCTCTTTGCTTGGGGCAGGTGTTCCTATTATGGAATCTTTAAGAATCACTGGTTCTGTTATGGGAAATCCTATTCTCGAAGAAATGATAGAAAATATGGCTATAGGCGTACAGCAAGGTAATACTTTAGCTAGTACATTAAAAAAGGTTGACGTTTTCCCACCAATGGTTAAAAAGATGATTGAAGTAGGGGAAAACTCTGGTAATCTTGATGTTATGCTTTCAAAAGCGGCAGACTTTTATGACCGTGACGTAAAAGAAGCTCTTGATGGGCTTACGTCAGCGATTACACCAATTCTAACTGTGGTTATGGGTATTATTATTGGTACAATTGCTCTTTCGGTTTTTATGCCACTATTCAAAATGAGTTCAAGCATGAAGTAATTCTATTATTTCTTTAAAAATAATTTACTTTTTATTAATTTTGTGACATTATTCATTTCTATAAAGTTGTAAGGAAAGTTTCTACATTTTTAGGATAGCATACAAATGGACAATCTTATTAACCCAAATATAAAAAGACTAGTTCTTATAGTAGATGATGAATTTGTAAATAGAGAAATGCTCGGTTTCATTATAAAACGAGATTATAATGTTATATTTGCAAAAAATGGTCAAGAAGCTCTTGAACAAATAAAAAAACATAAAAATTTACTTTCAATTGTGTTGCTTGATCTTATGATGCCAATAATGGACGGTTTTAAAGTACTTCAGGAGTTGAAAAAAGATGAAGAACTATCTAGAATTCCTGTAATAGTACTTACTTCTGAAAAAGATGCTGAAATTGAAAGTTTAAAACTTGGAGCAGTTGATTTTATAAACAAACCTTACGATATGCCAGAAGTAATATTGGCAAGAGTCAGACGAAGCATAGATCTTTCTGAAAGCTATACAATGATTGAAAATATTAGTCGTGATGAACTGACAGGTTTGTTGACTAAAGAATTCTTTTTCCAATATTGCGAAAGATTAGACAAATACTATTCTGAGAAAAAAATGGACGCAATCGTTTTCACTATAAGTCATCTGGACTTGATAATCGAAATAAATGGGCGTTCTTATGGAACAGAAATCTTAAAGAAAATAGCCAATGCTATTAAAGGTTTGTTGATTAAGACTGTCGGAACAGCTTGCAGACATTCCGATACTTTTTATCTTTATATAGAACATAAAAATGATAAACAAGAATTATTAAATAATTTTATGGATGAATTGAATTCTTTGTTTGATAATTCAAGATCAAGACTTATCTGTGGAATCACTCAAAATGTAGACAAGAAAATAGATGTTAGCAAGCGTTTTGAAAAAGCAATGATGGCTTGTAGCTCTTTGTATAATAATTTTAGCGATAGTATTGGTTTTTATGACGCTGGATTTAATCAGAAAGAGATGTTTGTAGAAAATCTTGTTTCTGATGTGAAAACTTCTTTTGAAAATAATAGTTTTATTGTTTATTATCAGCCTAAGTATGATATTAGTGGTTCTAGACCAAGATTGTCTAGTGCAGAAGCATTAATAAGATGGAATCATCCAAGATTTGGAATGGTCACTCCAAGAAGTTTTATTCCATTATTGGAAGAAAACGGTTTGGTATCAGGCTTAGATTATTTTGTGTGGAATGAAGTAGCATCTCAAATACGTAGATGGCGTGACCAATACAACATTATCATTCCTGTCTCTGTAAATATCTCAAGAATAGATATTTATAAACCAGATTTTGAAAACAATTTCTTGAAACTTATTAATACCAATGGTCTAAAACCAAGTGATTTAATGTTAGAATTTAATGAATCTGCATATACAGGTAATGCAGAACAAATTGTTAAAGTTATTGAAAGCTTGCGTTCAAAAGGTTTCTTTATCGAAATAGATAACTTCGGTTCTGGATATTCTTCTTTTAATATGCTTTCAGATTTGCCAAAAGATGCGTTAAAGCTAGATATTGAATTAATACGCAATATAGCAAAAGATGAAAAAAATCTTCGCAAAGTCGAACTTTTAATGAAAGTTGTTGATTATTTAAATGTTCCTGTTGTTGCAGAAGGCGTGGAAACAGAAGAACAGTGCCAACTTCTTAAAAAGTTAAAATGTAATATAATACAAGGATTCTATTTTTCAAAACCTCTTCCACCAGAAGAATTTAAACTTTTAATAGAAAAAGAACTAAAATCTAGAGAAAACGAAAGAGAATAAAAATGTTAAACATTACAAAAATGAATGAATTAGGTTGCAATACTGCTGAAGGTCTCAAAAGATGCTTGAATCAAGAAACTTTTTATCTAAATCTGGTTCAAATGGGACTTAAAGATGAAAACTTTGCTAAACTCGAAGAAGCTATTAAAAACAACGATTTAGACAAAAGTTTTGAAATAGCTCATGGTTTAAAAGGTTCTATAGGAAATCTTGCTATAACACCTTTGTATAATGCTATTTGTGAAATTACAGAAGAATTAAGAGCCAAGAAAGCTATTGATTATTCTCCTTTACTTGAAAAAGTTAAAGAAAATAGAGATAAGTTTTTAGCAGAACTTTAACAATCCTCTAACTCTAAAAATGCTTAATCTTTAAACAAACTAGCTATAGTAGTATACAAATCAAATAGTATGTAACTATCAATAGAAGGAATAAATTAATGGAAGAAAATAAAAAAGGTGGCACAAGAATTCTTGCTATTCTTGGTGTTATAGTAGTTCTTATTATACTGTTTTTTGGAACATTTTGGAATAGTAAAACAGCAAATAGAGATACAGAAAAAGCAGTAAAATCTGTTAGTTTGCTTTACTTAGAAGAATTGGCAGGCAGACGTGTACAAGTTGTTTCTTCCTCTTTAAATTATTATTTGGAAAAAATGCAAATTGCTATTAAGCTTCTAGATGAAGATGACTTAAAGAGTATTGAAAATTTGCAAGTTTATCAGAGTAGAATGAAAAAGCTTTATGGCTTGGAAAAATTTGCTTTTGTAGATAATGATGGCCTTATTTACACTTCATTAGGTATTCTAAGAGGAATAGATCAGTATCCTTTTGATTATAAAACTTTAAAATCTCCAAAGATAAGGGTAAAAGATGTTCATAAAGAAGACAAAAAAGTAATTATTGCTGTACCGCTGGAAGACAACCTTGTACTTGCGGACAAAGAGCTAAAAGTTGGTTTTATTGAAATTACAATGAACAATCTTTTAAATATGATTTCTTTGCAGACTGACAATAACAGTACCACCTTTTGTAATATATATACTCGAAACGGAATTGCTCTTACAAATATGATTTTGGGTGGATTAGCTCAGGAAGATAATCTTCTCGGAGCTATGAAAACAGCTAATTATGATTTGGGATTTTCTTATGATTGTTTTTCTAAAAGTTTCTCTAATGGAGAAGAAGGAGTTGTTTCTTTTACTTATAACAATATAAAAGAAACTCTCTATTATGAGCCAATTCAAAATACTGATTGGACTTTGACTTATCTAATTAGAGAAAATGTTATAAATGACAAAATAAGCAGTATCTCAGATAACATTTTAACTAGAAGTCTTATTCAATCTATTGTAGCCGTATTAATTCTAGTATCTATGTTTATCGTATTTTCTACTCAAAATAAAAAAGCAGCAAAAATAGCTTTTGAAAAAGAAAAAGCTGATGCTGAAAATAGAGTTAAGCAAGAAGAATTAGAACAGCGTCTTGTTTTGCAAGAAAAGCTTTTAGAACAAGAAAGACAGAAGACTGAAGCTGATTATATGGTTAATGCTTTATCTTCTGATTATCGCAGTGTTTATTACGTTAATCTGGAAAAAAATGAAGCTATATGTTATAGAAGAAATAAAAAGCTAACGGATAAAATTGTTGAGGGAGATCATTTCTCTTATTTAACTAAATTTACAGAATATGCTAATCTTTATGTTGTTGAAAGCTATCGAGAAGAATTTCTTGAATTTATAAAGCCTGAAAACATTCGTAAAAATTTGATGAAAGAACCTGTAATTTTTTACCGTTATTTAACTTCTCATAATGGTAAAGAAGCTTATGAAATGATAAAAATGGCTAATGTAAGCCATTCAGAAACAAAAAATAATCAAGTTATACAGTCAATTGGAGTTGGTTTCTCTGATATAGATGCTGAAATGCGTGATTCGTTAATGAAAAATCAAGCTTTGAGTGATGCTCTAAAATTAGCAGAAGAAGCCAGTAAAGCAAAGACCACATTTTTATCTAATATGAGCCATGAAATTCGTACTCCAATGAATACTATTATAGGATTAGATAGTATTGCTTTACAAGATTCGACTATTTCTGAAAAAACAAGAGAATATTTGGGAAAAATAGGTGGTTCTGCCCAGCATCTTCTTAGCTTGATTAATGATATTCTTGATATGTCAAGAATTGAATCGGGCAGAATGATAATCAGAAATGAAGAATTCTTATTTTCTAAGTTGATAGAGCAGATTAATACTATAGTAAGCAGTCAGTGTAATGAAAAAGGGCTAGAATATGATTGCCAATTAGAAGGAAATATTGATAACTATTATATTGGTGATAATATAAAATTACGCCAGATTTTGATTAATATCCTTGGAAATGCTGTTAAATTCACACCAAAAGGCGGTAAGGTAAGTTTCTTTGTTTCTAAGACGGCCAATTTTGATAAGAAATCAACTTTTAAATTTGTGATAAAAGATACTGGTATTGGTATGAGCAAAGAATATCTACCAAAACTTTTTGATGCTTTTAGTCAGGAAGATTCAAAGTCAACCAATAAATATGGCAGTTCAGGACTTGGTATGGCAATAACAAAAAATATTGTCAAAATGATGAACGGAAATATTGATGTAGAAAGTGAAAAAGGAGTGGGTACAACTTTTTCAGTGACTATAACTTTGATTGATTCAGACAAGAAATTAACTGATGAAGAGACTGGAGAAATAAGATTACAGGATATAAACGTTCTTCTTGTTGATGACGATCCCGTTGCTTGTGAACACGGAAAACTAGTTTTAGAAAAAGCAGGTATTAAATCTGAAAATGCTTTTTCAGGAAAAGAAGCTATTGAAAAAGTTAAGATTCGCCATGCTAGAAGAGATCCATTTAATCTGATAATAATAGACTGGAAAATGCCAGAAATGGATGGAGTGGAAACTACTCGCCAAATTAGATCTATTATTGGGAACGAATCTGCTATTATTGTTCTTACCGCATACAATTGGGATGATATTTTAGACGAAGCAACTAAAGCTGGTGTAGACAGTTTTATTACCAAGCCTTTATTTGCATCGAATTTATTAGATGAATTTAAAATGGCTATTAAGAAGAAAAATATTAGCACTCAGACGGCTAAAAAAGCTGATTTGAAGGGTAAACGCATATTGCTGGCAGAAGATATGAAGATTAATGCGGAAATAATGATAATGATTCTAAAAATGCGTGAGATGGAAGTTGAACACGCTGAAAATGGCAAAATTGCTGTTGAAATGTTTGAATCTCATGAATCAGGCTATTATGACGCAATTTTGATGGATATGAGAATGCCAGAAATGGACGGCTTGGAAGCTACAGGCAAAATAAGGAATATGGGGCACGAAGATTCTAAGACTATACCTATTATAGCTCTTACCGCTAACGCATTTGATGAAGATGTTCAACGTAGTTTACAGGGTGGGCTTAATGCACATCTTAGCAAACCAGTAGAACCAGAAAGTGTTTATTCTACTCTAGAAAGCCTTATTGCTAGTTCTAAATAACAAACTAATTAAAATTCTTTTTATATTTTATAAAGTCAGTAATAATTATATGCAATGTAATTACATTGAGTCTTGCTAAAACAAAACTTTATAAGCTATAATTTTTCTTATGAAAATATTTATTCTTAATCCACCTTATGTGAAAGATTTCTGCCGTTCTGCCAGATGGGCCGCTAAATCAAGGGGACGTGTTCAAAGACATCCAGATTATTTACTTACTCTTGCAGGGGTGTTGTTAAAAAATGGACATGAAGTAAAATTTACAGATGGACCCATAAAAAATCTAAGTAGAGAAGATATAAAAAAACAAATAAAAGATTTTATGCCAGAAATGGTTGTAATACACACAACTACCCCTTCAATTTATAATGATTTAGAATATGCTAAGAATGTAAAAGAGATTTCTGATAATATAATTACAATTGCCGTAGGACCTCATGTTTCTGCTGTTCCAGAAAACACATTTGAAATAGCTAAAAGACAATATAACAATAGTCTTGATGCAATTGCCATCGGGGAATACGATTTTTCTATAGCAGAATTAGCCGATAATCCATCAAATTTATCTAATATTTTAGGTATTGCAACCATAAACAATGGAAGATTGAATTATAAAAAAGCACCTTTGTGCAATGTTGATTTACTTCCAGAACCAGATTGGAAACTAATAGATCCAAATGACTATTATGATGCTGGTAAAAGATTTCCTTTTCTAACATTAATCAATGCTAGAGGCTGTGTAGGTAATTGCTCTTTTTGTTGTTACCACAATGTTATTAGTCCAGGAAAAATAAGACAAAGAAAAGAAGAATTAGTAATATCAGAAATTGAACATGATTTAGCCTTATTCCCTCAAATAAAAGAAATAATGTTTGAAACTGATACTTTTGCCATTAATTATTCTTATACAGAAAAAATATGTAAATTGATTATAAATAGTGGTTTAAATAAAAGGATTAGCTGGTCATGCAATCTTCGTGTTGACACAAATTTAGATTTACTTCCATTGATGAAAGAAGCTGGTTGTAGGATGTTAATGACTGGTTTCGAGTTTGGAACACAAGAAGCACTTAATTCAGTAAGAAAAGGTACAACTTTACAACAAGCTAAGAAATATGCTGAAACTGCAAATAAATTAGGTTTTATACTTCATGGTTGTTTTATGATTGGGGCTCCAGGTGAAACTATAGAATCTGCTAAAGAAACTATTAGGTTTGCTAAAAGCTTACCTTGCGATACTATTCAGTTTGCAGGGTTGTGCCCATATCCTGGAACGCCTCTTTATGATTGGGCAGTAAAAAATAACTATCTTATAGCCAAAGATTGGACAGAGTGGTTAAATAAAGATTTTGAACAATGCACACTTCTAGACTACCCTCAACTATCTTCTAAAGCTATTGATTATTATATTGACAGAGGTTTAAAATCTTTTTATTTAAGACCACAGCAAATTTTGAGAATGATATTTAATATGAGAAGTTTATCTGATTTTCAAAGAAAGCTTTTTGGATTCAAGAATTTTCTTGATTATTTTAAGGGTAAATAATGACAAAAATTTCTGTAATAATACCTACTTATAATTCTTCAAAAACTATTGTTAAAACTATAAATGCAATAAAAAATCAAGAAGGTTTAGACGAATCTGCTGAAATAATAGTTGTTGATGATGGAAGCACTGATAACAGCTTAAATCTATTAAAGCAAATCGAGAATATTAGAGTTTTTTCCCAAGAAAATTCAGGCCCAGCAACAGCAAGAAATTTAGGTGCAAAAAATGCAAATGGTGACATCTTGGTCTTTACTGATTCTGACACAGTTCCACATAATAATTGGTTAAAAGAATTGATTGAACCTTTTAAAGACTTTTCTATTAAAGCTACAACAGGAACATACAGTAATGAAAATAAAGAAAGTTTTTTGGCACAATTAATTCAGTCTGAAATTGAATATAAACATAATAATTATAGTGATTTTGTGGCTTTTGGCGGTTCTTATAATCTAGCTATAAGGAAAGATTTGTATTTTAAAATTGGGGGATTTAATGAAGATTATAAGTCTGCAAGCGGTGAAGATAATGATATAAGTTATAAAATAATTAGAAGTGGTTATAGAATAAAATTTGTTAAAAAAGCTGTTGTTGGACATTTTCATCCTGAAAGAATAATTAAGTATTTGAAAACTCAATTTAAACATGGTTATTGGAGAGCCAAGCTTTACTTTGATTTCCCAAAACGGTTATCTGGTGATAGTTACACTGGAAGTAAAGAAATCTGTGAAACGTTTTTAGCAGGTTTAACTCTATTTTCGATTGTTATGTATTTTGTGGGTAAAACACTTTGTATTTGCCAACAATGCAAAAAAACAACTTTTATAAAGTGGATAATGTCATTTTCTGTAATAATGCTTGGCGGTATTGAATTTGATTATGTGGCAATGATTAACAGAAATAATAAAAGCCAATTGGGTTTATTGGCAAAATTAAATGCAACTATTGTTTTTTTATTAAGATCTATTTTTAGAACTCTGGGCTTTATAAAAGGGCTATTTTGTTTTTTCAAATTTTCTTAAACACAGAAGCAGGCTGTTCGCAGTGAGGGCAGATAAAGTCTTTTGGAAGTGTTCCTTCATGTAAATAACCACAAACAGGGCATTGCCATACTTCTTTGTCGTTTAATTCTTTTGGTGATACATTTGTATAACAATTGTTATTGTTTTGAGATAAATCGCTGTTTTTAAAGCAGTTGTCTATGTCTTCTATGATTTGCTTATCTAGTTGACCATCGTCACCCATTTTTTTGAGTATTTTTATTGCAGAATCGTGAGATAAGCCTTTTTTATATGGTCTTTCTTCTACTAATGCTTGATAAATATCTAAACACGCCATTAATCTCTCGTCTTTACTAAGGTTTTCGGCAGTATAACCGAAAGGATAGCCACTCCCATCTAGTTTTTCATGGTGAAGCGAAGCTATTCGTTTTATCTCTTCCAACCCATTTATTCCTTCTAGAAGTTTAAATGAACCAATAGCATGATTTTGAATGGTTTTATATTCATCAGCATCTAGTTTTCCTGGCTTTTCTAAGATATCGTTACTTATTAAAAGTTTACCTATATCGTGTAAAGCTCCGGCTATATACATTTTTTTACAGTCATATTCTGAATAATTATAATACTTTGATATAATTTTAGCTTTTTCGGCTATTCCTAACGAATGACGCCATGTAAAATGTGATTTGTAATCTGTAATATCGGCGAAAATTGAGGATATGTCTATAATTGCATCAATTGGTATTTCTTCGTCTTCGTATTTTATACATTTATGAAAATAATCTAAAACCTTATTGCCTGTTATTTGTGATAAAAAATCATAAGTTATAGATTTGAAAAATAAATCGGAACATTCTTTGTCTATTAAAGTTCCAGTATTGTCTTTAACCCATTTGCATAAAGAATTATATTTTTGTTCGTCTAGTTTTTCGGATAAGGACCAGTTTACATCTAGTATGTCTGCAAGATGAATAAGTCTAGCAAAAATAGGGGTTTCTTCGGCTTTTTTTCTGTAAGCACCATTGCCGTCTGCTGTTTCATGATGATAAAGAACAGCTCCTTCTATTTTTTTGTAAAATGGTAATTTTGATAGAATTTTTTCTCCTGCATAGCAATGTAAAGCCATATCTTTTTCTGACACAGAATGATTTTCGTTCGGCTTTTCGTCTTCAAAATATTCATTTAACGCACAATCGTGAAGTAAAGCAGCATAAGTGAGAGCAAATATAATATCCTGTTCAAATTCTAAACTGGTTGCTAATTTGTTTGTTATGGAAGCAACTCTTTGTCCATGGTATGGAGAAACATTAAGAATTTCTTTCTCTACATAGTCTAAAGCTATAGAAAGAGAATCAATAAATTTTGCAAGTCCTATACGCATATTTTTACTAAAAAAATAAGAGGCTAGTATATAATTTACTTAGCCTCTTGGTTTTAATTAATCTTCATCAACTATTACAACGTCTTTTACTTCTTCAAGATTCAATGTGCCATTTAAATAAGAAATATAATGTTTGCAATTTTCACATTTTGAATTGTTATAAATTTCCCAACAATAAGACATGACAAAAATCTCCTTAAAATTTTTCAGGCTACCTTACAACAATCATAAGTTAAAAAATCATCACTTACTAATGTTTCAGAAAGCTCATCATCTAATGCAAAAGCCTTTACTAATTCATCTCTGAAATTAGGTTCAAGCCATATTGCTCTTTTCCAACAACGTATTGCTTGATCTACTCTTTCTAATGTAGCATAAGCTATGCCAAGATTATATAGTGTCTGAGCATTCTTGGGATTTACCTGTAAGGCTTTTTGATAAAAACGGATAGCTTCTACTGTGTTGCCTTCAGCTTCCATTTCTATTGCTTTATCAAATAATTCCTGACTTTCTTTTTTTATCCAATATGTTTCTGCCATAAGAAATATATCGACAAAAAATTAATTTTTCACAGGGGCAAATTTATCACAAAATTAAGAAAAAATCTATACCCTTTTTGTCTTATATTTTATTTTAAGAAACAGGCTCTAATTGATAAATATGATATTATTCCACATAAAATAAGTTTAAAACCCGTGGTGAGCATAAAAGAAAGAAATGATAAAAATGCAACTTTGAAAGCTTTTCCTACCTTTTTGTAGTTTTCAATTAATTCTCCTATAAATGCTCCAATGAATGGAATCCATATAATTCCAAAAGGAGGGAAGAACAAACCTGTTAATATACCTAAAGTTGAACCAACAATTGCGTATTTTGAACCACCGCCAAGTTTGGTTACCAACATTGGGGCAAAATAATCAATTGTTGCTGCTAATAAACAAAGTCCTATCATTGTTATTAAAATAGCCAATGAAATACTTGAGGGAAAATAAAAGTATGCTATAGCAAGAGAGATTAAACAAAGTGGCGGACCAGGTATTGCTGGAGCCACTGCCCCAATAAAGCCAATTATATCAAGTAATACTATGACTAATACAATCAATATATAAATAGTTATTTGCATAAAAAATAATAATCTTTCATCTTTGATAAACTATTGACAAAAACGTACACAATGTATATAATAACCAAACTTTAAAGAGTTAGGTAATCATGAAAAAAATAATAATTACAAAACTAGTAATATTATCTATATATTTTATATTGTCAATGAATTTTGAATTGTTAGCTTCAATTCAATTTCGTACATTGAAATCAGGCTGTTTTGTTTCTCAAATGTCTTCTGGTGTTACAGAAGTTATTTCTGTTAAAAGCGATAAAAAAGAAGAAGTTGATTTCTTTAAGCCAAAAGACCCATATTGCTCAAAGATTGGTGCTGTAAAAACTTTTACAATTGTTAGAACTATTACTCGTAGAAAAAAAGCTAACGATTTTGATATTAGAGGCAAAATTGGTGAAGGAACCGATAAGAACGTTTCTAGATTCTTAAATCGTCCTATTGTTGGGGTTTTAACATCGTCATTTGGTTACAGGATTCACCCAAAACGCAAAAAAAGACATTTCCATGCTGGTATCGATTTGGCTGCTAAATCTGGAACTCCAATAGCTTGTGCTGCAGCAGGTAAAGTTGTTTTTGCTGGTTGGAAAAATGGTTATGGCTATGTTGTTATGGTTGATCATGGTAAGGGGTATGAAACTCTTTATGCTCATTGTTCTAAAATAGCTGTTAAGACTGGGCAAAGCGTATCTACAGGAAAAACTGTAGCTTATGTTGGAAGAACTGGAGTTGCTACAGGACCTCACGTACATTTTGAAGTCAGAAAAAATGGTGTGTATCAGAACCCATTACGTTATTTGAAGAACTGAAATATTTTTTCACTTGTTGTTATTTTACATTTACTATTACAGGTGATTTGTACATAGCTTTATAATTTCTGTTAAAAATAAAATAATATATTTATTAATTTATTATTGTAAATTTTGTAATACTTTATCAACTTGTATTATAATTGAATCATTATTTAGCAATACTAATTAATATTTTCTAATACCATATATTGAGCTTGATAAAAAAGCGTACATTCATTCTTTTTCTGTTCAATTTTTAAACAGCTATAGAGTAAGAAAAGAGTACACATTATTTTATATCTATTGTAATATCTCAATTCTCAATTCTCAATTCTCACCTCTCAATTCTCCTCTCTCACATCTCAATTCTGAATTCTCACCTCTCAATTCTCAATTCTCACCTCTCATCTCTCACCTCTCACCTCTCAATTCTCAATTCTCAATTCTCAATTCTCAATTCTCACCTATCAATTCTCTCCCTTCCCCTAAACATTTCGTTCCAATATTCCGATTAATAATTTAGCAAGAGAGAACATAAAAGTTGGAACAAAACTTGCGTGTTAATAAATGGTTATACCAAAATTTACAGAAAGTGGCGTAAAAATTATGAACAACAAACAACAGACAAAATATGAAGATTATATCATGATACGTACTGATTCTAAGTCACATCTTTGCGTTTGGATGAAACTTCCGCCACGAGGAAGATAAACGGAGGCATTTTATAATGCTTACTTATTTGCTTTTTTTATTAATAAATTGGAGCAAAGATAGAAGTTTATAAATCTAGCTCTTCATCATCAAGATTGTTTTCGTGAACATTGTTAGGTTTCTTTTTACTTTGAAAATAAATCGTAAAAGAGATTATAATTCCTAATATTGTTAAAAAGATCCAATACATGCCTTGGTCAATGAAAACATTTTCATTTAAAAGAATGATTGGAGACCATTTTTCTTTCTTTATTATCATTGATATTTCTGCATCTTCATAAGTGAAATAAGAAACTCCAACTTTTCTGTAATCATCTAGATTTTCAACAAAGAAATTGATAATATCTTGATTAGATAAGTCTTTATTTATAGTGTTTTTGTAGTCTTGATTTAAATATAAATCATAATTGTTGGAAATAAACCCATTTTGAACTTTTTTATAAACTATTTTTCCGTCAAATTTTCTACTTAATGATCTAAAAGCAGACAAAGCCAAGCTACAGCTAAGCATTAATACTATGAGAGCAAAAACTCTTGATTTAATTTTTCCAAACCTATTATATTTTGTTATTTCTTCCATCTAATATCCTTAAACAATCAAACTGAATACCTATAAAACAAGAGTCTATAAGACCTACATAGTAATAAGGATTTAGTAAGATTGATTCGTAGCTATTTAACTTTTTACATTCTTATGATACCATTTAATTATGAATAAAGTAAAGAAACACAAAATTAGAATTTACCTGATAACAGGTTTTATGGTAGCTGGGAAAACCACAAGTGGAAGAGAAGCTGGAAAACTATTCGGGTTTGATTTTATAGATTTAGATGACTATATTATTTCCCATGAAAATAAAAGTATAAACGAAATATTCATAGAAAAAGGTGAAGAGTATTTCAGAAATTTAGAAACAACATCATTTGAAAAATTGATTGCCAAATCTAAAGAACCAATGATTATTGCTGCTGGTGGTGGTTTCCCTTTGCGAAAAGAAAATCAGTTACTTATGAGTAAAACCATAAATATTTTTATCGATACTGATTTTAAAACTATTATGTCTAGATTAACATTAGAAGAAAAAGATAAAAGACCTCTTATAAAGAATCTTTCGTCTAACGAAATAAAAAATATCTATGATAGCCGTATAAAAATATATAGAGAAACGGCTGATTATATAGTTCATGATTATAAAGAGCTAATTAATATTATTTCTTATGATAAAGGAAAATATAAAAATGAAGGATAATGAAAGAATAACTAATGAATATTTAAGACTTATCAATATAATGAGAACTTTACGCTCCCCAAATGGTTGTTCTTGGGATAAAAAACAGACAATGGAAACAATGGGGAAACATATTTCTGGTGAAGCAAACGAAGTAGTTGAAGCTTTAAACTCAGGTGATATGCTGCACATAAAAGAAGAATTAGGCGATTTGCTTATGACTATAGTTATGACTGCTCAAATAGCAGATGAAAAGGGAACTTTTGATATGGCTGATGTGGCTCATGATATTTGCGAAAAGCTTATTTTTAGGCATCCTCACGTCTTTGGTGAAAATAAAGAAGCCATTAATCCAGAGCAAGTTATGGAATTATGGGGTAAAATAAAAGAGAAAGAAAAGACTGAAAAAGGTCGCCTAACAAACAAAATGCTCGAAGCAGAAGCCTTTAAATCTGCAATTGCTTCAATAGTTAAAATTCAATCAATAGCTTCAGAAGTAGGTTTTGATTGGAAAAATTCATTAGAAGCTTTTCCTAAAATAAAAGAAGAAGCTGACGAAGTTGAAGATGCTTTAAAATGCAATTCAAAAGAAAAAGTTGAAGAAGAAATTGGCGATTTGCTTTTTGCAACATTGAATGTTGCTAGATTAGCAGGTGTGGACGCAGAAAAATGTTTGAGAAATGCTGGAAATAAGTTTGTCACACGTTTCGATACTGTCGAAAAATTAGCACTTGCTGATGGTGGTTTTGAAGGCAAGACTCTAGAGCAATTAGATGTTTATTGGAACGAAGCCAAGAAGTTGGCATAGTAGTTAATGAGTAATTATTTTGTATGAGCTGAAGATGCTGCCCCGCAGAGCGGGGAAGCTGTCACGAAGTGACTGACGACTAACAGGAGGTTGGGAGTGCATGCGAGCGCCAGGATGGCAAGCGATAAGCAACAGGATGTTGCTATACAAGCGAGCACCATGGATAGCAAGCGAGTCGCAGAACCGTAGGCGTGGCAATCCAGACTTTTATGAAATTTTTTTGTAGTGATTCTCACAATAATCAAAAAGTCCCATCAAGAATTCTTGTTGCTTATGAGAAAGTGCTAAAAATCTTTTTTCAGTTGGAGTAAACTTTTCAGAATCCTCTATTTCACCTGTTAAATCAGAAACTCTTATATTTAATGCTTTTGCCAAAGGCTGAATATATTTAAGTTTTGGAGAAGAGTCTAGTCGCAACCACTTAGAAACAATGGTCTGTGAAACGCCAGCTAATCTAGCCACATCGGATTGTTTTAAATTTTTTTCTAACATTAGCTTTTTTAGCCGGTCTTTAAACTTCATAAAATTAACATAAATTTTTTTATTAATTTAAACTTTTGTTTTTCTGGATTGCTTCGCTATCGCTCGCAATGACAATTATGATTACTACGGAGTATATTTACGTCATCGCGAGGTTCTGAAAGAACCGTGGCGATCCATTTTTTTATTTTATAAAACTTTAGACTTAAAATTATTGACAAAATTGTCTAAAATTATAATAATATAATTGCCTTATACGACAAAAGCCCAGCTTTTTAAGCAGGGCTTTTGAAAATATAGGCGAGAAAAGAACTGAATCGTCGAGGCAGCTCTGCATAACTTGCAGGTCAACAGAGCTACCAGAAACAATAGCAGAATACGTAAAAACTAGTCCTCTAAAACCCTTCTTGAGGTTTTAATTCCTAAGATGCTGCCCCGCTTTGCGGGGAAGCTGTCACGTAGTGACTGAAGGGGGAGCAATGCATAGCATTGCGTGCCCATAATAGGCATAAAGTAGCTAGTTTTTCAACGCATCGCTTTTCTATGTACATAATAACATAGTTAAGCGTTGTTTTCACCTGCTAATTTTTTATTTTTGGGGCAGTGAAACAATGGATTTCTTTGATAACCATACAAAGCTAGTTAAAGACGATTTATCAAAGAGTATTATTCCAAAATCAAAATTATCAATTGCAGCTTCCTGCTTCTCAATTTACGCTTATGAAGAATTGAAAAAAGAGCTTAACTCTATTGATGAATTGCGGTTTTTGTTTACTTCTCCCACATTTGTTGAAGAAAACTTCCCCAAAGAAAAACGTGAATTCTATATTCCAAAATTAAGTCGTGAAAGAAGTGTTTACGGCAATGAATTTGAGATTAAGCTTAGAAACCAGCTTACTCAAAAGGCTATAGCAAAAGAATGTGCTGAATGGATACGCAAGAAAGTCACATTCAAATCTAACATTACAGAAGGTGCTGCTCTTGGTTTAATAAGCATTACCTCAAAAAATGAATCTTCTGTTTATATGCCTATTAAAAGCTTTTCAACTGCTGATTTGGGTATCTCAAAAGGTAATGATTTAATTTGGGCTGTAACTAAGTTTGATTCCCCTTTTAGCCAACAGTATTTACAGATGTTCAATCAGGTTTGGAAAAGCCCAAAACTTGCAAAAGACGTTACAGAAGAAGTAATAGAAAAGATTACCTCTGTCTATCAGGAAAACCCGCCAGAGCTCATTTATTTCATGACTCTAAATAACATTTTTAAAGAATTTCTTGATGATATTTCCGAC